>NZ_CP087999.1:5035000-5258610 GCF_021044625.1 Geomonas sp. RF6 | reverse complement strand
TCTTTTTCATGGCGAGAAGCACGACTTGATCTTCAGCAGGAGTCCGGGGGCCATTTCCTCGCCTGCTCTGCTCAGGAGAACCTTGAGTGAGTAGCCGCTGACAACGAGGGTGACTACTGAATTTGCTATCAGTGAGGCGGTTTTGGGGAGGAAGGCTGTGAGGAGAAAGACGCCGGCGAGGGCGATGCACGACATGATCAGCAGGCGCACACTCTCCCTGGTGAAGCCGAATGCGTAGTAGCCACGCACGATGAAGAAGATGAGGACGAGATAGGTGAGGTTCATGCCGAAATACGCTCCGCCGAGACCGGGTAGCCCGAAGAAGGTGATTCCCACCCAGGTGAGCACGAGGTAGCTGCTGTTGGCGAAAAGCTCGCTCAAGAAGAAGAGTTTGCCGTTCCCCTTGGCGCGCAGGATGAACCCCATCGGCCAGGTCACCAGCTGGAGCATCACGCCCAGTATCTGCCACCTCAGTATGTCGACGGCGGAGAGGAACTTTGCGGAATAGAAGGTGGCGATGACCCACGGCGCGAAGGTCATGATCGCCACGATCCCGGGGACGGCGAGAAGGAGCCCGACCTCGATCTGCTTGTTGACCAGTGACGCGCACTCCACATTGTTTCCCGATGCCGCTGCAAGGCGGGGATAGAAGTCGGTGAGCATGGCGTTGAGGATGATCCCCACATAAACCAGCGACAGCGTCGTCGAGGCCTGATAGACACCGGCGGCAGTGAGCCCCAGTTCCCTTACTATGAAGACGCGCAGGATGTACTGGGTCGCCGCCGTCATGAGGGCACCGGACATAAGTGCTACCCCCAGCTTCAGGAGGGGGTGCGCATCCCTGAGGGACTCGAGCCACGAGGCGCGGACGGACGCCGTCCTGATTTTTCGCGCGTACCACGAGGAGGTCAGGATACTCATGGCGGAGACACTGATGAGGAAATAGGGGATGCCGCGCTCCCCGAAGGCGTACACGATGGGGATGCTGATGACCGTGCCGAGCAGGGAGCCGAGGACCCCGAGTTTCGCCAGGTCCCCTATGCGGCGCATTCCCTGGATAAGCGCCGCCTGTCCGCTGGCCAGTGCACCAAAGAGAATGGTGAGGGAGACGAGGGCGAGATCTCTGGTGTGGCCATCGTGCCCGAAGGTGAGTTTGCTTACGATGCCGCTGAAGGCAACGAGGGCGACAAATCCGAGTGCTCCGCAGATGAGGGTGGCCCGGCGGATGGTAAGGACGGTGCGGCCAACCAGCTCATCGTCGCCGGAGCCGACGGCGTTGGCGATCTGCCTGACGCCGCTCTCCCAGATGCCGAGCCCGCAGACGGCGCTGAAAAGCCCGGTGACGGTGGTGTAGATCCCGGCGAGGCCGATGCCGGAGGGGCCGAGGATGAGGGCGAGGATCTTGGTGCGTACAATCCCAAGCAACGTATTACATACTGACGAGCTCCCCATGATCAGGGTGGTCTGCAGTATCCGCTTGTATGACATAGCACTCCTTGCTGCCGAAGGTGAATGGCGGGAGCCGGTGCAGAACCAGCTGCTCTCTTATGATGTTACCGAAAATAAGAGTGACGTCATTAATTGACAATGCTGTATCATCCGCTCCATTTGGCCCATCGTCCTTTGCGATAGGCTGCTTTAAAAACGTTTCAGGCTCTTCCAAAAATGTTTCGGAGGCTCCAAAAATGTTTCCTACGGCTCCAAAAATGTTTCCTACGGCTCCAAAAATGTTTCCTACGGCTCCAAAAATGTTTCCTACGGCTCCAAAAATGTTTCCTACGGCTCCAAAAATGTTTCCTACGGCTCCAAAAATGTTTCCTACGGCTCCAAAAATGTTTCCGCAGTTCCAGAAATGTCCGAGGCCGCTCCAGAAATGTCCGAGGCCGCTCCAGAAATGTCTGCGGCTCGCCCAAAAATGTTTTGAGGCCGCTACTGCTGCAGCGGAACTGTGCCGCGCGCAGGACCGCCGTCCGGGAGCATCTCCACCTCGCTGGAGGTGAATTTCTTGTACCTGTGGTAGCTGTACTGCTTGTACAGGTCCGGAAAGAGTATTCTCAACAGCACCCGCGCGGTCAGGGCAGGGTCGAACTTCACAGCATTCTGCTGGCGAAGTATCTCCACCTTCTCCTTCAGGCTACCCTTCCTCAGTGTCATCTCCACCTCGCGTGAATCGATCTCCCTCAAAATCCTTTCCCGCAGTGCAACCATTCTTTGTCGATCGAGGAGGTGTCCCCCGGTTTCCAGATCCGCGAGGTACGATTTCAAGTTCACCACCCTTTCGTGGAACTCCCCGTAAATCAGGTCATTCAGCTCTCCGCCATCGGAGACGACTGTGCGCTTCCACTTGGAAAGGTTACTGCCGTGCAGGCGGTAAAGCACCAACGGTTCCCGTATGTACCGTATGGTGCCGAGCAGGAGAGATCGGAATGGCAGCACCTCATCCTCCCGCTTTACGTCGGCGCGGAGTGGCCCGAACTTGTCGAAGATGTCCCGGTGCCACGCATGAGTGCAGCCATACAGCCATGTGCCTTCCTCGATGACCGTCTCGAGATCTGCCTCATACGATTCGTACTCCTGTGCAGTGCCGATCGTCTCACCATTGTCGTCGATGAGAATGCAGCTGGAATGGATGGAGAAGGCCGTCCCCCCTGACGCCACGAACTCCTCGTACGTTCGCTGCACCCTGTGCGGCAGCGAGATGTCGTCGGCGGCGGCTATGACCATTATCTCGCCGCTGCAGATCTCCATGATCCTGTTGATGTGATTGCTGACTCCGACATTCCTCTCGTTCCTGTTCAGCACGATCGTATGGGGGCCGCGGTACTCGGCCGCCGCCTGCTCCATGATTTGCAACGTGTCGTCGGTGGAACAGTCATCGGAAAGAATGATTTCCAGAGGCTCGTAGCTTTGAGAGAAAGCGGCCGCAAGCGCTTCCCTTAAAAATTTCGAATCGTTGTAGGCCATGAGGCCAAAGGTGATAAGTGGCTTCTGAGTATTCATAGGCTCCCCGGTCGCACCCGAAGGTAAAGCTGCGGTTAGCGCGGGGTGAAATGCATCTCGGTAACAGCTGTTACATTCGGGCAGGGCGGTGAGGGATGGGCAGACGCGGTCGCGTTCCGGAAGAAAGGGAGCGGTCGAGGGAGAAAGGGGGGAATGCGCTGAAACTGAGCGATCGAGTCGCCGTCAGTCCCTTTAAGTGTTCCTTTTACAATAACTTTACCGCAGGGGGGGCGGACTTCACCTCAACGTACACGCTCGACATACTCGTTCCCAAGTTCCTCCTTGGGGACGGGTTTGGGTGCAAAGCTCCAGCTTTGCATCCGCGGCAGCGGATGATCGCGGAATTGGCGAGGCTGAGCCTCGCGGGCAAGTGCGTTCCCAAGCTGAGCTTGGGAACGAGGGTGAAGTTCACCGCAGTGGGATGAACTTCACCCTCAACATACATGCTCGTTCCCAAGGTCCTCCTTGGGGACGGGCTTGGGTGCAAAGCTCCAGCTTTGCATCCGCGGCAGCGGGTATCGATGTGTTGCAGAGGGAAGGAGGCTGAGCCTCCCGGGCAAGTGTGTTCCCGAGCCGGAGCTTGGGAACAAGGAGGTGACGGAATGGGAGGTCTTCCGTGCTCATTCCAGCCTGGGAACGAGGGGGATGATTTTAAATCGCTTTCGCTTGCCGTTACCGACGCTGCTCCAGGAGGGCCAGGCGAATCCCGAGCGATACCAGGACCGAGCCGAGCGCCCGGTCAAGCCAGAGGGATGTCCTGGGGTGCTGCCTGAAAAATCCTGTCGTGCGGGATGCTGCGACGACGAAGAACGATTCGATGGGGATCGCGACTGCTATGACAATGACGCCGAGGATGATGAGCTGCAGCGAGGTGTTTCCCCTGTGAGGCCTCACGAACTGGGGGAGAAACGCCATGAAGAAGATGGCGACTTTCGGGTTTAGCAGATCGACGAGGATCCCCTGCCGGAGTGCCTGCGCCGGGGTCAGTTTCGATGTCTCCACCGCAGGGAGCGAGAACGAGGCACCGCGTGAGAAGAGGGACTGGATGCCGAGATAGGCAAGGTAGGCGGCACCGAGGTACTTCACGACGGTAAATGCAGCGGTCGAGGCTACGAGGAGCGCTGAAAGGCCGAAAGCGACCGCGAGTACATGAATGAAAGCCCCGATCCATAGTCCCGCGGCGGATGCCAGGCCGACCTTTGTCCCTTGCGCAATGCTGCGGGATATAACGTAAAGGAGGTCAGGTCCAGGCGAGAGGCACAACGCAAGCGCGGTGCCCAGAAATACCGTCCAATATGCCAGCTCCGACATGCCCCCTCCTTGTGTCCCACTGCAAATGCTCAGGCGCCCCAAGCTACAGCACTATTTGCCAGTAGTCAACACCGTGGGCTCAATGGGCCGCGTTGCAGACCCCCTTGCCGGGGATAAAGTTACATCAACCGCTACCACTCCACCGCGACGAACCACACGAGAAGGACCCACCATGAAGGGTGGCGCCAGAAAGGTAATCTATGCCGCCATGGCGGCCAATCTTCTCATCTCCGCCACCAAGTTCGGCGCGGCATGGTGGACCGGGAGCTCGGCAATCCTGTCTGAAGGGATCCACTCCCTCGTTGATACCGGTGACCAGGTACTCCTCCTTTACGGCTTGCACCGCGCCGCACTTCCACCTGACGAGCAGTTTCCTTTCGGCCACGGCAAGGAGATCTACTTCTGGAGCTTCGTCGTCGCCATCCTCATCTTCTCCCTCGGCGCGGGGATCTCGCTCTACGAGGGAATAATCCATCTCCTCGCGCCGAACCCCATTGCAAACCCGATGGTGAACTACATCATAATAGCCGCTGCCCTCGTTTTTGAAGGCATTTCCTGGATCGTGTCGGTACGGGAGTTCGGCAAGGAGAAGAGCGACCGTCAGAGCTTCATCGAGGCGATCCGCCGGGGGAAGGACCCGACGCTCTTCCTTGTGGTGATGGAGGATTCCGCCGCCATGCTCGGCCTGCTCGTGGCCCTCGTCGGCATCTTCCTTACCCAGCTCACCGGAAGCCCCGTTTTCGATGGCCTGGCCTCCGTCCTCATCGGCGTTATCCTCGGCGTTACCGCCGCTCTTCTGGCGAGGGAGACGAAGGGGCTTCTCGTCGGTGAAGCCGCCGACAGCGAGGTGGTGGGCGCCATCAGAGAAATCGTGGGGCAGGGGAGGTGTGTTGAGCACGTGAACGAAGTGCTGACTCTCCACATGGGGCCGGAGTATATCGTCACCACCGTCAGCCTTGATTTTGCGGATCATGTCTCCGCGGGGGAGATAGAAGACGCAATCCTGGAAATGGAGGAGGCGATCAAGGCGCGGGTGCCCCAGGTGAAGAAGGTTTACATCGAGGCTGAGGCATGGCGGCGGCCAAAGCGACTTTCTTGAACCCGTCTATTCGAGTTGGATCGGTGCGAAGTGACGTGGCGGAATTTTACCGCCTCAAGGTGTGGGGGGGGAGCAAAACGCGGGGGCGAAGCGGCAGCTCCGGGTGCTGCCGCCGGTGATTGATCTTCTATTTCCGACCGGTAATTCCCGGCATCGATGAGATGAGATCCCGGCACCTCTGTTCGCAGTTGCGGCACGATTCCGCGCAGACTCTGCAGTGCCTGTGCATCTCCGCATGGCTCTGGCATTCGTCGGCGCAGAGGCGGCAGGCCGTCGCGCAAGATTCGAGTTGCATGAGCATCAGCTGGGCGTTCGGCTCGGTCTGCCGAGACAGCACCCTCGCGGTGGTGCTGCAGATGTCGGCGCAGTCGAGGTCGAACCGGATGCATTTGGTGAGCATCTGCACCTTCTCCTCGCTGAGGCAGGCGTCGGCGCAGATGGTGCAGGTGTCGGCGCATTCAGTACACGCGGCGAGGCACGCGGTGAGCTGGTCCAGGTCAAAAAACGGCTTCCGTGGATGAGTTCGCAGCATCTCCTGATTCATTCTTTTCTCCTGTTGATGATTCGTTATGAGGTAAACCCTTGGAACACCGAGATAAAGTCTATCCCTCTCGATGGAGGAATCAACCCGAGGAGAGGACGCCCTGAAACCGGCTGGTGCACGTCCCGCAAAGGACAGCTTTGCAATAGAGGGCGCTCAGCATAAAAGAGGACCAGGAACCGGTGCCTCCGGCAGTTGCGGGGTCGCCGGTTTTTTATATTCGGGTGACCCGATTCCGGCAGCTTCTGTTTGTATTGCGATTTCTTCTCCCTCAACACGGTTGGCGGGCTTGAAATGTTCACTCTTTCTGACAAACTCTCCTCGTTGAAAGAAAAAATCACCCGAGGAAAGGAGTATTCAATGGAAAGCCCGATGTTTTGCAGACAATGTGAGCAGGCGGCCCGCGGGGTCGGTTGCGACGTAATGGGGAACTGCGGGAAGGATCCGCAGGTTGCCGCTCTCCTCGATCTCATGATCTACGGTCTCAAAGGTGTCGCGCTCTACGCCAGTAAGGCGCGGGAGCTCGGCGAGAAGGACCAGGAGATCGATCGCTTCATGCTGGACGGATTCTTTACCCGTGTCACCAACGTCAACTTCGACCCGGACGATATCGCCCGCCGGCTGCAGAAATGCTACCAGATGAAGGAGAAGGCAAAGTCGCTGTACGAAAACGCCTACCAGAAGCAGAAAGGCTCGGCAGCGCCCCAGCTTCCGGAAGGGCCTGCGACCTGGCACCCTGCCGGCGATACCAAGGCTCTCACCGATCAGGGGCGCCAGTACAACATCTTCACCTGGCACCAGAACCCCGACATCCTCTCCACCATCGAGATCCTGATCTACGGTCTCATGGGGATGGCCGCCTTTGCCTGGCACGCAACGGAAATGGGGAAAGAGGACGAGGCGATCTACGAGTTCATCCATCGCTCTCTCGCCAAGACATGCGATCCGCAGGCGACGCTCGAGGACTTCGTCAACCTGTCGCTCGAGTGCGGCAAGCTCAACCTGCGCACTATGGAACTTCTTTACGAGGGACACGCTGAGAACTTCCAGGCTCCGGAACCGATGAAGGTAAATCTCGGGACGAAGGCGGGGAAGGGGATCGTGGTTTCCGGTCACGACCTGCCCATGCTCGAGGAAATACTTAAGCAGACCGAAGGGAAAGGGATCAACGTCTATACCCACGGCGAGATGCTCCCGGCGAACGGCTATCCGGGGCTCAGAAAATATGCCCACTTTGCCGGGCACTTCGGCACCGCGTGGCAAAACCAGACGAAGGAGCTCCCGGACTTCCAGGGAGCGATCATCTTCAACACGAACTGTATCCAGCGCCCTGCTGGTGAGTACACCGACAGGCTCTTCACCTGGGGCGAGGTGGCCTGGCCCGGCGTGCCGCACATCGAGGGGCACGATTTCAAGCCGGTCATCGACAAGGCGCTTTCCCTCCCCGATCTTCCGGAGAATCCGGGTAAGGAGATCCTCGTAGGCTTCGGCCACGAGGCGGTCTTCAAGGTCGCCGGGGCGGTCGTCGATGCCGTCAAGAACGGGGCGGTGCGCCACTTCTTCCTGATCGGCGGATGCGACGGCGCCAAACCGGGGCGCAACTACTTCACCGACCTCGCACAGAAGGTCCCGTCAGACTGCGTCATTCTCACCCTGGCCTGCGGGAAGAACCGTTTCAACCGGCTCGACTTCGGCGACATCGGCGGGATCCCGCGGCTTCTCGACGTCGGCCAGTGCAACGACGCCTATTCGGCGGTACGCATCGCGGTAGCGCTTGCTGATGCCTTCCAGTGCGGGGTGAACGATCTGCCGCTATCGATGATCCTTTCCTGGTACGAGCAGAAGGCGCACGTCATCCTCCTCACCCTGCTGCACCTGGGAATCAAGGGAATCCGGCTTGGTCCTTCACTGCCGGCCTATGTTTCCCCGGCTGTGCTCGACTTCCTGGTGAAGAACTACGACCTCGGCCCGATCAGCACCCCGGAGGAAGATATCAAGCACGCAGTAGGAGCATGATGCACTGTTGGCCGCGAAGCTGCCGGTGGTCCAGCAGATGGCGACTTCACCCACCCCCTGTCCCCCTCCCGTCGAGGGAGGGGGGACTCGAGGGCGGCGGTTACTTCGAAATACAAAAGGGATCAGCGAGTGTGGCTGATCCCTTTTCTATAGTTCGTCCGGGCGTTCCGTGGCCCGGATCCATATCTCTACGAACCGCCGCACGCGAACCTGCGTTCCCCCCTTTGCGAAGGCTCATCGGAGAATTCCGGGGAAGCCGTAGTATGTTCCAACGAACGGCCGCACGAGGCCTCGCGTCCCCCCTTTTGCGAAGGTTCATCCGGGAATTCCGGGAATTCAGCCCGGTCGCTTCCGCTGACGTGAGGGGACACTAGTGGCGCCGCGCTGGAGCACAGGCTTCCCAGCCTGTACCGCGGCGCCAGCCGCGCGGTCTGTGGCGGCTGCGCCGCCATCGCAGGCAAGATGCCTACGCTCCAGCGTGGGGGCACCCGGATTCTTTGTAGCGCGTTCCCCGGAATTCCCGGATGACCCTTCGCAAAGGGGGGAACGTTAGGCCTTCTGAAGTGCTCCGGAAGCTCCGGAAGACCTAACCTCCTCTACCCCACTTCCACCCGGTCCCGCCCCAGCGATTTCGCCCGGTACAGCGCCGTATCGGCGGCCCCCAGCAGATGCTCGAAGGCGTCTCCGTTCTCAGGAAAAGAGGCCACCCCCGCCGAAATCGTCACCTTCCCGAGCTGCTGCTTCCCGAAGGCGAGCTGAAGCCCCTTTATCCCCTCCCGGATCGTGTTCGCCTTCTCCAGTGCCAAACTCCGGGACGTCTCCGGCATGATGAGGATGAACTCCTCGCCGCCGAAGCGGCAGGCGATGTCGCTCTCCCTGGTGAGGGTGTTCAGGATGTGGCCGAATTCCTTCAGCACATAGTCCCCCGCCTCATGTCCGAAGGTGTCGTTGAAATTCTTGAAGTGGTCCACGTCCATCATGACCAGGCAAAGGGGCAACTTCTTTCTCGTCGCGCGCGCGAGCTCCTTCTGGATCGACTCCTCCATGAAGCGCCTGTTGAGAAGAGCGGTGAGGGGATCCCTGATGGAAAGCTCCTTCAGCTGTTCCCGAAGGAGGAGGTTTCGCAGCGCAAGTGCTACCTGTTCGGCGAAGGTCACCGCCATCTGGTGCTTCTCCTCCAGGGCGGCGACCGAGACGGGGGAGGTGAGGCCGATGTGGAGGACTCCCATGGTTTCGTGCTGCGCGGCGAGGGGGATGCAGATGGAGGCCGATATTGCGTCGCAATGGGGGCACCGGACGTCGGCATCGGCTGTGGCGATGTGGGGCTGCCCGAGACGCAGCCCCCAGCACTGCTCGGGGCCGAACTGATCGGTATGCGCTCCTCCCCACCCCGCGGCTTCCACTACCAGATTCTTCGACGGGTTGAGGAGATAGATGCCGCCGGAGTCGCCGGAGAAGATCCTTGCTCCGTAGCGGGAGAGGATGTCGTGTGCCTCTGCCAGCGTGCCGCTGCTCTGCAGAAACTGCGTCATCTCGCTCAGATTCCTGATGTCCCTGTTGGAAGACTCAAGAGCACCCGCGAGCCTTGCATGGGTCACAGCTTCGCGACGTGCAACCAAATAGGTCAGCGACAGCATGAGCATGGCGGCCAGGATCCCCCCCCACACCACCACCAGGAGATACAGGACGCTCGTTTGCTCTGCCGCGCGCCGCTCCTTCAGGAGGTTCTCCTCGTGGTCCTTCATCTTGTTGATGTCCAAGGCGATCATGGACATCACCACCGACCCCTCCTCGGTAATCTGCGCCTGCACGGCAGCGTTGTACCCCTCCTTTTCCATCACATCGATGGAGGTTTGCAGGATGTGCATCTTCCGGTCGATCATGTACCCGAGCTTGACGAGGCGCTGCTGTTGCACGGTGTTGTCGCGGGTAAGTTCCCTGAGGGTGGCGACGACGGGGGGGATCTTTTCGGCGCTGAACTGGTAGTGCAGTTTGTACTGCTTGTTCCTGGTGAGGACGTAGGCGCGCCGGGCGCTTTGCGCCTCGAGCAGGAAACCGTGGAGGTCGTCGAGTCTTTCCAGAACGGTATAGGTATGGGCAGTCCAGCGATTCGAGTCCGCGAGCCTCGTCTTGATCTGGTAGGACACGAAAAGCATGATCGTAAGCAGCAAAAGTGCAGAGATGAAGAGCACATCAACGCGCTTTACCCTGACGCGCCCCAGTTGCGGGAGCTGTGCCTGCAAGTTGAGTCGCTGGAATGAATTCATGGTTTCCGTCCCCGGCGAGGCAAACTCGACAGTTCCTGCTACCTCGTTTCCTTCATTACAGTATAAGGATTGCGAAATGTAATTGCCATCGTCCCCCTTGCATCCGGCAGACCCTCATGAACCGGTTTTCGTGTTGCCCCCTCATCACACTGTTGCAGGTTGTGCCATATCATTTTATAGTCTCTTTGGTCGGTTCTCTGTCATTGAACAAAGGGTGAGAGGCAATCTGAGTATCGTCGCGAGGGGATAATGCAGCGAAAGGGAAAAATTTTCATAGGAGCAGGGCTCTTCGTAGTCGTCCTGCTTCTTTTCATAGTGACTCTTCTGCCGCAGATAGTGAAGAGCAGGGCTGTGGAGGCGGTCGGGGAGGCGACCGGCAGGGTCACCAGGATCGATGCCGTTTCGATCAATCCCTTTACCCTCACCGTGACCATCGATGGCGTGTCGCTCGATGAGAAGGGGAGGGCTCCTCTTCTTGCCATCCGGAGACTCCGGGTGTCCTTGAGTTCAGCCTCCATCTTTCGGCGCGCGCTTGTTCTCGACGAGATCACTGTCGAAGAGCCGCAAGTCAGCTTCGTCCGTACCGCCCCGAACCGCTACAGCTTTTCCGACATAATCGACCGCCGCCTGAAGGCACAACCGGACGGGAAGAAGCCGATCCTCTTCTCCCTCAACAACATAGTCATCCGCAACGGCTCCGTCGATTTCAGCGACAAGGCAGTCGGCCCCGAAAAGGTCCATACCGTTCGGAAGCTGGATATGGGGATTCCGTTCATAAGCAACATCCCGTACTACGCGGAGAGCTACGTCGCCCCCCAGGTCACCGCGGTGGTGAACGGTACCGCCTTCAGCCTTCGCGGCAGGACGAAGCCGCTCAGCAAGTCGATGCAGACCTCGCTGCACCTCGGGTTGCAGCGTATGAGTCTCCCCGAGTACCTCGGCTACTCGCCGGTGCGCCCCCCAATCGACGTGAAGAGCGGCTTTGTGACTCTCGACGCGGACCTGGACTACCACGTCTCCTCCGACCGAAGGCCCGAAGTTGCTCTAAGCGGCATCCTTACAGTGGAAGAGGCGAGCGTCTCCCTCAGGAACGGGAAGCCTCTGGTGAAGCTCCCTCTTTTGCAGGTGAAGGCGGCGAAACTGGACTTCGCGAGGAAGAAATACGCCTTTTCCTCCATCCTCCTGGACGGCCTGGAAATCTTCGCCAGCAGGAACAAGCACGGGGAGTGGATGTATGATCGTCTTCTTAAACCCGCGGTCGCGCAGGAGAATGCGGAGTCGGACGAGGAGGATGAAGGGGAAGACGCCCCGAAGCAAACGACGCTGCCGGTCGATGTCTCCTCCTTCCTCTTCAAAAACGGCACCGTGCATTTCAGCGACCTCGTCCCCGCGGGCGGCTTCACCGCCAAGGTGGCCGGCATAGAGGCCGCCATCACCGGCTTCTCCACCACCGGCTCCAGACCCGCCGACTACAAGCTCTCCTTCACCGTCAACGGCGGCAAGGCCGCATCGAGCGGCAGCTTTTCCCTCCCCTCTGCCGCCTTCTCCGGCAATGTTGCAGTGAAGGACCTGCCGTTGGAGGAGAGCTGGCCGTACCTTTCGCGGTATCTTGCTGCTCCCTTCGAGGGGCGCGCAGACCTTTCCGCGGCGATCGTGTATTCTCCCGAGGAAGGACTTTCTGCAGAGGCGATGGCACTTGGCCTGCGAGGGCTCTCCACCCGCCTCGGCAAGGGAAACAGGTTGTCTCTCGCCAGTTTGGACGCCGCTGGTGCCTCGTACCGGCAAAAGACCAATCACCTGGAGATAGAAAATATCACCCTGTCGAGAGGGATCATGTCGGTCTCCCGCGAAGAGGACGGATCGGTCCCGGCACTGTCGCTGGTGCGGGAAGCTCCCGCCCACGGCGCGGCTGCGGCGCCGGCACCGCCGGCCGCGCGGGGAAGCAGGGAGGCTCCGCCCTTTTCGTACAGGATCGGGAAGATCCAGTGCAGCGGCATCGGACTAGCCTTCACTGACAGAACGCGGGAGGGGGATCCGGTCTTCACCCTGAACGACACCCGCGTGAGTCTTACCAACCTCACCGGATCGCACCTGAACCCTGCCGGGATCCGCCTCTCCACGACCTTTGGAAAGGACGCGCCGATTTCGGCCGGCGGCTTCATAATCCCCGCGCCCTTCAGCTATACCGGAACCGTGAAGGTGGGCCGACTCCCGCTGAGTGACTTCGAGTCATACCTTCCGGAGAACCTCAACGTCATCCTCGTCGGTGGGGCCCTCGATGCAAACCTCAAAGTTGCACTGTCGGTAAAGGATGGGAAGCCGGCCGGGGTATTTCAGGGTAATGCCGGCGTGCGGAGTTTCCACAGCATCGATGCGATAGCAGAGCAGGATCTTTTGAGGTGGGAAAGCCTGCAGCTTGACGGGATCAAGGGGGAGATAGCGCCGTTTTTACTGGACATCCGCCAGATCGCGCTCAATAACCTGTACTCCCGCATCATCGTTCGGCCGGACGGGACGCTGAACCTCCAGAATCTCGTTGCCAAAGAAACAGCGGCATCGGACGGCGCCACAGGGGGTGACAAAGTACCTCCTGCCGCGCCGGCTGCGGGGACTGCAGCGCCGATGCCGCCCGCACCGGTTTCTTCGGCTGCGCTGCAGCCGGGGGGGAGTCCTGCTGCAGCGGCTCCCCCGGCCTTGAAGAAAAAGGTTTCCATCGGGGCTGTCACCATACAGGAAGGTACGGTCGCCTTCTCCGACGAGCATCTCCCTCAGCCGTTCAGCACGACCTTCTACCATCTCGGCGGTCGCGTATCGGGGCTGTCGTCGGAGGAGTCGAAGTTTGCCGACGTGGATCTGAGGGGGAACCTGGAGAACCGCTCCCCTCTGCAGATAACCGGGCGCATCAACCCCCTGCGCGACGATCTCCTGGTCGATCTGAAGATCACCTTCCGCGACATCGAGCTCCCGGGCGTCTCGCCGTACTCCGGGACGTACCTCGGCTACCGGGTCGACCAGGGAAAGCTCTATCTCGACCTCAAGTACCTGATAGAGAAGAAGCAGTTGAACTCGGAGAACAAGGTTTTCATCGACCGCTTCACCTTCGGGGAAAAGGTGGAGAGCGAGAAGGCGACGAAGCTGCCGGTGCACCTGGCCGTTGCGCTTTTGAAGGACAAGAACGGCGAGATCCATCTCGACCTCCCGGTGACCGGGCGGACGGACGATCCCCAGTTCAGCGTGTGGGGGGTGGTGTGGCAGGTGGTGAAAAACGTCTTCACAAAGGCTGTGACATCGCCGCTGGCACTCCTTTCCGCCACCTTCGGAGGGGGGACCGACCTCAGCAACGTAAGCTTCGCTCCCGGTGCCAGCACCGTTTCTCAGGGGGAGAGTGAGAAGCTTCACAAGCTCGCCCGGGCGCTGGCCGAGCGCCCGGGGATACGGCTGGAGGTATGCGGGATCGTCGACCGGGAGAAGGATCCGGAAGGGTACCGCATCGAGCTGCTCAAGAAGAAGATGAAAGGGGAGAAGTTCCTGCAGATGGCAAAGGAGAAGCGCCTGCCCGCGGGGCAGACGGTGGAATCGCTGGAGATCCTTCCCGAGGAACATGCAAAGCTTCTGAAGGCGGTCTATGAAAAGGAGAAGTTCCCGAAGCCGAGGACCGTGATAGGAACGCTTAAGGAGTTGCCCGATGCGGAGATGACGAAACTGATCCTCGCCAACACCACGGTCGGAGAAGAGCAACTCCGCGCCCTGGCGCACGAGCGGTGCGCGGCGGTAACGGCGTTTCTCGTTGGGGAGGGGCGGCTGCCGCCGGAGAGGGTCTTTGAGAAGTCCGGGGATATCTACGGCGGTACGAAAAAGGAAGGCGCCGGCGGCGCGAGAGTGGAATTCGGGGTGGTGGCGAAGTAGCCTGCGGCGTCGTATCTTACCATTGCACGCCGCACGCTTTGTCCTGCATAATTCACGAGGAAGGGTTGAGGTATGTCACCAGCCGTTCTAAGATCGGGGCCGTACAGATTCTATTTCGTCAGTCATGATATGCATGAACCCCCGCATGTCCATGTCGATCGGGAGCATTTTTCCGCGAAGTTCTGGCTGGACCCAGTCGAACTGGGGTACACTCTCGGGTTTCAGGCAAGGGAACTCAGAAAGCTGGAAAAGTTGGTGTTGCAACATCGAGAAGAACTTTTGGAGGCGTGGTATGAGTACTTCGGAGCCTAGGGCTGGCGAGAGAATCCTGAACGTGACCTTTACACCAGATACCATAGTTGTTGATCTTTACGACGGGCGGACGATTTCGGCCCCTCTGGTGTGGTTTCCGCGGCTGCTGAATGCCACCTCCGAGCAGCGTGAGCACTGGAAAATTTCGGGCGCCGGCTACTGCATCCACTGGCCCGACCTGGATGAAGACCTGAGCTCGCAGGGCCTTCTCAGAGGAGCTCCGGCCCCCCGCGGCAAGGCCAAGGCGGCTTGAGCCCCACGGCGAAATGCATGGAGTGGGCAGGCCCTTAGGCCTGCCCGGTTCTATAGTCCGACGAGCCCGACTGGTCCGACTGGTCCGCCAACGCCTACTCCACCGTATGGATCATCGCTGGGCGGTGCTGCACCCCCCTCGCGTAACTTACCGCAGGTTTCCCGAAGATCATTACATAACCGACGAGGTGATCGTCGGGGATGCCGAGCTTCTTGCGCGTCTCCGGAAGGAGGTCGTCTATGGCATACTTCGCCAGCCCCGCCCACACGGTGCCTACGCCGTTGGCCTGTGCGTACAACTCGAAGTAGGTGAGCGCAATCAGGCAGTCCGCCAGCGGCGTCGGGACGCTTTTCGGTGTCGAGGCGACCACTATGTGCGGAGCGTTCCGAAAGATGATATCTTCCCCCTTCTCCTCCCACGCCGAGACAATCCCCCTGAAGCGCTCGTAACCCTCCGGAAGTGCGTCCTCCCGGACCAACCGACCGAGCCCCTCCATTATCTCGCCACGAAGCTTCGCCAGCTTCGCGCGGTCGTCCACGACGGTGAAGCGAACCTGCCGGGCATTCACGCCCGTCGGCGCATGCCAGGCAACCTCGAGAAGATTCTGGATCAGTCCCCGGTCGACATTCCCCTCCTCGTAGCGCCGCACGGAGCGCCGCACCTTCATGAGGGAGGCGAGCTGCAGCGGGGTGGGGAGCCCCGCCTTCGGCTGGCTCTTCGCAGGTGAGAGGTCGAAGATGGAGACCGCCCCCGTGGGACAGACTGCCATACAGTGCTGGCACTTGTAGCACGCTTCTTCCAACTCGGGGGGGATGGACGGTGCGTCGTCCTCCATCTTGATGATCCCGGCGATACAGTCGGCGGCGCACTCGCCGCATCTGGTGCATTTCTTCTTGTCTACTTTGAACGAGAGCATGCGGTTCCTCCGTATGATGAACTTCCTGCAAAAAATTATTTCGGCTTCGCGGTAAATATGGGGAGTGCGGCTGCGATCGCTTTCTCCATATCGGCCCCCTCCAGCTCCGCGACGACCTTTGCCAGCATCTCCGGAATGGCGATGTGCTGGGGGCATTTGTCGAGACATGCGCCGCAAGAGACGCACTGGGAGGCATAGCTTGCGGTGCGTGACACCACCTTGTCGCTCATGCGCAGCGCGTAGATGAACTTCGCCTCCTGGATGTTGCCGAACATGTGCATCTTGTTGTAGGTGTCGAACGCCCCGGGGATGTCGACGCCGGCGGGGCACGGCATGCAGTAGCCGCACCCGGTGCATCCGACCTGCATGAGCTCCTGGTAGGTGCGGCTCACCCGCTCCACCAGTGCGAGCTCCGCCGCCGAGAGGGAGCAGGGGAGGGCAGCATTCGCGGCCGCGATGTTTTCCGCGATGTGCGCCTCTTCATTCATCCCGGAAAGGACCAGCGTCACCTCAGGGTGGTTCCACACCCAGCGCAGCGCCCATTCCACGGGCGTGCGCCGCACCGGCGCCTCGTCCCAGAGTGCGGCCACCGCCGCCGGGGGAGCGGGAAGGGCCAGGTTGCCGCCGCGCAATGGCTCCATTACGATGACCCCGAGCCCCTTCTCTGCGGCGTACTTAAGCCCTGCCTCGCCGGCCTGGAACTCCCGGTCCAGGTAGTTGTACTGGATCTGGCAGAAGTCCCAGGGGTAGCCGTCGACGATGCGGGGAAAATCGGGCCCGAGCCCGTGGAATGAGAACCCGGCGTAACGGATGCGGCGGTCCTCCTTTGCGCGGTCGAGGAAGTCCTCGATGCCGTGAAGTCTCAGCTTGTCCCACAGGGGGCCGTTCAGCGTGTGGACGAGGTAGTAGTCGATGCAGTCTGTGCCGAGCCGCTCCAGCTGTGCCTCGAGAAAGCGGTCCATCTCCTCGCGGCTTTGCACCAGCCACGAGGGGAGCTTCGTCGCTATCTTCACCTTCTCGCGGTAGCCGTCCCGCAGGGCGCGTCCGAGGAGCGGCTCGCTCTCTCCGCCGTGGTACGGCCACGCGGTGTCGAGGTAGTTGATCCCCTCGTCGATGGCGCGGCGGATCTGGGCGATGGCGCGCGGCTCGTCGATCTTCCCGTCGGCCATAGGCAGGCGCATGCAACCGAATCCAAGTATGGAAAGCTCGTCATCATTCTTCGGCATCTTCCGGTAGAGCATCGCCTTCTCCTTTTCCTTCGTGGTCGGCCGCGTGGTCAGCCGTTTATCGTTTTCAGCAGCCAGGCCATGTTGCGCCCCAGCGTCGCCATCGTCCCCATCCCTTCCGCATCCTCTTCCACCTCGCCCACGTCGCGGCCGAAGGCGAAGTTCCAGTAGGAGGAGCCGGGGACGATCATCTGGTTTATGAAAAAGAAGTGGTTCAGCGTGTTGAAGACGTGCCCGGCGCCGCCGCGGCGCACCGCCACGACCGCCGCACCGACCTTGCGCTGCAGGTGCGCGCCGTTGGCGATGGCGACCATGCCGCCTCTGTCGATGAGCGCTTTCATCTCGGCGGTCACGTCGGAAAAGTAGGTCGGCGAGGCGAGGATGATCCCGTCCGCCTGCACCATCTTCGCGATGCAGTCGTTTATCAGGTCGTCCTCGATGACGCAGCGTCCGTTTTTGAGCTCGAAGCACCTCATGCAGGCGGTGCATCCCCGCAGCGGTTTCCCGGTGAGGTTGATCTCCTCCGTCTCGATCCCCTCCTGTGCCAGCTCCGCAAAGACCCGCCTGATGAGGATGGAGGTGTTACCCTCCCTGCGGGGACTGCCGTTGAACGCCACGACTTTCATGCCTTTCTCCTTTGGTGCGTCGATTCCATTCCAGCGAAAAGGTAAAAGCGGTTGCGTCTCCCCCTCGTTTTGCGCTACCTTCCTCCACGCAGTCGATTCTGTCAACTACGCACTTTTTTATTACGTAGTATCAAAAAAGGTACCTAGGGTTTTTGGGAGGGGCTTGTGCAGCAGAATGGTCCGGCACCGTACGTTTTCAGGGAGAAGCAGTATTCGTGCAGTATCGATGTTACCTTGGCGGTCATCGGGGGCAAGTGGAAAACCTCGATCCTGTGGCATCTCTCGGCGCAGACAATGCGCTTTTCCGAGCTGCAGCGCCAGTTCAGCGAGACGACGCGCAAGATGCTGACGCAGCAGCTGCGCGAACTGGAACAGGACGGGCTGGTGGCGCGGGTCGTGTACCCGCAGGTCCCGCCGAAGGTGGAGTATTCGCTGACGGAGAAAGGGAGGAGCGTGATTCCGATCCTGGACCGGATGTGCGAGTGGGGGAGGAACTACCTGGCTGACCAGGGTGCGACCGGTGATGAGGTTGCAGAGCAGGGCGCGGTGCAGGATGAGGGTGCGCCGACAGGAGTGCCGGCGCCCTCGGTGTGAAAGGCTCCCCAGGATCGGCATCCGCGGATCCGGGGGAGTCTCTGGTTTAGGAGAGGCGGAACCTGCCGATGACCGCGTTCAGTTCGTCGGAGAGCTCCTTCATCCCCTGCGCCGTCCTCGAAGAGTCCCTCAGGCTGCGCACCCCCTGCTGCAGTACGTCATTGAGCTGCTGCACGTTGGCCGTTATCTCCAGCGTCGTGGCGCTCTGCTCTTCCGCCGCGGTGGCGATCTGGTTCACCTGGCCGGTCACCCGCTCCACCTGGTCCAGGATCTCCTGGAGCGCCGCCCCCGACCGGCTCGCCTCGTTGCTCCCGGTCTCGACTTCGCGCACGCCGGCCTCCATGACCGCGACTGCGGATCGCGTCTCTTCCTGGATGCTCTTGATCATGCCGCCGATCTCGCGCGTCGCCTTGGCTGTGCGCTCTGCCAGCGCACGGACCTCATCCGCCACCACCGCAAAGCCGCGTCCCTGATCGCCTGCGCGTGCGGCCTCGATGGCAGCATTGAGCGCAAGGAGGTTTGTCTGATCCGCTATATCCTCAATCGTGTTGATGATGGCGCCGATCTGGTCGGAGCGCGCACCGAGACCCGCCACAGTGTGGGCCGAAGCGGTAACCTTCTCCGCCAGCCGCCGCATCGACTCCAGCGTCTTTTGCAGGATGGCTGCTCCGGCGGTCGCTTTCTCACTGGCAACCTCCGCCCCTTCAGCCGCACAGACGCAATTTGAGGCTATCTCGTTCGTGGTGGCGGCCATCTCTTCGCTTGCCGTCGCAACGGAAGAGGATTTGTCGGCAAGCGCGTCGAATTCCTCCGCGAGCCCGTGGGAGATGCTGGAGAGCTTGTCGCTGCATGAGCCGACCTCGGTGCTCTCCATCGCTACCTCCAGCATGATCTCCTGGATCTTTCCGATGAAGCGGTTGAACTCTCGCGAGAGATCGCCGACCTCGTCTTCCGTCGTCACCGGCAGCCTACGCGTCAGGTCACCCTCTCCCTGGGCGAGCTCACGCACGAGAGCCACGATGCTCTGCAGCGGCTTCAGGAGGATCCCCACCCCGAAGGCGATCAGTGCCACTATGAGCACCACGGCGATGAGGGTCACGCCGCACATAATGTAGAATTCCCGATTCGCCTGCTTGGCACCTGCCAGGTAAAGCTTTGTCGCGTCCGCTTCGAGATCGTCCGTGTAGATGCCGGTCCCCACCTCCCAGTCCCAGGGGGCGAAGTGCCCGATGCAGGTGATCTTCGGAGCAGGAGTTCCACCCGCTTTCTTCGGGAAGAGGTACTGCACGAAGCCGCCGCCGGCCCGGGCTGCCTTTATCGATTCTTTGATAAAGTAGGTGCCGTTTTTGTCCTTCAGCTCGGTGATGTCCGTTCCCTCGAGCTCCGGCTTTACCGGAATGAGCACCGCCCTGGCGCGATCCCCTTCGATGGCGTGCACGAAGATGTAGCCGCTTTTGTTCTCAAAAAACCTGATGCGGCGCAACTGCTCGAGGACCCGTTTCTGCGCGCTTTCCATGTCGCCGCCGGAAGCCTTCGTCTCATCGTAGACCGCCTGCATTATCCCCAGGGCGATTGCTACCTCGCTCTTCATCTCTTCCTTTCGGAGTTCGATGCTCTTTGCGCGCAACGTCTGGTAATGCGTCTCGTTGAGGGAAACGATCGCATGCCGGTTTATGCCGATAAGCACTGTTGCGAGGAGTGTAACGAGCAGGGATGCTGCAATAAGGACCTTCATTTTGATGCTGAGTGAACTGAATTTCATCAACCTTCTCCCCTCTGGTTTCCGTAAGCCTTGGGTGCTTGTCCAACGACACCGTGCGCGGCGCAACTGGCGCACCGACTACTACATCGGCAGTTGGTGTCATGACTTGAAAGGGAGGGGCATTATTGTTGACTAATACAGGGCCGCGTGACTAGAATCAGGCGCTTCAGTTTATCCTGAGAGGGCGCCCTCTGTGTGCCTGAGGAATATTTGCGGCGATCCCACTGGCACTTTTGTTCATTTATGGCAATAAGTAATCGTGCAACTGAAGGAAAGCGGGGAGGTGGGGGTATGAACGGGCGTACGGGCGGGACTTCTTCCGGCGGTAGTGGCAGCGCGCATGGCGATTGCTGTGGGTCATCTCTTCTTGCCACCGTGCAAAAGGCGCTGGAGGAGGGGGAGTTTTTCGAGGAAGAGGCCGATGCGGCGGCGGAGCGCCTTGCACAGGCAAACCGCACCGGCATTGATGACTTCCAGGGGCTCTCCCCTGAACAGATGTACCGCATGATCTACTTCCCGTTCGACTCTCCAGAGATTGTCACCTTTCCTACCACCCTCGACGTTGTTCCTGAAGCACCGATCATCGATCTTTTTACACTCCTTGCGGAGGCACTCGGTCCTGACGGCGTGAAGCCGACGGTGACGGGAAAGCTGCCACGCAAGCTCTGCCAGGACACGATCCGCGCCTACCTTGGTGAAGAAGAGTATCGGAAGCTGACATCCGTCGGGGAAATCCTCAGAGAGGTCGAGTTTTCGGACCTCCACGTCCTGAGGATCGTGGCGGAGATGGCCGGATTGATACGCAGATACAAAGGCAAATTCATCCTTGGGCGGGAATGCCGGAAGGTCCTCGCGGAAGAAGGAGGAGCCGGGATCTACCCCCGCCTTCTCATGACGTACCTGCGCCACTTCAACTGGGGGTACGGCGACACGTGGGCCGGCACTCCCTCGATTCAGCAGTTCTTTCTCTTCTCGTTATTCCTTCTGCAAAAGTACGGTGACCAGTGGCAGGGGAATTCCTTCTACGAGGACCTTTTCATGCGTGCCTTTCCACGCGTCGTGGAGGAAGTGCTGCCGCAAGGGCAGTCGTCGCCGGAAGAGGTGCTGCGTCGCTGTTACTCGCGGCGCTTCTTTGGAGACGTTTGCCGTCGTTTCGGCCTCGTGGAAATCGCCCGGGTGGAGTGGGCGTACTCCGAGTTTCGCCTGAGAAAGAGGCCGCTTCTGGAGAGCGCAGTCAAATTTCACCTGCCAGGACTCCTCTAGGTGAGGAGGAACAAGTAGCGGCTTTTTTTTCAGGTTCTCCCGCGAGCTCCGGAAGCGCATGTGGCCTTTGTTCCTTTAGCAGAGCAGGAGCTCAAGCGTCCCCTCCCTTTCAAGGGGAGGGACAGGGTGGGGATGGGGTGGTCACTGAGCGTGCCCCATCCCCCTCCTGTCCTCCCCCTTGAAAGGGGAGGGACGCCCCGCCGACGGCTTACCTTCATTCATCTCCTCATCGAAAGTCCCGGATGATGACCCTTTCCTTCTGCGCACCGCGGCAGCGCCGATAGCTCATCACGCGCTGGCTAGGAGGATGACTCGCCGAGCTCGGTGATCGCGGTCCGCACGACGTCGGCGCTCGCCTGCAGCCCCCTTTCCTCTTCCGGGCTGAGGGTGGGGGAGAGGGTCGCGACGACCCCTGTTCCGCTGATGAGGCGGGGGAGGGAAATCGTGACATTGCCGCTTCTTCCGTCCGGGGCCAGGGGGGAGCAGACGGTCATGATGGCGCGCTGGTCGTTCGCTATGACTCGCACGATACGGGCCAGAGCGCTTCCTATGCCGTAGTAGGTAGACCCCTTCCCTTCGATGATGGAGTAGGCCGCCCGCCGCACGTTGAGGTCGATCTCCTGGCGCGTCTCCGTTCCGATCTGCACCCCTTGCAGGCGGCAGAAGTCGTCGAGGGGAATGCCTCCCACCATCACCTGCGACCAGTTGAGGACCTCCGAATCGCCGTGCTCCCCGAGGACATAGGCGTGGATGTGCACCGGGTCGACTCCGAGATGAGTCGCCAGAAGGACTCTGAAGCGGGCGGTGTCGAGCATGGTGCCGGAGCCGATGATCTTGTTCGGTGCAATCCCCAGCGCCGCCGCGAAGCGCACCGCGAGGTGAGTCATGACGTCGACAGGGTTCGTGGCCACGATGAGCATGGTATCCGGTGCGTAGTTCAGGATCGCGGGAACCGCCTCCTTGAAGACCGAGGCGTTTCGCTGCAGCAGGCGAAGCCGGTCTTCCCCTACCTGCTGGCTGACCCCTGGTGAGATGATGACCGCACGGCAGCCGGCAAGATCCCTGTAGTCGCCGGCGGAGAGGAGCGCCTGGTGGGCGAAGGGCACTGCGTGCTTGATATCGTTTGCCTCAGCCTCTGCCCGCGCCCTGTTTTTATCGACGAGGACGAGTTCTCTGCCGATCCCGGACATGACAAGAGCGTACGCCGCGGTGGCGCCGACGAAGCCGGTTCCGACTATGCCGATTTTCATCTTTGGGTGCTCCTTTGTAAGTGGCTATTTTTGAAGTATAACCCAAAGGGCCTGTGCCTTGTTGGAGCTGTCGGACTGGTCGGACTGGTCGGCCTGCGGCTTCGAGGGGGGAGGGTGGATCGAGGGTGGGGGGCCGCTGGGGCGACGCCTTGTCGACCCAGCGGCTCGGCTGGCTACTGAGCTTCGGGGACCGGCTGCAGGATGTCTGCTGGAGTATCCATCTCGGCCAGCGCGATCACCTTGTAGTGGGCGTAGTTGTACACCGGCGCCATGGCAAGGAGCCGTTCCAGTTCCTCGTTGGAGTCGACGTCATAGATCCAGGCTCCGCCGTGCTTTCCCACCACGTGGTAGCGGGCCACCAGCTTCCCCTGGTCACGCAGCTTCTGGGCATAATCGGGCATGCGCATGACCGACTGAATTATCTCCGCTCGCAGCAAAGCAACGTCCAGTTCCCACAGTACCAAGAACTTCATGGTTCCCTCCTGTAATCTTCATTGGTCGTTAATTCGATAGTAGCGCATGTCAGTATATAGCACACCTTTTCGATGGCAACAGAGCAGCGGCGTCCACCCCCTGTCCCGCCGCTGATGAACCAATTTTTTTCGCGATATCCCTCAAGCTGCCGGTCTTTCTGCCGATTGGTCTAAGAATCCTTGGCATCTCCCGATGCTGACCATCTTCTTCAGGAGAGCTGAATACCATGGCAGACCAGAATGCTTTGCAGAGGCTGTTTCAGCAATATGGCTGCCGCGACTTCCGCTGGATCGACCCGGCCGAGATCGTCGTGGCGCAGTGGGTAAGGCTGAAGTGCACCTTCGGCTGCGAGTCGTACGGCAGAAACGCTGCCTGCCCACCGAATACTCCCCCGGTACACGAATGCCGCCAGCTTCTGGACGAGTACCGGATCGCCGCGATATTCCGCTTTCCCGTCGCCTTCAACGATGCTGACGAGCGCTCCGGCTGGACGCGGAAGATGAATCTGGAGCTTCTGAAGCTCGAGGGTGAGGTCATTGCCGCCGGCCACCCGAAGGCGTTCCTCCTTTTCGTTGACTCCTGCAATATCTGCAAGGACTGCGCAAAGACCAGAACCGGCTGCCGCAACATCAGGATGGCACGACCGTCCGCGCAGGGGATGGCAATCGACGTCATCGCCACCGCTGCGAGGTTCGGCTATCCGGGCGAGCAGGACGGCGGCAGGAACTACTCTTTCCTCCTGCTGGAATAGCAGCGACCCATCCCCATGCTGTCCCGCCCGTTTCAAGGGCGGGGCGCGCCCGGCAACTCGCCCGGCTACTGCCGCATTCCCCTGCAGAAGCTCCTCATTCTCCCTCCCGCACCGGCATCATTCCCCTGTCCCGCACCTCCCGTCCATTGCCCGGACGATATGATATCCTTTACGTAAATGTATGGATTCTCATTGTTCAAGGCAGGTTTATAGCTATGTCTATTCAAAAGCGCAGGCTCCCTGTAGGCGCGGAGCCGATGCCGGAAGGAGGGGTACATTTTCGCGTGTGGGCCCCGCGGCGCAAGAAGGTGGAGGTGGTCCTGCTGGGGAGGGGAGTGCACGCGGCGGCGGAGCAGGTCGTCATGGAACTTGACCCGGAGGACGGCGGATACTACTCAGGGCTGTGCCACGAGGCGCGCATCGGATCGCTGTACCGCTTCAGGCTGGACGACGGAGATTCCTTCCCCGACCCGGCCTCGCGATTCCAGCCCGAGGGGCCGCACGGTCCCTCCTGCGTTGTCGACCCGTACTTTCAGTGGAGCGATCAGGTCTGGGCGGGCCCGAAGCTGGAAGAACAGGTCATGTACGAGATGCACATCGGCACCTACACTCCGGAGGGTAACTGGCACGGCGCCGCACAGCAGCTTCCTGAGCTCGCCCGGCTCGGGATCACCACAGTCGAGGTCATGCCGGTGGCGGAGTTCCCCGGGGAGTTCGGCTGGGGGTATGACGGCGTCGACCTCTTCGCCCCCACAAGGCTGTACGGCTTTCCCGACGACTTCCGCCGCTTTGTCGATACCGCTCACTCCCTTGGCCTCTCCATCATCCTGGACGTCGTCTACAACCACCTGGGGCCGGAAGGGAACTACCTCAGGGAATATTCCCCCCACTATTTCACCGACCGCTACACCAACGAGTGGGGAGACTCGGTCGATTTCGACGGGGAGCATTCGGGGCCGGTGCGCGAGTTCTTCATCGCCAACGCCGTGTACTGGATCAGCGAGTTCCATCTCGACGGCCTGCGCCTCGATGCCACCCAGGTGATCTTCGACAACTCCCCAAAGCACATCCTTGCCTGCATCTCCGAAGCGGCGAGGGAGGTTGCCGGTGAGCGCTCCCTCCTGCTGGTGGCGGAGAACGAGCCGCAGCATGTGCGCTGCCTGCGCCCGATTGCCGACGGTGGCTACGGCCTCGACCTCATGTGGAACGACGATTTCCACCACAGCGCCCGGGTAGCCCTTACCGGCTACAACGAGGCGTACTACAGCGAGTACCTCGGCACCCCGCAGGAACTGGTTTCGGCGGTAAAGTGGAGCTACCTCTACCAGGGGCAGTACTACTACTGGCAGGGGAAAAGACGCGGCTCCCCTACATTTTCCTTCTCTCCCCGGCGTTTCGTCCATTTTCTGGAGAATCACGACCAGGTCGCGAACTCCGCGTGGGGGTGGCGCGTACACAGTCTCACCAGTCCCGGGAGCTTCCGGGCCATGACGACCCTCCTTCTCCTGGGGCCGCAGACACCGCTCCTTTTCCAGGGGCAGGAGTTCGGTGCCTGCACACCCTTTCTGTACTTCGCGGACCTAAGCCCTGAGCTTGCAAAGCTCGTCCGCAAGGGGCGGGTCGATTTTCTCAGGCAGTTCACGAACATAACTTCTCCCGACGTCATCGATGCGCTGGATAATCCCTCCGCACCGGAGACCTTCCTGAGATCCCGGCTCAACCTCTCCGACCGGGAGAAGAACGTGAAGACCTACAACATGCACAAGGACCTGATCCGGCTGCGCAAGGAGGACCAGGTCTTCAGCCGCGCTCATACCGGCAAGGTGGAAGGGGCGATACTCGGCCCGCAGGGGTTCCTGCTGCGCTTCTTCGTGAAGGGGGATCAGCGGCTCCTGCTGGTGAACCTGGGGCGGGACCTGCGCCTTTCCCCGGTACCGGAGCCGCTCCTGGCACCTCCTGAGGATTGCCGCTGGCAGGTACTGTGGTCCAGCGAGTGGTCCGAATACGGGGGCTCCGGTACCCCCGAACTGGACACCGATAAATTCTGGAGAATACAGGGGCACGCTGCCGTAGTGCTCAAACCTGTCGCTGCAGGAGAACAATGAAGATGAAACTCAAACGTGACATCGTCTGGGATTCCAAATATGTGAACAGTCGTGAAGAAGTTCTTTTGAAGCGGGAATGGCTGGTGACGAACGGGCTCGGGGGGTACGCCTGCGGTACGGTCGCGGGGGTGCTGACGCGCCGGTATCACGGCCTCCTGGTGGCGGCCTACCCCACCCCTTTCGGGCGCACCATGGTACTCAACAAGGTCACCGAGGAGGTGAAGTTCCGCGAGGGGCCCTCGCTGCAGCTCGGCGGGTACGAGCGGCGAGACGGGTCGGTGGACATGCCCGGGGCGCCGAACCTCGTCGATTTCTACCTGCAGGACGGCCTGCCGGTCTGGCGCTACCAGATCGACGGGGCGGAGTTCGAGAAGCGGATCTTCATGGTCCACCTGCAAAATACCGTGCACATCACCTACACCTATCTCTCCGGATCGCAGTCCGCCTGGCTCAAGATGCAGCCGCTGGTGCAGTTTCGCCCGCACGGTGATCCGGTGGACCAGGAGCCGGGAGATTCGTACGTTTTCTCGGCGCAGGAGAACCGCTACCAGATATGGTCGGGGGGAAAGAAGACGCCGCAGCTGCGCCTCGTTTTCGAGGGGGGAGGTGGGACCTTCACCCTCGACGAGCGGACGATCGACGACGTCTTTTACCGCATCGAGTACAACCGCGGCTACGAAACGACAGGGAAGCTGTGGACCCCCGGCTACTTCAACATGGAGCTTGCCCCCGGCCAGTCCGCCACCCTCGTCGCCTCCACGGAGCAGTGGGAAAACATCGCCACCCTTCCGCCGGGAGAGGCCTTCAGGATCGAGAAGGAGCGCCGCAGGCTCCTCTTGGCGGCGGCCCACCCGAAGGCACGCACAGGCGTCGCCGCCGAACTTGTCCTCGCCGCCGACCAGTTCATCATATCCCCCGCCGGCAGGCTGGAGGACAGTGTGAGGGCAAACGCCCTCGGCAACGAGATCCGCACCGTCATCGCCGGATACCACTGGTTCACCGACTGGGGGCGCGACACCATGATCTCCCTCGAAGGGCTGACGCTGGCGACCGGCAGGCACAACGAGGCGGGGTGGATACTGCGCACCTTCGCCCACTACGTGAAGGACGGCCTCATACCGAACATGTTCCCGGAGGGGAAGGTGGACGGGCTCTATCACACGGCGGATGCGACTCTCTGGTTCTTCCACGCGCTCGACCGGTACTACCAGGTAACCGGCGACCGCATCCTCATGCGCTGGGTCATGCCGCAACTAAAGGACATCGTGGAGAAACACAGGGCGGGGACCCGCTTCGGCATCGGCATAGACCCGAAGGATGGCCTCCTGCACCAGGGGGCGGAAGGGTACCAGCTCACCTGGATGGACGCGAAAGTCGGGGACTGGGTCGTCACTCCGCGGCGCGGGAAGGCGGTGGAGATAAACGCACTGTGGTACAACGCGCTGCGTCTCCTGGCGGAGTGGAGCCGGGAAGACTGCGACGACGAAAGTTTTGCGCAGACGTGCATCGAGAGCGCGGAGGAGGTGTACCGCTCCTTCAATGAGCGTTTCTGGTACGAAGAGGGGGGGTACCTTTACGATGTGGTCGACGGTGAAAACGGAGACGACAGCGCCTGCCGCCCAAACCAGATCTTCGCCATCTCGCTGCGCTTCCCCGTACTCGACCCGGCCCGCTGGACGCCGGTGATGGACGTGGTGCGGGAGCGCCTGCTGACCCCGGTGGGGTTGAGGACCCTCGCGCCGGGACATCCCGACTACAAGGACAAATACTTCGGCGACCTCCGTTCGAGGGACGCCGCCTACCACCAGGGGACCGTGTGGCCTTGGCTGCTCGGTCACTTCGTGGATGCTTGGCTGAAGCTGCACCCCGAAGACAGGAGGGGGGCACGCAGCTTCCTGGAAGGGCTGGTCGACCAGCTAAACGAGAAGGTCATCGGGTCACTCAACGAGGTTTTTGATGCAGAAGAGCCGTACCGGCCGCGAGGCTGCGTGGCTCAGGCGTGGAGCATCGCGGAAATGCTGAGATGCTGGCTTAAGACGGAAGAGTAGCAGTCGCTCCACGGGAGTGGTCCCCGGAGGTCGAAGGAGGAGCAATGCGGCTTTTCAGATGCTCGCCCCTCTGGGCGGTAAACAAGGTAGCACAGAATATTTGCAGGAGTACCACGTGGAAACCCCTACTGCTGCCGGCGATGGTCTGGTTCGGCATAAGCTCGAGCACCAACACCTGCGTACAGAACCTGCGCCACGCGGTGATCAGGCTCACGCGCGCCAGCTGTGCCGTCTCCTCCCCGAGGCTCGCGCTGGCCAGAAAAGGGGAGGCGCTGGCGCTGTGGTGCGAAGGCGGGTACGGCTCGCAGACGCTCTGGGGGAGCAGGTACCATCCCGGCCCGGGGTGGGATGCCCCGCAGCACCTCGGGGCAGGGGAAGGGGATGAGGGGGAGGCGCGGGCGGCGCTGAATTCCGACGGTGTCGCGACGCTGGTGTGGGTCCAGACGGTGGGGCATACGCGGCACCTGCTGGCCTCCACCTATCTCCCCGGGCACGGCTGGAGTGCTCCGGCTGTACTCGACTCCACCGGGCTTGCGCTTTCGCCCCAGGTGCTCCTGGACGAGGAGGGGAACTCGGTGGCGACCTGGCACCGCTATGAGGCGGCCGAGCACAGCTACCACTTTGTCTCGGCGCGCCGCACCGAAAGGGGGTGGGGTCCCCCGAGCGTCATCGGGAAGGACCAGCTGGTACCGACCGGGACAATTTCCGGAAACGGATCGGGGATGGTGGTGGCGCTCTGGAACGCAGCAGGTGCCGGTTCGCGCTTTGGTGAGCTCAGGCACAACACCTGGGGGCGGATCTTCGACCCGGTTACCGGGTGGGGGCCAGCATTTCCCCTCGGGAGGGAGATCGTGCAGGATGATCCGCTAAAGGATCTGAGCGCGGCCCAGACAGTGCCGGGGCACCACGCGCCGGTGGTGACGATGGACGAGGTCGGAAACGCACTTGCCCTTTGGCAGGAAGTGAGTGCTCCGGGGAGGGATTATCAACTGAAGGCCTCCCGCTTCTTCCCGGAGAAGGGGTGGGGCGCCCCTGAAGTGATCGGGGAAAATCCGCTCGGTGTATCCGCCTCCCTCGCCGACGGCGGGATCGCCTTTGTCTGCCTGACACAGGCGGCAAACTGGCCCGACGTCGATGCCTATCTCTCCAGCCTCACCGTTGCCACCGACATAGGGCTTGGGTGGTTCTCCGAGAAGGTGCTCGACAACTACCCGCACTTCTGCCTGAGCCCGACCCTTCTTTTGGGGAAGGACGGACAACCGGTGGTAACGTGGGTGAAGGGGTCGGGGGACGAGAGGGAACTGTGGAGCGCCTCGCGCTCGCTCTCCGGGTGGAGCACGAGTGAGCGGCTCGATCTGGAGGGGAGTGTGGAGCAGTACGAGGCCGGCTGGGACGAAGCCGGGAACGTGATCGTGTTGTGGACCCAAAAGAGCGGCACCGGGTTTTCGGTGTGGGGGAGGACGGTGCAGAGCTAGCTACGGCCGCAGCCGAAAACCAACACCCACCGCAAAGACGCAAAGGGCGCAAAGAAAACCACGCAAAGGAAAAGCTGAAAGAGGAGGTAGGCTCTACCACGACGTTTGATGCTCGTTCCCAAGGTCATCTTGGGAACGCACTTGGGGGCAACGCTCCAGCTTTGCATCCGCGTCAGCGGCTAATCAATGATCGCGCCGGTGGTGAGGCTGAGCCTCGCGGGCAATTGCGTTCCCAAGCCGGAGCTTGGGAACGAGTCGGACCCTTAAAACAACACCCACCGCAAAGACGCAAAGGGCGCAAAGAAAAAGGACGCAATGGAAACATCAATCTGTAGCGTCTCTATCTCTGCGCCCTTTTTTGGTGCGTATTCTCCTCCGTCTCCATGAGCGTTGTCGAGTCGTAGGCCGGGATAAGCCGCAGGTGTTCCCGGCGTCGCCGCCAAGCGTCACAGATGCTGCACCAGCGTTGCCGGAAACGCTGCGCTTATTCCGGCCTACAAGATGCAGAAACCCCACGCTTTTCTTTGCGGATTTTCCCTTTGCGTTCTTTGCGTCTTTGCGGTGGAAGTTTAGTTTTGTCTGGGGGAGGGCGGGGGAGTCCCCGCCCTTAACTCGGTCTGTAACTACGGTTGCTGTGAGGGTGTCAGTGACCTTTCCTAATCAGGTGGACAGAGGTCGCTTTGAAGGAGGCGAAGACATCCATCCCTTCCTTCAGTCCCAAGTCGGCGAAAGCCTGGCAAGTGACATAGGAGGTGAGCGGGAAGCCGCATTTAAGTCTCAGCTTCAAAAAAGGTCCCATTGATGCTATGTCCGCAATCCTGCCGGCAAAAACATTTCTCGCACTGCTCGTGGTCGCATTGTTCGAGGTATTCAGCAGCACGTTTTCGGGCCTGATGCAACAGTACACCTTGTCACCTTGATTCAGTTCCCCTATCACGTCTATCTCAACACCATCGACCGAGACAGTAAGCTGTCTCTCTCTGTTACGCAGCACAACCCCCTCAAGCACTGTCTCCATCCCGACGAAGTTCGCCACGAACTCGTTCACGGGGTGGTTCATAACATGGGCAGGAGTGTCGACCTGGACGACCCGGCCGCCGTTCATGACGACGATGCGGTCCGACATACGTAGCGCCTCCCCCTGGTCGTGCGTCACTAGGACGGCCGCAGTGCCGGTCTCGGCGATGATCCTTTCCATGTCGTCGATGAGCGCGGTCCTCGTCGGGGTATCGAGGTGAGCGAATGGCTCGTCGAAGAAGATCACGTCCGGCTGCACCGCAAAGGCGCGGGCAAGGCTCACGCGGCGCGCCTCTCCGCCTGAAAGCTTCCGTGCCGAGCGCTGCGCCATCGCCTGCAGGTTGAAGCGCTCGAGGTACTCGCCGACGCGGCGCCGTATTTCCTGCCGCTCCACTCCGCGTATCTTTAGCCCTGAGGCGACATTGTCATGAACGGTGCTGTCGAAAAGAAGGGGCTCCTGCAGGACCATGGCGATCTTGCGCCGGAAGGCCAGCTCCGCCGCCGGGGAGGCTATCTCCTCCCCGTTGTACCTGAGGGTGCCGCCATCTCTCTTGAGAAGGCACATTATCGATAGAAGGAGGGTCGATTTGCCGCAGCCGTTCGGACCGATGAGAGAGACGAACTCATTCTGCCCCAAGAAAAAAGAGGGTATGTCGAGGGTTTGGACCCCTCCCCGACTTACCCTCAGATCTGTTACTTCCAGCACATGCTTTTCGAACTTCATCTCGGCCTTTCGCGTTGCTGTATCAGAGTCAGGAAATAGTTTATGAGAAAGCAAAATAGCAAAAGAATAATCGAGAGTGCAATGGCTATCTCGAAGTTTCCTCTGCCGGTTTCCATGACGGTGGCGGTGGTGAGGACCCTCGTGTACCCCTTCACGTTGCCGCCGACCATGATCGATGCGCCGACCTCGGAGATAACCCCGCCGAAGCCCGCCATGACCCCTGCCATGAGCGGCAGGCGCGCTTCTTTTATCAGCATGAATACCATCTGCATGCGCGTCGCGCCGAGCGCCCGTATCTGCAGCTTGAGGTTCGACGGCAGGTTCTGCATGGCGCCGATAGTGATCCCCATGACGATGGGGGTGGCGATGATCGACTGCGCGATGACGATGGCGGTCGGAGTGTAGAGAAGCTCAAGGAATCCAAGCGGCCCGTTTCTCCAGAGGAGGATCGACACGAAAAGACCGACGACCACCGGCGGGAGACCCATCCCGGTGTTGACGACGCTGACGATGACCTTTTTGCCGGGGAAGGTGGTGAGCGCTACCACTGTCCCGACGGTGATCCCTATGAGGAGGCTTATGAGCGTTGCGAAGCCGGAGACCTTCAGCGATAAAAGGGCGATGCCCAGCACCTCCGGGTCGAGCGACCAGAGGAGCTGGGCAGCCTGTTTGAAGCCTTCAACAATGATATCCATCTACAAACCGAGAGACTTCGGATCTTTGCCAGCATCCGGGAAGAAGAGGGGGTTGCCGAATTCCTTGACGCCGAAGGTGCGGATGATGTCCTGCGTCTTCTTGTTGAGCATGAAGTCGCCAAATGCCTTGGCCCCTGCGGTGTTCACCTTCGGCCACTTCGCGGGATTCACTTCGATGACGTGATAGATGTTGAGGAGCTTCGGCTCACCCTGCACCAGGATGGTGAGGGCGAGGTGCTTCTTTTTGTTCAGTGCCAGCCAGGTGCCGCGGTCGGAAATGGTGTAGCCCCCCTTCTCGGAAGCGACGTTCAGCGTCTCCCCCATGCCGAGACCGGTCTGCTGGTACCACTTCTGCCCTTCCGGGTTGATCCCTGCCCCTTTCCACAGACCCTTCTCTTTCGCGTGGGTGCCGGAGTTGTCACCCCTGGAGAGGAAGAGGGCGTTGGCAGAGGCGATCTTCTTGAAGGCGTCCGCGGAGGTCTTCGACCCCTTTACCCTGGCGGGATCCGCAGCGGGTCCGAGGAGGACGAAGTCGTTGTGCATGACGAGCTGCCGGTCTACGCCGAAGCCGTCTGCCATGAACTTCTTTTCCGCGTCCGGGGAGTGTACCAGGAGGACGTCCGCCTCACCTTTTTCACCCATCTTCATTGCCTGGCCGGAGCCGACCGAGATGGTCTTTACCAGGTATCCGGTCTGCTTCTCGAACATCGGGACGAGCACGTCGAGGAGCCCGGAATCCTGGGTGCTGGTAGTGGTGGCGAGGATCACGGTTTTCTGTGCGGCGCCGCCGGGGACGACGCTTCCTGCCACGAGGGCGCACAGTGCTGTGAGAACGACAAAAAGTTTCTTGAAGCTCATTGTGACTCCTTTCGGTGGGTTTGGCTGCCTTTGTTGGTGAGTGCGCTGGTTCGGCACCGTTATATCGTCAGGGATACACCGTTGTGTCGCGCTTTATATAACATTGGCGTTTTGAAGTCAAACCTAATCAAGCGGAGGTCGTGTTTACTTCTCGCCCCGAGTCCCTTCCCCTCCCACACTCAGCTCCATATTGTCCTTCAACAGTGACATTAGTTTATGTTTAAGTTTCTGCTATCCTTTCGGGAGAATCCCTGCCGGAAAGGAGCCTACCATGGCCGATGCGACTCTCATCGACAGTCTCTTCGCCGCCGTCACCCAATCCCAGACCAGCATGGCTCAGATCGCGAAGTACTCTCTCATCAAGGCGGCGAGTCTTCTGCAAGAGGGAAACGAAACTGAGGCGGTAGCGCAGTTGAAAAGATGCCTCGCACTTGATCCCACCTCGCTTGACGCCTACAACACCCTCGGAAGTACCTACCTGAAGCAGGGGAAGACGAAGGAAGCCATTGAAGTGTACAAGCGGCTGATAAGCCAGTATCCGACTTCTGCCGATGCCTACAACAGCCTCGGCAACGCATATGTGCAGGCGGGGAATCAGGCGGATGCGGAGAAGGCGTACAAGACAGCGGCGCGAATGGATGGGGCTTCGACCTATGCGCCATATACATTGGGGAACATGTACGTACAGCAAGGTCGCCTTTCCGAGGCGGATGCACAGTTCAGGAAGGTGATTGCAATTGCACCGAGAGATGCGCATGGCTACTACGGTCTGTCGATGGTCTACAACAAAGAGGAGCGTTATTCCGAGGCCGCGGAGCAGGCGGAGAAATCGATCTTGCTGGACAGGAAGTTCGCCGAACCGCACTTCGAGCTCGGAGCGGCATATCTAGGTCTCGGGGACAAGGATAGTGCTTATAGCGAAGCGGATGTGCTGAAGGAGATGGATGGCACCTTGTACTCTGACCTGACCGAGATGCTGAGATCGCCGAAGATCCTCGCGAGTTTGCCAGGGACTGGCACGCTACCAACTTTCCGCGGTCCCGGGACGCTCGTCTCTTCTCTCGATCCATCGCTGATGTTTCCAAACACCTCGAAAGACTTCTCGGTGATCTTCCAGTTTGACGCAGAGATGGACGCATCATCGGTGATGGACATAACGAAGTGGTCCATCAGCAAGGCGTCTGGGGGGACGGGTGGTTTCTACAACAGCAATGTGACCCTGCATCCGGAGACCCAGGTAACGCTTCCGAACTACCCGAGACGCGTGGTGTACGACCCCGACAAGATGCAGGCCACCGTCTTTTTTACCGTATACCAGAATTCGGCGGTCGACGCCGAAATAGATCCGTCCCACCTGCTCTTCAAGTTTTCCGGAGTGGACTCTACTGGCAAGACTATGGACACAGCTCACGATGAGTTCGACGGCTTTGCGTCGAAAACGTTCTAGATCGGTTGACTGGGCTGCGCAGAATGTATCGCAGCCCGCCCTTCCTCCTACCCCGCAGTAATGCCCCCTTGGTCTCCCTCGCCTGCTATAAAATTAAAAAAAAATAAAAAAATTTCTTAATATTCGGCACGCCGTGCCGACAAGATCTCTTGTAGGTGAAGCACTTTTCTGCGAAAGGAGGAGCGACGGAAGGAGCGACCTTCTGTTTGAGCTGTCATCACAGATTTGGCTAGAAGGCCAAGAATCCCTGAAAAGGAGAATTGACCATGGCAATTTCAGACATTTCTTTGACGACCGGCATGAGAAGCAACCTCTTGGCGCTGCAGAGTACGACGGCAGCCATGAACCAGACCCAGAACAGGCTGAGCACCGGCAAGAAAGTCAACAGCGCCCTCGACAACCCCACCAACTTCTTCTCCGCACAAAGCCATCTGCAACGCGCCAGTGACCTGTCCGACAGAAAGGACGGTATGTCGGAAGGTATCCAGACGGTGAAGGCAGCGGACGCCGGCATCAAGGCGATCACTGCTCTTATTCAGGCTGCCAAAGGTCTTGTCAGTTCAGCCTACGGCAATACCGATGTTACAGCACGAAAAGACTACTCGGAACAGTTCGACGCCCTGCTCGATCAAATAGACACCATTGCAGAGGACTCTGGATATAAAGGAACAAATTTGCTTGGTGGCGACATCTTGACAGTCGAGTTCAGCCAGTACAGCGGCGATGCTACTTTGGTTATCAATGGGTTTGTCGCGACCACTGATTCCACTGCTACTCCAGCAGGGGAACTCGACATAGCTAAGGCGTCGAAAGCTGCCGACGCCACCAATGGCACAGACTGGGCAACAAACGCAAACATCAAAACCTCGGCGGATGCTCTCGACGCCGCTCAAGACATCCTGAGGAGCCAGTCGTCGTCTCTAGCCTCGAGCCTCACGGTAATCACCACGCGCCAGGAGTTCACGAATACCATGATCAACACCCTCCAGACCGGTGCCGATAACCTGACGCTGGCGGACATGAACGAGGAAGGCGCCAACATGCTGATGCTGCAGACTCGTCAGTCGCTGAGCACAACTGCTCTTAGCCTGTCGTCTCAGGCGGCGCAGTCGGTTCTGAGACTGTTCGGCTAATAGTTGAAGAGTCGATAACCAACGCGGGGTGGAGCTAGCTCCACCCCGCTTTTCTTCAACGGCTACAGTGAAGAGAAGAGACTTCCTATGGACAAGACAAAGGCGCATACAGCTGGGACCCCAGGCAAGGAAGAAAGCACTCTTCCTCATACGAAAATCACTCTTGAGTTACCAGGCGGGCTCGAGTTCTACCACGATTTGCAGCCGATTGCTCCTTCTGAGGAATGTGACAATCTCCTCGACTTGAAGGCTCGGCAGAATGCGGTTCCTCTATTTTCTACTAAGGCAAGGTCGATGATGGGAATATTTAATGACGGGAGAAGTGGCTCTGACAGCTAGGTGGTAGACTTGAGGTGAAAAAGGAGGGTGTATGAGATATCTTGCTCTTCTTGCAGCACTTCTTGTCGCCGCCTCCGCCGCGAGCTCTCTGGCGGCAGATGCCAGCATCTGCAACGCCGGAACCGAGATCTCCTACTTTCCTGACGGCACTTTGAGATCGTGCGCCATCAGGGACTTTTACTACGTCGGCGGCTTGAAATGCAACCAGTTCTCAAATATCGAATTCAATCCCGATGGTAAATTGAGAAGCTGCGTGGCGGGAGATCCGTTTGTGATCGGACCGATAACCTGCGCCCAGCTAGGTGTCGTTATGTACTATCCGTCAGGTGCTTTTATGGGGTGCACGCTCGCTTCAACGGCCATCATCGAAGGTACAACGTGCGACCAGTTGCAGCCAATATCCTTCTATGAAAACGGTAAGCTGAAGTCCTGCGGTGCGCCGCGGTAAACCTCCTCAGTCACTTCCACCGGACCCCATCCCCACCCTGTCCCTCCCCTTGAAGGGGAGGGGACGCTACGCCAAGGTTTAATGTACTTTCTTGTGCTTCCAGGCCGGAATAAGCGCAGCGTTTCCGGCAGCCTTTTACTTCCCAACATAACTAAGGATGCTGCTAATCCCGGTACCGGCGCAAAATCTCCTGGTAGGCGTCGATGCGCCTGTCGCGCAGGAAGGGCCAGATGCGCCGCACGTCTTCGCTTCTGCGCATGTCCAGATCTACCAGCAGGAGTTCCTCCTCCGCGCCCCCGCGCGCCAGCACCTCACCCTGCGGCCCAGCCACGAAGCTCGATCCCCAGAACTGCAGCCCCGGGCCGACGCCGCTCGGATCTGGCTCGAATCCTACCCTGTTCACCGAAATGACCGGTACGCCGTTGGCGACTGCGTGCCCGCGCTGCACCGTGAACCACGCGTCCAACTGGCGGTCCTTCTCGGCATCGTCGTCCCTCGGATCCCACCCTATGGCGGTGGGGTAGATCAGAATCTCGGCACCGGCAAGGGCCATGAGGCGGGCTGCCTCCGGATACCACTGGTCCCAGCAGACCAGGACGCCAAGCGTTCCGACGGATGTGCGGATCGGCTCGAATCCGAGGTCGCCGGGGGTGAAGTAAAACTTCTCGTAGAAGGCGGGGTCGTCCGGTATGTGCATCTTGCGGTATTTCCCGGCAATGCTTCCGTCGGCCTCCAGCACGACCGCCGTGTTGTGGTACAGCCCCGCCGCGCGCCGCTCGAAGAGAGAGCAGACGATGACAATGCCGAGCTCGCGTGCCAGGGCGGAGAAGACTTCGGTCGAGGGGCCGGGAATGGACTCGGCCTGGTCGAAGAAGTCGGTGTTCTCCATCTGGCAGAAGTATCTCCCTGCATGGAGTTCCTGAAGCACTACCAGCTTTGCTCCCTGCTCGGCTGCGCGCCGCACGCCCGCGACGCTCGCCGCGATGTTCTCATCACGCTCGTCGCCACATTTTTGCTGTACCAGTGCTACTTTGAGCTTTGCCATCTATATTCCTCTGTATCCTTGTCGAGCGCGTTTCCGGTTCTGGGGGCGCTGCGGGAATTTGCATCGTTGCATAGTGGACCGCCGGAAACGCTGCGCTTATTCCGGCCTACATGGAGGCCTGCTTACTCCGTTCGGAGGGTGCCTTCGGGCATCTGCATCGTTACGCAGTGCAGCGAGCCGTGTTGCAGGATCAGGGGGAGGCAGTTGACCCCTACAATCTCGCGGCCGGGGAAGGCTTCGCCGACGGCGGCGAGGGCGCGGTCGTCGTTCGGATCGTCGTAGGTCGGAACGAGCACTGCGCCGTTGATAACGAGGAAGTTCGCGTAGGTGGCGGGGAGGCGCTCTCCATCCTCGTCAAATCTCGCCGCGGGCCAGGGGAGGGGAATCATGCGGTACGGCCGGCCGTCCCTGGTGCGAAACGCGGCTATCTCCTCTTCCATCGCTTTCAGCGCCTGGTAATGCTCATCTTCCGGGTCGTCGCACCGTACATACGCTATTGTGTCATTGGGGCAGAGCCTGGCGAGGGTATCGACGTGGGAGTCGGTGTCGTCGCCGGCGAGGTAGCCGTTCCCCAGCCACAGGAAGCGGTCGCTCCCCAGAAGCCCGTGCAGTTCCTGCTCCAGCTCCTCACGGGTGAGGTGCGGGTTCCTGTTGTCGTTGAGGAGGCACTCCTCCGTCGACAGAATAGTTCCCTTGCCGTCACTCTCGATGCTGCCCCCTTCGAGGATGAGCCCTGGTCTCTGCAGCGGAGCGTTCCAGGCGCCGAGCACCTGCAGGCGCTTGTTGATCCTGTTGTCGAGGTCGGCGGCAAACTTGAGCCCCCAGCCGTTGAAGCCGAAGTTGAGGAGAACCGGTTCCCCTTCCTCCTGCACCGTAATGGGGCCGAAATCGCGCGCCCAGGTGTCGTTTGTTTCCACCCCGAAGACGCGTACCCGCTCCATCAGCGCGCCGCCGTCTTGAAGCTGCTTCCTCACCCTTTCAGGATCCGGAGCGGCGATTACGACTCGCTCAAATCGGCTGATCTCGCGCACTATCTCCACAAAGACCGGCTCCACGACTTCAAGGTAGGGGTGCCAGTCACTCTCCTCGTGAGGCCAGGCGAGGAGCACCCCATCCTGCGGCTCCCATTCTGCTGGTAATCTTCTATTTGGCTGCAACTTTTTCCTCTTCCTTTTGGCATTGCCTCGGGAGGGCCTCGACCTGCCGATGGCCGGAGCTGAGGGGCCCTCCAAAACCTTAGAAGAGTTAGCATACGGCGCCATTTTTTTGCAAGGGGAAAAGATTCTGGCGGTGATTCCATAACCTGGGTTTGCTGTGCCCTCATACCAGTAAAGATGAAATCCCCCCTGTCCCCCCTTCGCAAAGGTTCATCCGGGAATACCGGGGAAGCGTGGGTACATTGCCACGAAGCACTGCAGAAGGCCTAACGTTCCCCCCTTTGCGAAGGGTGTATAGACTGTAGACATAGGTAACGACTGTGCGGGGACATAGGTAACACTTTATGATCTAGACATGCATCTCTCTTTGAAAGGAGGGCGGTCATGTCTTGGCAAGAGGTGAGTATCTTGGCCCTTAAGTCTGAGTTCGTGTTGTTCGCGCAACAGGAGTCCTGCAACTTCTCCGAGTTGTGCGCGCGTTTCAACATCAGTAGGAAGACGGGCTACAAGTGGCTCGACCGCTTTAAAGAGTCAGGCGCAGCAGGCCTGGTAGATCAATCGCGTCGCCCCCATAACAGCCCATCGAAGACAGAGGCATCTGTTGAAGACGCTGTCGTTGCCCTGCGGGGCCAACATGAGACATGGGGGGGACGTAAGCTCCGCAGGAGAATGACCGACCTTGGGCACGAAGAGGTGCCGGCTGCATCGACTATAACCGACATCCTGCGGCGCCGAGGGCTTATCGATCCGCTTGAGTCGCTGAAGCACCAACCGCTTGGTAGTTTCGAGCACCCTCACCCTAACGATCTGTGGCAGATGGACTTCAAGGGACACTTCATGACGCGCCGCAGGCGCTGCCATCCTCTGACGATCCTTGACGACCATTCGCGCTTTGATGTGCTGCTGAAAGCATGTGCTGATGAGACAACTGCGACGGTTCAGCAAGCGTTGATCGAGACGTTTCGACGCTACGGCCTTCCTAATCGCATCACGATGGATAATGGAAGCCCTTGGGGCAACGACGCGTTCACCGGTCTCACACAGCTGACTGTCTGGATTGTCCGTGTCGGTGTGGCAGTGAGCCATTCTCGGCCATATCATCCCCAGACCCAGGAAAGGACGAGCGGTTTCATCGCACTCTGGGTGAGGATTGCATCTCTAAGGCTGTATTTGCCGACCTGGACGAGTGCCAGCGCGCGTTCGATAGGTTTCGTGACATCTATAATCTCGAACGACCTCACGAAGCGCTAGGTTTAGACACTCCTATCACCCGGTACGAGCCGAGCCAGCGTCCGTTCCCGAGGTCCTCCCTCAGATAGAATACTGGCCGGGGGACGCAGTCAGAAAGGTTCAAGAAAATGGCGACGTCCACTTTAAATCGCAAAGGGGGGACGCGAGGCCTCATGCGGCCCTTCATTGGAACATACTACGGCTTCCCCGGAATTCTCGGAAGAGCCTTCGCAAAGGGGGGAACGTTAGGTCTCCTCCAGCGCTTCGTCCGAAGTACGCCTCCTTCTCCGGAATTCCCCGGACGAACCGCGAGTTCCCGTGCAGCAGCGCTAAATGCCGTTGCTTCTGTATACGATTCCTGTATTATGGGCGGCTGCCCAGGTTGAGACGGCTTGTTTTTCAGTATCAAGTATGGAGGCTATGAATGACGTATCCAGCGGCGGTGAATCTTCCCTTCAATGGCGAAATCATAAGCAGGCGCTTTACCCAGAAAAAGCCGGGGGAATTGAGCGATCCCGGGGCGGGGTACTGGGTTATCCTGCAGGGGGAGACCCTCCTTCTCCATGGTGATGCACTCTATTGCGGGGATCTGCCGGAGTCATTGGTACCGCTTGAGGCGCCACTTCTTTTTGGGGTGTGGGACGATCGCCCGGTGCGGGTGGTCACGGTGGATCAATCGGCAGCCGCGCCGGAGCCGCTGCACGCGGTTCCCCTGATAGATCTTCCGGACGATGTAATGTCTCTCGTCGGGCTTGGCAGGCAGATCCTGCACTGGGAGCGGATGAGCCGGCGCTGCAGCCGCTGCGGAAGCGACATGGAGCGGATCGACCAGACCTGGGGGAAGCAGTGCCTCGGCTGCGGCCATCACCACTTCCCTCATATCCACCCGTGTATCATCGTTCTCGTCAGGAGAGGGGACGAGTTTCTCCTGGGGAGGAAGCCGGAGTGGCCGGAAGGGCGCTACAGCCTCGTGGCAGGCTTCGTCGATTTCGGCGAGTCGCTGGAGGAGTGCGTCGAGCGGGAGGTGCTGGAGGAGATGGGGGTGCGGGTGACCAATGTCCGCTATGTCGGTAGCCAGAGCTGGCCTTTCCCGACCCAGCTGATGACCGGGTTTGTCGCGGAATACGCATCGGGGGAGGTCGTCGTGGACGGCCTCGAACTGGAGGATGCCCGTTGGTTTACCCGGGAGTCGATGCCGCTTCTCCCTCCGTCACGAAGCATCGCACGGTGGATCATTGATCATTTCGCGTAGCCCCTGATCAGTACGCCGCGCCCTTCAACACTCTCAGGGGAAAGAGGGCGGGGCGTCACGACACAATCTCATCCTCATACTTCAAATTTGCGGAGCGGGTCGAGAAAGCTCTCGTAACTCCCCTCCAGAGCGCGGTTGTAATGGTTTCGCCTTTCTGTTAGCATAAGCGGTCCGATTGCCGGTGGCGCTGGGGGAGAGCCTGAACGAGATAGAGAAAAAGAGATCGTCGCTGGTGCGGCACCTTGTCGAAATGCCTCCTGCCGCCATATATGCACTGGCGGACAAGAGACATCTCTTTTCCGGATTCGAGCTCTGCAGACGCCAACCCCTTTCCAATCTTTCCTGGAGCGATGACGGTACCCTCACCGTCGAGCTGCGGGAAGGAGCAAAATCCCTTCACATCTCCCTTTCCTTCGCCGTCGACACCCTCTCCACCTCCTGCGAGTGCGGGCTCTGGAGTCCGAGCGGCTGCTGCTCCCACATCGTGGCGACCCTCGCCACACTGAAAAAGGCCGTCACCTCTGCGGCTCTCCCGATGCTGAAACTCCCCGAGGGGTACCTGGAACAGATCATCTCTGGGCTGTACGGCGACCAGGGGGGGAAACGTGCCCTCGATGGCGGGGCGGAAGAGAGCTCCCTGACCCTCGTGCTGCAGCGCGACCGATCCGGCGCCCTCGATTTCGTCCTCTCCAGGGAGGGCGAACCGGTCAGCCTCTCAGACCCCGCTGTCCCTTCGCAGATCCGCCACTTTTTCCGCGAACTCTTCAACTCCAACTACAGGGCGCGCTGGATCGAGGACTTCAATGCCCGCTTCGGGGGAAGGTATCCCTTCGCCTTCCGCACCGACAACGGCGCACTCGTTCCTCTGTCGATGGCTCCCGGTTCCGGCCGGCGCATCGTGATCCGTCTCGACCTGGCCGATGACAGGGTCACCGTCTGCCGCTGCTTCGAGGATGGGAGCTCGGTGGAGAAAGGATCCTTCGCCAACGATTCCTACCACTTCGATCTTCGCAATGGTCTCATCGAGCGGATAGCTGATGCGGAGGGGGTGAGCTATTTCAACCGGTTCACCCCTCTGCTGCACAGCGTGAACGCGTCGTGGCTGAAGGTCATGGAGGACGGCTTCGCTCTATCGCGTACCGCCTTCAACGAGCTGAGGCTCTCCCTCTCGGCGGAGGAGAAGATCCATTTCCTGGAGCACGCGGTCTTCATGGTGCGCGGTCGCGAGAGGCGGGTGCGTGAAGTGTCGCCGCAGTACCGGATAAATATCGTGGAAGAGGGCCCTTCCCTGCGCATCGTCGCCGAGGGTGTGGTGGAGGGGATCCCTTTTTCTCTCTCCCCGGAGACCTTCTGGTTTTTCACCCCCGAGGGGCGCAGCACTTTTCCGCAACCGCTGAAGGCCAAAAAAAGGATCGCGTCGATCATCGCTACCTGCTTCGCCGTGGTCGCCTGCCATAGCAAATCTGAACGGGACAGGGAACTGCGCGCCGCGTTCGACTCGCCGGATTTTTTCAAGAGGGGGATCAAGAGCGAAGCTCGCCGCATCGTGAGCCATTTCTGGCAGACACTGAACGAGCGGCACTCCCTCCTGCAGGCGGCGGACGGGGAGTGGCTCGAGGTCCCGGTCGATCCGGTACTCCAGGCGCGCCTGCTGGAGATACCGTGCGCCATCTTCGGCGCCGATGCCCTGTCGCAGGGGGATCGTGTCGGGCACCTCGTCCTCCCTCGCGAGGAGGGGATGCGGCAGCTCTCCCGGTTGCGCCGCGACTGTGCCGCCGCCGGCTTCGATCTCTACTTCCAGGGGGAGCCGCTGGAGACGGTCAGCTGGTCCTTCACCGTCGATGCTACCCATTCTTCCATCGACTGGTTCGAACTGCGCCCCGAAATCCGCTACGAGGGAGAGGTGATCGCCGAGCAGGAGCTCCTCGAGGCGGTGCAGGCGGGGGGGCTTTTCCGGCGAAACGGCGCGCTCTTTCTTCTGGACGACGATACTACCCGCGCGCTGGCCCTCTTCGCCGCGGGGGGAAAGCGGCAGGTGGTGCGCATCCCGCGCCTGCAGATTCTCGACTGGATCGTCCTGCGCAAAAACGGCGTGCGGGTGATCCTCTCGGAAGCGGATGAAAAAATCATCGAAAGCCTCACCAACTTTGAGCGGATCGAGCAGCGCACCCCGCCGGCGGGGCTGACGAGCAAGCTGCGGCGCTACCAGCACGAGGGGCTCAACTGGCTCGCGTTCCTCTACGAGCACCGCTTCGGCGCCTGCCTTGCCGACGACATGGGTCTGGGGAAGACGATACAAGCGATCGCCTTTCTCGCCGCCATAAAGGAGGGTGAGATCGCCAGCGACCTGTCCTCCCCGCTGCCGCACCTCATCGTCGTCCCCCCGAGCCTCATCTTCAACTGGGAGAGCGAGATCGAGCGGTTCTACCCGGGGCTCAAGGTCCTCGTCTACCGCGGGCAGGGGCGCCGGGCTCACTTCGAGGGTGTGGATCTCGTCCTCACCAGCTATGGCGTGGTGCAGCGGGATATCGAGGAGCTCTCAGAGCTTCGCTTCCATGTCATCGTCTTTGACGAGGCGCAGGCGGTGAAGAACATCCATGCGGAGACGACCGGGGCCGTGAGGCGGCTGAAGGGGAGATTCAAGGTAGCCCTCACCGGAACGCCGGTGGAAAATCACCTCGGTGAGTTCTACTCGGTCATAGACCTTGCTGTGCCGGGGCTTCTCGGTCCGTTCGAGCCGTTTCGCCGGGGAATGGCGAAGGAGGGGGATGAATTTCTCGAAACCCTTATCCGGCGCACCCGCCCCTTCGTGTTGCGCAGGAGCAAGGACATGATCGCCGACGAGCTCCCGCCGAAGGTGGAGACCGATATCTACCTGGAGATGACGCCGCGCCAGAAGGCGCTGTACGTGCGGACGGTGGCCCATGTGAAGGCGACGGTGGAGGAGGCGTACCGCCTGAACTCGGCGGCGCAGGCCCGCATCATCTCCCTGACGGCGATCCTGAAGCTCCGCCAGATCTGCCTCTCCACAAAGCTGCTCCTGCCGGAGGGGCGCGACAGTGCGCCGAAGGTGGAGTTTCTGATCGAGCAGCTGGACGAGCTCTTCGACGAAGGGCACAGCGTTCTCGTCTTCTCCCAGTTCACCTCTTTTCTCGACATAGTGCAGGATGCCCTTACCGCGCACGGGACGCGCTTCTCGCGCCTGGACGGCTCCACGCCGGTGTCGCGGCGCAAGGCACTCGTGGAGGGATTCCAGGAGTCGAGCGAGCCGTCTGTATTCCTGCTCAGCCTGAAGGCGGGGGGGAGGGGGCTCAATCTGACGAAGGCGTCGTACGTCTTTCACCTCGACCCGTGGTGGAACCCGGCGGTGGAGAACCAGGCTTCCGACCGGGCGCACCGTATCGGGCAGAAGAACCAGGTGAGCATCACCCGGCTCCTGATGCGCCACACGATCGAGGAGAAGATGATGGAGTTGAAGAAAAGGAAGCTGAAGCTGTACCGGGCGCTGCTGGAGGACTCGGACGGCGACAGCGGCGTCCCCATCGGGAAGGAGGACTTCGAGTTTCTGTTGAGCTCGTAGAGATGGACCTGCCGGAAACGCTGCGCTTATTCCGGCCTACAGACCGCTGCGATCGATTCCGCTCCATGGCTTATGCTGTGCCGGATTGGACCTCCGTTGTCAGGAAGACCTGCAACGGATCGGTCTCCCACGTCACTTCCGGGAAAAGGGCCCGATCGAGGCGCAGGTATGTGCCATCCACCCCCGTCTCCGCCCACCAGCATTCATTCCCGCGTACCGGCAGCTTGTCAAAGAGATACAGCTCACTGTTCTTGTCCCTTGCTACGTACATTCCCCCCTCCTCGTCACCTTTCTTTCCAGCACAGTAGCTAAGGATAGCATAGTCCCTCCCGGTCGACACCGACGCGGCACACTCCCACCAAATATTCCGCGGTTCCGGCGCCTTTTTTCGCATCTCTGCATGTGTATAAGTGTAACCAGTTGAAACTACTGCTTCCGTGATTGACACTCCCGCCTAATGCCCTACAATCGTAGGGGCCCCGAAGCCCATTTTCTAATCCAGGGGGAATCATGCGTAGGGTTTGTTGCGTTGTCATTGCTGCCGTTGTCCTCTGCTCCGCCTCACTTACTCCGGCTTCCGCTGCGAGCCATCATGAAGTGCTGGCTGGCGATGTCCTCCTTGCCGTCGTTCCGGCCGCTGCCATCGGGATCGCCTTCTACAAGGATGACGTCGAAGGGGAAAAGCAGTGGCTGCGAAACATGGTGGCAAATCAGGCTCTCACTTCCGTTCTCAGGCTCGGGTTCAACCAGACCGGGCTCGGTGAGCGCCCGAACGGCCACCCGTATGGCTTTCCCTCCGGCCACATTGCCTTTGCAGGGGCGGGTGCCTCGTTCCTGCAAGAGCGCTACGGATGGAGCTACGGGGTCCCGGCCTGGCTCGCCACGGGGTACATCGCCTACGTGCGTGTGGACAACAACAAGCATCACTGGTATGACGTCGTCGCTGCCGCAGGGCTTGCCTACGGTGTGGGGAAGCTGTTCGTGACGCCGGAAAACGCGACCCACGTTGCACCTGTGATAGGGCCGGAGTTCATCGGGCTGCGCCTGCAGCGATCGTGGTGAGAGACAGGGGGAATCAGCAGCTTTCGGGGGAGAAATACTTGCAGAATGACAGGGTGTTTCTCCCGTTGCTGGAGCGGTAGTTCACCTTGTCCATGATGGAGCTGATGATGAAGAGTCCCATTCCCTTTTCGGGGAGGCAGGCGGTCTCCGAGGGGTCGTATTCGAGGGTGGGGGGACGGAAGGCATCCATCGCGGTGCCGTATTCGGAGATCTCGAAGCAGATCCTGTCGTCGTACAGGATGATCGTGGCCTCGACGGTGAATCCCGGCTTGCAGTGGTAGGCGTGACAGATGGCATTTGTGACCGCTTCCACGACGCATATCTCCATCTCGTCGTGCGCTTCACGCGGCAAGGGGGTGTGGGCACAGATGCCGCGTACGGCGAGACCGACGAGGGAGACGTCACTGAGGCTGCTGTCTATGGTGAGGTGAAGGGTTTTCTTTCTTCGATCGCTGTCGGCGGGGGCAAGGTAGGGAAAAGCGTCGGCAGGGAAGTTTCCGGTTCCAAGCCTTGATGTGTCGATGACGCCGCTCACCTGGAGATCTCCAGGGTCGGTGTGGGTTCTCGCTTCCCTATTTCGGTCGGTATTAGCATCGTCTCTCCCTTCAAGGAGCGCTATTACCCGGCAGGCACTGCTACTACCTTATAACCCCTCACCAAAGCCTTGTCAAATGCGTGGTTTACAGCGAAACCGGAAGACTTCGCACCAGCCGGATTTCCCCCGGGGTCACCAGCGCCTGGTACGCCAAGAGCTCCACACCGGAGTCCGCCGCGACGCGCAGGAGGAGGGCGTATTCAGGGTCTATCGCTGCTGCCGGGGAGAAGCTGTCGGCATCCTCACGCTGCACCACGAAGACGTTGGCGGCGCGGTGCCCGAGTCGCACCGTCTCCATCAGTTCCTGCAGGTGGCGCTGCCCCCGAGTCGTTACCGCGTCGGGAAAAAGCGCCACCCGCTCCCGCACCAGGGTCACGTTCTTCACCTCCACGTAGCACACCCCCCGGCTCCCGCAGAGGAGGAGGTCCACCCTGCTCGCCGCGCCGTAAGGGACCTCGCAGCGAATCGTTTCATACCCGCAGAGCTCTGCGATGACACCCTCTTCGATGGCTTCCCGCACGAGCCTGTTGGGGAGTGACGTGTTGATCCCCACCCAGCACCCGTCCGCCTCGACCAGTTCCCAGCTGTGGGGGTAGCGGCGTTTGGCGCTGGTGCTTACCGAAAGGAGGACGCGGCTGCCGGGGAGGGCGCACCCCATCATCGAGCCGGTATTGGCGCAGTGGGCGGTGACGACTTCGCCGGAGTCCAGCTGGACGTCGGCGAGAAAACGCTGGTAGCGGCGTATCAGGGTTCCTTGAAGGAGGGGGTGAGGCAGAATCATTCGGTTACTCTCTCGGGGGGAGTGCATGGGCCTTCTTGCTGCGGCGACGATAGCACCTGCAAAAGGTCGCTGTCCACCCATTTCCGCCTTGGCCGAGCGGGGGGCGCAGGGGGAAGGGGGGATGAAAAAGGTACGGGACGGAACACTCTTCAAATTATTCCGTGATCCTGATATATTGTGGTGCTGGAGTTGTTGTACTCCGGCAAGAAAAGTTCCCCTTCCGCCAGTCTTAATTACTGTTTGACGCGCTACCCCCCTTGTGATAGAAAAAACCTTTTCGTGAAAACTTATCGAGAGGGCCTAATGTCCGGAATCAAGAAAGGGATTCTGCTCGCCGGTGGCGCCGGGAGCAGACTCTACCCCCTGACCCTGGTAGCAAGCAAGCAGCTTCAGCCGGTCTACGACAAGCCGATGATCTACTACCCGCTGGCGACTTTAATGATGGCGGGCATAGCCGAGATCCTCATCATCTCCACCCCGCAAGATACCCCGCGCTTTCAGGCCCTTCTGGGAGATGGCTCCCGCTGGGGAATCAAGCTGACCTACGCGGTGCAGCCTGAGCCGAAAGGGATCGCGCAGGCCTTCCTCATCGGTGAGGAGTTCATCAACGGCGACCCGGTCTGCCTTATCCTCGGGGACAATATCTTCTACGGGAAGATGGAGCTGGACCGTCTGGTCGGCAACTTCACCTCCGGTGCGGAGATCTTCGGCTACTATGTGCAGGATCCGGAGCGCTACGGCGTGGTGGAGTTTGACGGCGACGGCGTCGTCCTGAGCATCGAGGAGAAGCCGGCACATCCGAAGTCCAACTACGCGATCCCCGGTCTCTACCTCTTCGACAGCAAGGTAGTGCCGATCGCGAAGGCGCTGAAGCCGTCGGCCCGCGGCGAGCTGGAGATCACGGACATAAACAGGGAATACCAGCAGCGCGGCGAGCTCCTGGTGCACAAGCTCGGCCGCGGCATCGCCTGGCTCGACACCGGCACCCACCAGAGCCTCCTTGAGGCCTCGCACTTCATCGGGACGCTGGAGGCACGGCAGGGGCTGAAGATCGGGTGCCTGGAAGAGCTTGCACTGAGGATGGGGTACCTGGACTGCAAGGGGATGGAGGCCGCGATTGCCGCCACACCCCCCTCGAGTTACCGCGAGTACCTGGTCCGGGTGTACAATGAAGCCGGCCTCTGCGGCAGCGGACCGAAGGTATAGCGCACCGGAGCGACCCCTGCAGCCGCCAGCTTCACCGGTCGCTCTGCACCTCCGGGGGCGCTCGGTTCAGCTCCTTCCACATTTACCTATGCCATGAGACAGGGGGCCACGAGCCCCCTTCACTCTTTTAAAAGATATGCGAGAGCTGTTCACCCGATTCAGACGACATCTGGTCGCCGCCCTGTTCCTCCTGGTGGCTTTCCTCACTTACGCCCTCAATCTGAAGAACCGGGATCACGCCAATCCCCTCGAGCGCGGGGTGCTCGGCCTCGTGTCGCCGCTGGCGGCGGGGAGCGCCGCGCTGAGCCGCGTGACGGGCGGGGTGTGGGACGACTACGTGAACCTCGTGGACGTCAGGCGCGAGAACCAGCTCCTCAAGGCGAACCTGAAGCGGCTGAACGAGCAGGTGGTGGCGGCGCGGGAGGCGACGGCGGCGAACGCCCGCCTGAAGGAACTCCTGGGGCTGAAGACCTCCCTCAACATCCCTTCCGTCGCCGTCTCCGTCATCGGCGAGGACAGCTCCGCCTGGTTCAAAACGCTCGTAGTCGACCGCGGCTCCCTGGACGGGCTCGTCGAGGGGATGCCGGTCGTTGCCTCCGGCGGCGTCGTCGGGAGACTGGTGAAGGTCGGGCCGGCGAGCTCGCGCGTCCTTCTTCTTACCGATCACGCGAGCGCCATCGCCGCCGTCATCCAGCGCTCCCGCGCCCGCGGCGTCGTGCGCGGCACCGGGGGGGGACGCTGCTCCATGGAATTTACGGTGCGCGACGAGGACGTGAAACTCGGCGACAGCGTCGTCACCTCCGGCATCGGCGGGGTATTCCCCCCGGGGCTCCCCCTCGGGGAGGTCACCATGGTGAAGAAGGGGGAGTACGGGGTATTCCAGACCATCGAGGTGCAACCGAAGGTCAACATCGCACGGATCGAGGAGATGCTGGTGCTGCTCAGGCCCCCTAATGCTGAATAAGAAGAGCATCCTGAAAACACCGATGGCGCGCTACTGCATGGTCACCGTGGCCTTCACGGCGGCGCTCATCCTGCAACTCACCGTGCTGCCGGCGTACCTCATGGACCCCTTCCAGCCGAACTTCATCATCATCCTGGTGGTGTACCTGGGGCTCAAGAGGCCGCAGCGTTTCTCCCCTCCGGCGGCCTTCACCCTCGGCCTCCTGCAGGACAGCTTCAGCGGGATCTACCTCGGCCTGCACGCCTTCTCCTATCTGTGCATCTACTTCCTGCTGGCGAAGCTCTCGGACCGTCTCTACACCGACAACCGCTTCCTCCTCGTCCTGACGGTCTTTCTGGCGACGGTCCTGAGCGGCCTCCTGTGCCTGCTCCTTTTGGCCGCCTTCTCGGTGTCGAACGGGATCTACAGCTCGATCCTTCCCGCCATCATCCCGCAGGCTCTCGTCAACGCACTGGTGGCGTCCCTTATCTTCTACCTGCCGCACGGTGCGGCAGAGGAGGAAACACAGTGAAGTTCAGAGGCATCCCGGAGGAAGACGGCTCGAGAAGGCTCATGTGGCTTTCCATGGGCGCGTTTTTCATGTTCTTCCTCCTTCTGGCCCGGCTCTGGTACCTGCAGGTCATCGCTACCGCGGACCTGCAGAACCAGTCGGAAAATAACAGGCTGAGGTTCGTGCCGGTGGCGGCGCCGCGCGGTGCGATACTGGACCGAAACGGCAAGGTCCTTGTCTCCAACACCCCTTCCTTCAGCGTCGCGGTCATCCCGAAGGACGTGAAGGACAAGGTGCAGCTGGTAGGTAACCTCTCTCGCTATCTCGGGGTCGACGAGCAGGAGATCCTCGACAAATGGCGCAAGAGCGAGGGGAGGGCGAAGTACTACCCTCTCGTTGTCGCCTCCAACATCACGCGCGACCAGCTGGAGTTCCTGGAGGAGAACCGGCTCGCCCTCTCCGGGGTGAACATCGAGATGAAGCCGGTGCGCGCCTACGCCAACGGTCTGCTCGCTTCGCACCTCCTGGGGTACATTGGGGAGATCTCCGAGGACGAGCTCACCAACGAGAACTTCAAGGAGTACAATCCCGGCGACTACATCGGTAAAAGCGGCATCGAAAGGGCCTGGGAGCGCTCCCTGCACGGCGTCGACGGAGGGCGCCAGATCGAGGTCGACGCGCGCGGGCGCTTCCTGCGCACGGTGGAGGAGACGAACTCCGCCGTCGGCAACAGCATCGTTCTCACCCTCGATCTCGACGTGCAGAAAGCCGCCGAGGAGGCTCTCGGGGAGAGTGCCGGCGCGGCAGTCGCCATGGACGTGAGGACCGGCGAGATCCTCGCTTTTGCCAGCACCCCGGGATACGACCCGACCCTCTTCGCCGGCCGCATGCCGAAGGACAAGTGGAAGGAATACCTGGAAGACAAGAGGCGCCCCCTGGAGAACAAGGCGCTGAAGGGGCTTTATCCCCCCGGGTCGACCTTCAAGATCGTCACCGCCATCGCGGGGCTGGAGGAGGGGCTGATCGACGAACATTCGGCGGTGAGCTGCCCCGGCTACTACAAGTTCGGCAACGCGACCTTCCGCTGCTGGGACAAGAGGGGGCACGGGCATGTGGAGCTCAGGAAGGCGCTGCGGGAGTCGTGCGACGTCTACTTTTACAAGCTGGCGGAACGCCTCGGGGTGGACCGCATAGCGAAATATGCGAAGCTTCTGGGACTCGGGGCGCCGGTCGGGGTGGGGCTGGAGAAGGAAAAGAGCGGCGTCATCCCCACCCAGGAGTGGAAGCTGAAGCGCTACGGCAAGAAGTGGTTTCAGGGTGAGACCCTCTCGGTCGGGATCGGGCAGGGATACGTGCTGACCACCCCGTTGCAGCTCATGTCCATGATGAGCGCAGTAGCCGCCGACGGCGTGCGCTACCAGCCGCACCTCGTGAAGCGTATCGTCGACTCCGAGGGGAAGGCCCTGCAGGAATTCGCTCCGAAGGTGGTGGGACAGTCCGGGATCAAGCCGCAGAACCTGCGCCTGGTGAAGGAAGGGCTGTGGGCCGTTGTGAACGAGGCGCACGGCACTGGCGCCATGGCGCGCCTTGCCGAGGTGCAGGTGGCAGGGAAGACCGGATCGGCCCAGGTGGTGAAGCAGAAGACGAGGGGGGGCTCGCTCGCCTACGAGTTCCGTGACCATGCACTTTTCGTGGCCTTTGCACCGTACCAGAACCCGGAGATCGCCGTTTCCGTGGTAGTCGAGCACGGCGAGCACGGCGGGAGCGCCGCGGCTCCGGTTGCCGGAAAAATCCTCAGGGCCTACTTCGAGAGCAAAGGGGTCATCAAGAAGCCGGTTCCTAAGCGCTCCACCGTGCCGGAAGGGGAACAGCCGGGAGAGGGGGACCAGCCGGCGCTGGAAAAGCCGGGGTCGGTCGATGCGAAGGCTCCGGCGATCAACGTACCGAAAGAGGCGCTGCCGGGGCGGTCGGTGCCTGTCGTCAAGGCGGACCAGTAGCGGTCAGGGGTATTCATGTTTGATAGAAGGCTATTTACCAACTTTGACTGGACCCTCCTGGTCCTGGTGCTCGTGATCTGCGGTGCCGGCGTGGTGAACATCTACAGCGCCTCCCACTCCTACCGGGAGATCGGGACGCCGTTCTTCGTGAAGCAGATCTACTGGATCTCCGCCGGCTTCGGCCTGTGCCTTACCATGTGCAGTCTCGACTACCACATGCTCGAGGACTTTGCGTACTGGCTGTACGGAGGGGTCCTCGGCCTGCTGTTGCTGGTCCTTGTCGCGGGGAAGACTTCCATGGGGGCGACCCGCTGGATCCACCTCGGATTTTTCAGCATCCAGCCTTCCGAGCCGATGAAGATCGTCATCATCATGACCTTCGCCCGGTTCTTCAGCCGGCAGCAGGTCTTCAAGGGGCTGGGGCTCAAGGATCTGGCGCTCCCGCTGGCCATACTGGGAGTCCCCGCGCTCCTCATCATGAAGCAGCCCGACCTCGGGACCGCCATGCTCGTCTCCCTCATCGGGGGGACGATGCTTCTCTATGTGGGGGTGCGCTGGTCCGCGCTCGGCTCCCTCGTCGCCGCCGCCGTCCCCCTTTTCTGGGTCGGCTGGCACTACTACCTGCACGACTACCAGAAAGACCGGGTGTACAACTTCCTCAATCCGGACCTCGACCCGCAGGGGAGCGGCTACCACATCATCCAGAGCAAGATCGCCGTCGGCTCCGGCGCGACCTTCGGCAAGGGGTACCTGCACGGCACCCAGTCGCAGCTGCGCTTTCTGCCGGAGCAGCACACCGACTTCGCCTTCTCCGTCTTTGCCGAGGAGTGGGGGTTCGTCGGCTGCCTGGTCATGCTTCTCCTCTACCTCTTCCTCGTGCTGTGGGGGCTGGGGATAGCAAAGAGGTGCAATGACCGCTTCGGTTCCCTCATGGCAGTCGGCGTCTCCGCCATGCTCTTCTGGCACATCGTCATCAACATGGGGATGGTGATCGGTCTCTTCCCGGTCGTCGGCGTTCCGCTCCCCTTCTTCTCCTACGGCGGCACCTCCATGGTCACCTCCATGGTCGGCGTCGGGATACTCTTGAACATAAGCATGCGCCGCTTCATGTTCTGATAGCGGAAGTACCACCGACACGCCCTCGGCCGGCGAAGGAGCGGTAGGTTCCCCTGGCTTACACCGTGGCCCGGGGCAGACGCAGCAAAGGAGTCTGGACTCAGTGCACATAACCCTGCTCGAGCCGTATTGCACCGGTTCTCACGCCGCCTGGGCCCGGGAGTACGCGCAGCACAGCCGCTTCGAGGTGGAGCTTCTCACCCTTCCCGGAAGGAACTGGAAGTGGCGCATGCACGGCGGCGCGCTGGAACTCGCCTCCCGCTTTCTCGCCAGCGGCAGGCGCCCCGACCTCCTGCTCGCCACCGACATGCTCGACCTCACCACCTTCCTGGCCCTCACCAGGAGTGCGACCGCCGGCTGCCGCTGTGCCCTCTACTTCCACGAAAACCAGCTCACCTATCCATGGTCCCCCGGCGACAGCGACCCCGCGGAAAAGAGGGACCTGCACTACGCATTCATCAACTACGCGAGCGCCCTTGCCGCCGATGCGGTCCTTTTCAACTCGGACTACCACAGGGACTCATTCCTGCAGGCACTTCCCCCCTTTCTGAAGGCCTTTCCGGACTGCAGGGACCTTTCATCGGTCGATGCCATCGCGCGGAAGAGTTCCGTACTCCATCTGGGACTCGACCTGGCGGGGCTGGACGCGCTGCGACCGATGCAGCGGGAGGATGGAGTGGCTCCGCTCATCCTCTGGAACCACCGCTGGGAGTACGACAAGGACCCTGACGCCTTCTTCGCAGCCCTCTTCACGCTCGCGGAGGAGGGGGTCCCCTTCCGGGTGGCGGTAGTCGGGGAGTCTTTCGGGAGATCCCCCGGGATCTTCCAGGAGGCCCGGCGCCGCCTTGGAGAGCGGGTGGTGCACTGGGGGTATGCGGAGAGTTTTGCCGACTATGCCGGGTGGTTGTGGAAGGCGGACATCCTCCCGGTGACCTCGCGGCAGGAATTCTTCGGTGCGAGCGTCGTGCAGGCCCTTTACTGCGACTGCACCCCTCTCCTGCCGCGCCGGCTCTCTTACCCCGAGCACGTTCCGGCGGAGGCGGTCCCGCTATGTCTCTACGACGAGGGGGAATCGCTGGTGGACCGCCTGAGGGGGCTCTTGCTCGGGGCGGAGGAAAAGACGGTCCTCAGAGAGCATGTGATGCGGTACGACTGGAGCATTCTCGCTCCCGCATATGACCTGTTCTTTGAAAAGCTCGCGCGCGGCGGGGAGTAAGCCATTTTGAGCCCGTGCAGGCTCGATTGGTCAGCCGGCCGCAGCTGGTCGCTACAAAGAATCCGGGTGCCCCCGCGCTGGAGCGTAGGCATCTTGCCTGCGATGGCGGCGCAGCCGCCACAGACCGCGCGGCTGGCGCCGCGGCTACAGGCTGGGAAGCCTGTGCTCCAGCGCGGCGCCACCAGCGTCCCCTCCTGTCAGAGAGCGGATACAGTTCCTTTAGCAGAGCAGGAGCTCAGGCGTCCCCTCCCTTTCAAGGGGAGGGACAGGGTGGGGATGGGTTGAAAGGGGAGGGTCGCACTGCCGACAGCTTAGCTTAAATCTGGTGACCGGAAGTGGCACAAAACCCCGTACCCGCAACTGAGGGATACACGTTTTTTTCAATGTTTTCGCGGCTTATCGCTGGAAAATCCCGCCGAAGATGCTAAGGTTGAACCCGGTGCGTAGCTGGCGCCACTGTCACCTGGAGGGAGGACCTGTCCGGATGAAAGAGGCCATGTTCTACGAGAAGCTGGAGGAGTCGAAGGTCCGCTGCGGTCTGTGCCGCTTCCGCTGCCTCATCACCTCAGGACAGCGCGGCCATTGCCGGGTGCGGGAAAACCGCGACGGCACGCTCTACTCCCTGGTCTACCGCCGCGCAGTGGCGGAGCAGGTGGACCCCATCCAAAAGAAGCCCCTCTTTCACCTCCTTCCCGGCACCACCAGTTATTCAGTCTCGACCGTCGGGTGCAACTTCCGCTGCCTGCACTGCCAGAATTACGGCATCGCCCAGCCATACCCCCCCGATGTGGAAGGCTCCGGACACGACCTCTCCCCTGAGGAGATAGTGAAGCGGGCGGTCGACGCCGGGTGCCGCTCCATCGCCTATACCTACACGGAGCCGACCATCTTCTATGAGTATGCCTACGACACCGCAGTCCTTGCCAAGGAGGCGGGGCTGAAGAACGTTTTCGTCACCAACGGCTACATCGAGGAAGAACCGCTGAAACGGATCGCTCCCTATCTCGATGCCGCCAACATCGACCTCAAGGGGTTCACCGAGCGCTTCTACCGCGAGACGGTGCAGGCCTCGCTCGACGAGGTGCTGGAGTGCATCAGGCACTACAAGAAGCTGGGGATCTGGATTGAGCTCACCACCCTGGTGATCCCGGGGCGCAACGACGACGATGAGCAGCTGCAGGGGATCGCCCGCTTCATCGCCGACGAGCTCGGCCCCTCCACGCCGTGGCACGTGACCCGCTTCTCGCCGCGCTACAAGATGAGCGACCTCCCTCCGACCCCTACCGAAAGTCTCCGCGCCGCCGTCAGTACCGGCGTCTATGCCGGGCTTCACTACGTGTACCAGGGAAACGTCCCGGGGGAGGGGGGGGGAAATACCTACTGTCCCGGCTGCGGCGCCCTCCTCATCAGGAGATACGGCTACCTCGTGGAGAAGAACCTCCTGTCCACCGGGTGCTGCCCGTCGTGCGACTCCCGCATCGAAGGTGTCTGGGACGGCGCCTCGGAGAGCTGAGCTCCCGTCCCCGGTAGAGCCGCGGGAAACGGGTTGCCCGCCGCGCGTCATTCATGCTATAAACCGATAACCGTAGCCATTTCCCTCCCGAAGAGGTCTTCTTGAAGGTTTCACTGCTGCGCCGTTTCTGGGTCACCTTCTCCGCCCGCGTAATCGGCGTCTATGCCGCAAGAGTAAACCGTTTCCGCGTCTCCGGGGCCGACAACATCCCGAAATCCGGCGGCGTCCTCATTGCCAGCAACCACATCTCCGCCTACGATACCGTTTTTCTCCCCTGGGCCGTGCTGCGCAACCACCCCATGCAGATGATCTGGGCTCCGGCGAAGGAAGAGCTCTTCCGAAACCGGCTCATGGGGGCCGTGTACTCCTCCTGGGGCGCCTTCCCTGTCCGCCGCGGCAGGGACATCCGCGCCGGGAACAGGATCAAGGAGCTCCTCGTCGACCACAAGGTCATGCTCTTTCCGGAGGGGACGAGGCACAAGGACGGGCAGCTCGGGAAGGGTAACCGCGGCGTCGGGAAGATCATCTATGACTCGAAGCCGGTTGTCGTTCCCGCCGCCATCAGCGGAGTGAACCACTGGCCCTTCCCCGCCTTCGGGGCACAGGGGAGCGTCGCCTTCGGAAAGCCGTTGAACTTCGACGACCTTTACCTCCTCCCCGACTGCAAGGAGACGCACCAGATGATCGTGGACCGCGTCATGGGAGAGATAGCAACACTGCTTGGCAGGGAGATTTCGGATGCACGTTGAAATATTCTGTGACGGTGCCTGCAGCGGTAACCCCGGAGTAGGGGGGTACGGCTCCATCCTGCGCTGTGGAGAGAAGGAAAAGGAGATCTCCGGCGGCGAGGAGTTGACCACCAACAACAGGATGGAACTGACCGCGGCCATAAAGGGGCTGGAGGCGCTGAACCGGCCGTGCGAAGTGACGATTACCACCGATTCGCAGTACCTTGTGAAGGGGATGACGGAATGGCTTCCCGGATGGGTGCGGCGGGGGTGGGTGAACAGCAAGAAGGAGCCGGTGCTGAACCGCGACCTCTGGGAGCGCCTGATGGAGCTTTGCAACCAGCACAAGGTGCGCTGGGTCTGGGTGCGCGGCCACAACGGGCACGACGAGAACGAACGCTGCGACGAGCTCGCCCGCTGCGCCATCGACACCGTGCGCAGAAGTGCCGCCACGAAGCTTCGCGCCCGGTGACAGCCGGATCGGTATAGAAGGTAGAGAGTGGATTACTTCATAATCGAGGTTTCAGAGCAGGAGATAAAGCGGGAGCGTGAGAAGGCCCGGGAGCTCAGGAAAACCCAGTGGTGGAAGAACCGGATTGCCAGGGGATCGTGTCACTGGTGCGGCGGGACCTTTCCCGCAGGGGAGCTCTCCATGGACCACATCGTCCCGGTCATCCGCGGCGGGAAGAGCACCCGTGGCAACGTGGTCCCCTGCTGCAAGGAATGCAACAACAAGAAGAAGCACATGCTTCCCATCGAGTGGGAAGAGTACCTGAAAAACAACGCTTCCGGCTGAGCCGGTGCAGTTAAAAAGGGGACAGGCCACTTTCTTTTCAGAGATAAAAGTAGCCTGTCCCCTTTTCTTGAGATCCCGGAGGATCTGTGCGGGACCAGATAAAGGCTGTGATTTACGATTGCGACGGGGTGATGTTCGACTCCTTCGAGGCCAACTTCGCCTTCTACAGTGAGATTCTGCAGCAGTTCGGAAAGCCGCCCCTCGACCGGAACGATCTGGAAACGATGACGGTGCTGCATACCTACTGCAGTCGCGACGTTCTCGACCACCTCTTCCGCGGCGATGACGCGCGCGTTCCCCAGGCGCTGCAGTACGCCGCGAGCATCAACTACATGAAGCTCCTCCCCCTCATGCGCATGGAGGAGGGGCTGCGCGAGACGCTGGAGGCGCTGAAGGGGAGTGTGGAGCTCGCCATCTGCACCAACCGGGCAAGCTCGATGGAGGCGCTTCTCGGGATCTTCGGGCTGGACGGGTACTTCAGCTGCGTCATGACCGCCGCGCGCGTCACCAACCCGAAGCCCCATCCGGAGCCCCTCTTCAAGGTGCTGGAGCATTACGCGCTGGAACCTGCCGAGGCGCTCTTTGTCGGCGACTCCGATCTTGATCGTCGCGCCGCCGACTCGGCCGGTGTCCCCTTTGTGGCGTACCGGGGGGCGATACCCGCGCTGGCGAGAATAGACCGGCATCTGGACCTCCTTCCACTGCTGGGAAGGTAGCAACGCAGTGCTCGTGCCGGCTGCTGCTTCGCCAGCAGATTTCATCCGGCGCACTGCACATTGTGCGATATAGTGATGAAACGGCTGTGCAGGAGGGGGAGCGGAATGGATAGTGCTATTGCTGCCGAGGGGGAGAGGTTGTTTGACGGGGCGGTCGCTGCTCTGGCGATCGGGGAGACCCCCGCGGCTTTGGCGAAGCTGGAGCGTGCGCTCAAACTGAAGGATGACCGGTCCTGGTATTCGTACCTCGGTTACTGTATAGCGAAGGAACGCGGGCAGGTGAAGCGGGGGATGGATCTTTGCAATGCCTCGCTGGAAGCTGATGCAGGAAACCCGGCGCACTTCCTGAACATGGCCAAAATCCACCTTCTCGCCGGAAGCAAGGTGGAGGCGCTGACGGCGCTGCGTAACGGCATGTCCGTCGGCGGCAACGACGAGATCAAGGCCCTCCTGAACAAGATCGGAACCCGGAAGCCCCCCGTGATCGCCAAGCTTCCCCGCAGCCACCCGCTGAACAGGTACCTCGGGCTTCTGCGGGACAGGCTGGGGATGCGCTAGCCGCTACACCCCGAGTATCGCGGCAAGGCCGAAGAGCTCGTCCTGCTGCCTCTTCTCGCTCACCACCACGCTCTCCAGCGGGGTAGCTACTATCTCGCTGCAATTGAGTCCCACCATCTTGCCGCGCTCCCCCGCAAGGAGGAGCTTCGCGGCCACGTTTCCAAGGCGGCTGCCGATCATCCTGTCGAAATACGACGGTGCCCCCCCCCGCTGATAGTGGCCGAGGACGGTGACCCTCGTCTCGAAGCCGATGGCGTCCTTTATCGTCTCCGCTATGTTCTCCGCCTTGCCCGCCCCCTCCGCCATGAGGATGATGGCGTTGCTGCGCCCCTCCTCGTAGCGGTGGCGCAGCTGGTTGCAAAGCTCTGCCAGATCGACCTCCACCTCCGGGATGATGGCGTACTCCGCACCGGTGGCGATCGCCGCCATCGTGGCGAGGTAGCCGGAATTTCTCCCCATGACCTCTATGACGAAGGCGCGGTCGTGCGAGCTTGCCGTGTCCTTTATGCAGTCGACCGCGTAGATTATGTTGTTGAGCGCCGTGTCCACCCCGAGCGCCATGTCTGTGAAGGGGATGTCGTTGTCAATGCTCGCCGGGATACCGATCACAGGCACCCCCAGCCGGTGCAGGGCGAGGGCGCCCTTGAGCGACCCGTCCCCGCCGATGATGACGAGCCCTTCCACTCCGATCTCACGGATGCGCCGGACCGCCTTTTCCCGTCCGGCCTCCGTGCGGAATTCATCGCTCCTGGCCGACTGCAGGAAGGTGCCGCCGCGGTGCAGGATCCCCGCCACCTCCTTCGATCCCATTTCCAGGTGATCCCCCTTCAGAACCCCGAGGTACCCCTTGCGGAAGCCGACCACCTGGACCCCCATGCCGAGGGCGGTGCGGGTGGCGCTCCTGATGGCGGCGTTCATACCGGAACAGTCACCGCCGCTGGTCACAATGCCTATTCTTTTCATTTCTACTCCCGAGGTTGGTGAAGGTGTTAGAAATGCTGGCAAAACAAGGCCTTGGTTGAATATAGCATCACCGGTGGAATTTTCAAACGCGCCTACTGCGGGGCATGTTCCCGTAACGCTACCTTCTGGTGAGGGCCTCCAGGTCGCGGGTCAGACCGTGGTACACGGAATCGGAAGGGATGGAGCCGGCGACACCCCTGAGCAGGAGCCGGTCGGAGACGGTGGTGCCGAGCGTTTCTATCGTCATCCTTACAGGGAAGAGGCACTTGAAGCTCAAGTAGTCGAAGAGATCGCCGAGAAAGCCGATCCGGTCTTCGGCCTTTATCTCCAGGTAGATACTGCCGCCATGCCGCGCCGGCGGCTCCAGCCGGAAGTCCTTCAGCTCGATTCCCTTCCCCTTGTGATGCGCGCGGAGCTCCTTTTGCGCCAGCGCCACGTAGTCGATGCCGAACGGTTGCTCCCCCGGGGAGGTGCAGGTTATCTCCAGCGAGGAGTGCCACACGTGGGAGCTGTCGCGTTCCGCCTCGCCCCTCACGATGCTGATGCCGTGTTGCGCCAGCCCGGAGGCGAGCCTCCCGGCCCAACCGGTGGTGAGGTACCCTCTGAGGGTGAGGGAGTAGCTGTTGGGGCGTAGCCGGACGCGTTCGAGGCGTGAATGGGCTTCGCCGTGCATGAGGGGGGTGGTGCTCTCGAGGGGGCATGATGATTGTGCTGACGGCATTTTCTCTCCTTTTGTGACGGCTATGTCACATGTCGGTGCCCTTGCGGTGATCTTTGGCGCCCCCTCGCGGAGACGGTGTCGGGAAAGATCGGGCTTTTCGGACGCAAACCTTTAACCCGTTGTTAGCGCCGCTGCGACACTAGCACTTCGCATGCCAGCTACGCGGGGCGTATAAAATGCGCGTGAGGTGTGCACTCTCGAGCCAGGGGGGTGGTGGGGGCTTCTGCATCCGTGCCGAATAAAATAGCGGATGCCCGTTTGTCAGGCAGGTGATGACGCGGAGGGATTCTCGAGGGGGGGGCAGCGCAGTGCGCGGCGGGGGGGGGGGTGAATCGGGGAGGCGCGGCGTTGGGGATCGGAGAGAGCGTGAAGGAAGATCGCCAGCTCCTTCGTGGAGCCGGAGGAGCTGGCGTTCCCGCCTTCTTCCTATTCCTTCTCGGGCTTTTCCCCTTTAAGCCATGCCATCCGCTCCCTGATGCTCTTCTCGTAGCCGTGACCGGCGGGGTCGTAGAACTTCCTGCCGGAGAGCTGCTCCGGAAGATAGCTCTGGGGGACGTACCCGCCGTAGTCGTGGGGGTAGCGATACCCCTTGCCGTAGTCGAGCTCCTTCATGAGGCGGGTCGGGGCGTTCCGGATATGCATCGGGACCGGGAGCCCGCCGCTCTTGCGCACCTCGGCGAGCGCCTCGTCTATCCCCAGGTACGACGCGTTCGACTTGGGCGCCGTGGCAAGATAAGTCACCGCCTGGGCGAGGATGATCCTTCCCTCCGGAAGCCCCACCAGCTGGAACCCCTGCAGCGCGGTGACCGCCATCTGCAGCCCACGCGGGTCGGCGTTCCCCACGTCCTCGGAGGCAAAGATCACCATGCGTCGCAGGATGAAGATGGGATCCTCCCCCGCCTCCAGCATCCGGGCGAGCCAGTACAGCGCCGCGTCCGGGTCGCTGCCGCGCAAGGACTTTATGAAGGCGGAGATGACGTTATAGTGCTCCTCCCCCCCCTTGTCATACAGAAGGGGTTTTTTCTGCACCGCCTCCCGGGCCAGATCCAGTGTTATCGTCCCTTCCCGTGCCAGCCGCGAGGCGGTCTCCAGCGTGTTCAGCGCTACCCGCGCGTCCCCCCCTGCCTGCTCCGCGATGAAGGCGAGCGCGTCGGGGTCCGCAGCGAGACCGAGTTCCCCCAGGCCGCGCTCCGTGTCTTCCAGCGCACGCGACAGGATCGACACCACTTCCTCCGCCGTGAGCGGTTGCAGCACGAGGACCTTGCAGCGTGAGAGGAGGGGGGCGATGACCTCGAAGGAGGGGTTTTCCGTCGTGGCGCCGATGATGGTGAAGGTCCCCTGCTCGACGTAGGGGAGAAAGGCGTCCTGCTGGCTCTTGTTGAAGCGGTGGATCTCGTCCACGAAGAGGATGGTGCGCCGCCCGTGGTAGCGCAGCGTATCCTGCGCCTCCTTCACGACTTCACGGATCTCCTTTATGCCGGACATGATGGCGGAGAAGAAGATGAAGTGCGACTCGGTGGCGTTGGCGATGATGCGGGCGAGGGTCGTCTTCCCGCTGCCGGGGGGGCCCCAGAAGATGAGGGAGGTGAGCCGGTCCGTCTCGATGAGGCGGCGCAGCAGGCGCCCCTCCCCCAAAAGGTGGGTCTGGCCAAGGTATTCGGAGATGGTACGGGGGCGCATCCTCTCTGCCAGAGGAGCGGCCTGGGCGCTCTGCGCGCTGAAAAGATCCGTCATCAGCGCCTCTGTTGCCGGTCGACCACTGGTCGCACATCCACCGGCTTGATCCCCCATATCTCTCTGGCGTACTCGTCGATGGTGCGGTCGCTGGAAAAGAGCCCCATCCCTGCCGTGTTGAGGATGGCGCGCCGTGCCCACTCCGCCTGGTCGCGGAAGACCTGCGCCACCTCCTGATGGCAGGCGACGTAGGAGGCGTAGTCTGCGAGGAGCATGTAGTTGTCACCCTGGTTCAGCAGCGATTCGATGATGGGACGAAAGAGATCGGGGGCGCCGGGGGAGAAGAATCCCGAGGAGATGAGATCGAGCGTCTTCTTGAGCTCCGGGTTGGCGTTGTAGTAGTCGCGCGGGTTGTAGCCGCGCCGTTTCAGGTCGCTGACCTCGTCGGCGGTGAGGCCGAAGATGAAGATGTTGTCGCGGCCGACCTCCTCCATGATCTCGATGTTCGCGCCGTCGAGCGTCCCGATGGTGAGGGCGCCGTTCAGGGCGAACTTCATGTTTCCGGTGCCGGAGGCTTCGGTCCCGGCGGTGGAGATCTGCTCGGAGAGGTCGGAGGCGGGGAAGATCTTCTCCGCCAGCGAGACGCTGTAGTTGGAGAGGAAGACTACCTTCAGGCGGTCCGCCACGTCCGGGTCCTTGTTCACCACGGCGGCGACGCCGTTTATGAGGCGGATCACCAGCTTCGCTATGAAATAGGCGGGCGCCGCCTTCCCGCCGAAGATGAAGGTGCGCGGCACGATGTCGAGCGACGGGTTCTCCTTCAGGCGGTTGTACAGCGTGATGATGTGCAGCACGTTCAAAAGCTGCCTCTTGTACTCGTGGATCCTCTTTACCTGGCAGTCGAAGAGGGAGTCGGGGTCGACGGTGACGCCGTTGTGCTTCAGGATGTAGGCGGCAAGACCCTCCTTGTTGCTCCTTTTCACCTGCTGCCAGCGCTCCACAAACGCGGCATCGGTGGAGAAGTCCCTCAGTCTGTCGAGCTTGTACAGGTCCTTTGTCCAGCCGTCGCCGATGTAGTCGGTAATAAGCTGCGACAGGAGGGGGTTCGCCATCTTCAGCCAGCGCCGCTGGGTGATGCCGTTTGTCTTGTTGTTGAAGCGCTCCGGGTACATCTCGTAGAAGTCCCTGAAGAGGTCGTTTTTCAGGATCTCCGTGTGCAGCTTCGCGACGCCGTTCACCGAGTGGCTCCCCACGATGGCGAGGTGCGCCATCCTGATCTTCCGCTCCCAGTGCTCCTCCACGATCGACATGCGCGCTAGGCGCGCCGGGTCGTCCGGGAAGCGGGAACGGACTTCCTTGATGAAGCGCTCGTTGATCTCGTAGATGATCTGCAGGTGGCGCGGCAGGATCTGCTCGAAGAACCATACCGGCCACTGCTCCAGCGCTTCCGGCAGGATGGTGTGGTTGGTGTAGGCGAAGGTCTTCCTGGTGATCTCCCAGGCATCCTCCCACTCCAGATCCTCGATGTCGAGAAGGACGCGCATGAGCTCCGGGATCGCCAGGGTAGGGTGGGTGTCGTTCAGCTGGATCGCCGCCTTCTCCGGCAGAAGGCTCATATCCTTGTGCTTCTTCTTGAAGCGGTAGATCACGTCGTGGATCGTGGCGGAGGCGAGGAAGTACTCCTGCTTGAAGCGCAGCTCCTTCCCCTCGATGACGTTGTCCGCGGGGTAGAGGACCTTGGAGATCGTCTCCGTCTGCATCTTCTTTTCCACGGCACGGATGTAGTTCCCCTCGTTGAAGAACTTGAGGTCGAACTCGCGGCTCGACTTCGCGCTCCAGAGCCGGAGCGTGTTCACGTTGTGGGTGTCGTATCCGGGAATCGGCGTGTCGTACGCCATGGCCATGACGTCTTCGGTGTCGATCCACTCGCGCACGAGCTTCCCGTTCTTGTTTATGGTGGTGATGACGCGCCCGTAGAACTTTACGGTGTGCAGGTGCTCCTGGCGGTCGAGCTCCCAGGGGTTGCGGTAGCGCAGCCAGTTGTCCGGTATCTCCACCTGGGCGCCGTCGACTATGTTCTGTCGGAAGATCCCGTACTCGTAGCGGATGCCGTAGCCGTAGGCGGGAAAGCCCATGGTGGCGAGGGAGTCGATGAAGCAGGCGGCAAGTCGCCCCAGGCCACCGTTGCCGAGCCCTGCGTCCTGCTCCTGTCCCAGAATCTCGTCGAAATCGTGGCCAAGGGAGGAGAGGGCTTCGCGAAAGTCATCCATGATCCCGAGGTTGATGAGGGCGTTACCCAGGGTGCGCCCCATGAGGAACTCCATGGAGAGATAGTACACCCTCTTGTTGTCGAGGTTATAGTAAGCCTGCTGCGTGTCGAGCCAGCGCTCCACCAGGTGGTCGCGGACCGCGTAGGCGAGGGCGTTAAAGCTGTCGTACTTCGTCGCGGAGTACTTGTCCTTCCCGAGGGTATACTCCAAGTGTTCCAGGAAGGACTTGATGATGACCATCACCTTGTCCAGCTGGTCATTAACGCCGAATTCCTCATCTGTCATGAGTGCACCTTGTGTTGTGAGGGATAGGCCGCGGGGTGAATCTGCGGGCCTTCAGCGGGGAAATGTTTCGAAGACTTTACCATGGACATGATACAGTATCTATGCTAGTAAATCCAAGTTTACATTGCAAGTAAAGGGTCATGATGAAAAAAACAGCCATTTTCGCGAAGGTGCATGACCCCCGCTGTCTCGTTGTCGCCGAGGACCTGATTCGCTGGTTCCGGGCCCGGGAAATCACCCCTCTGGTACAGGAGCATCTCGCGTGCCGGCTCTCCCAGCCGGAGCTCGCGGTGTGCCTCTCCGGTGAGCAGATAGCAGAGGCCGCGGACCTCGTCCTCGTCCTCGGAGGGGACGGCACCCTGATCTCCGCCGCCCGCCACGTCGGGGGGCGCGAGGTGCCGATACTGGGGGTGAACCTCGGCAGCCTGGGGTTTCTGACGGAGATCCCCCTTTCGGAAATGTACCCGGCGCTGGAACGCTGCCTGAGCGGCGACTTCGAGGTCTCCGAGCGGATGATGCTCCAGGTCTCCCTGGAGCGGCAGGGGCGCGAGATAGAGCTGCATCGGGTCCTCAATGACGTGGTCATCAACAAAGGGGCGCTGGCGCGCATCATTGACATGGAGACGGTGGTCGACGGGCAGTACCTCACCACCTTCAAGGCGGACGGGCTGATCGTATCGACCCCCACCGGCTCCACCGGCTACTCACTTTCGGCGAACGGCCCGATCATCCACCCGGACCTCGAGTGCGTCTCCCTGACCCCGATCTGTCCCCATACCCTCACGAACCGCCCCCTGGTAATGTCCGGGGACGTGACGATCGGCATCACCCTCAAGTCGACCCACGAGGACGTCTTTCTCACCCTCGACGGCCAGACCGGGGTGCGCCTCGTCTGCGGCGACCTCCTGCAGATCCGCAAGGCGCAGCAGCGCACGAGGCTGGTGCGCTCCACCAGCAAGGATTACTACGAGGTGCTGCGCACGAAACTCAAATGGGGGGAACGCTAGAGGCGTCCTGCCTTCGCCCCGTTCCTTTCCTTCACCTATCCCAATAAACATCTCGAGAGACTCATGCTACGAGAGCTAAACATCAGAAACCTCGCCATTATCGAGCAGCTCCATGTGGAGTTCCACGGTGGTCTGAACATCCTCACCGGCGAAACCGGTGCCGGCAAGTCGATCATCATCGATGCGGTGAACCTTATCCTCGGCGGCCGCGCGAGCTCCGATCTGATCCGCTCCGGCTCCGACGAGGCGAGCGTGGAGGCGCTCTTTGACCTCTCCGAGCGCCCGGACTTGCTGTCGCGGGTCGCCGAGCTGGGGATCGACTGCGACAGCGAGCTCCTGGTGCGCCGCGTCGTCTCCCGCGGCGGCAAGAACCGCGTCTTCATCGGCGGCGGGCTCGGCACCACCTCCATGCTGTCGGAGCTTTCCCGCGCCCTGATCAACATATCGGGGCAGCACGAGTCGCAGACCCTCATGAAGAGCGACCGGCATCTGCACCTGCTGGACGGTTTCGCCGGGCTCCTGCCGCAGCGGACGGCGTACGCCGCACTTTTCGAGGAATACTGCGCGGTGAAGGGAAAGATCGCGGAGCTTGACGAGGGTGAGCGCGAAGCCGCCCGCCGGCTCGATCTCCTCTCCTTCCAATCGGAGGAGATAGGGGGCGCGAAGCTTTCAGTCGGTGAAGAGGAGGAACTGGAGGCGGAGCGCAGGCTCCTCGTGCACGGCGAGAAGCTCCTCACCTTGACCACCCAGGCCTTCGACGCGCTCTACGGCGGGGACGGAGCGCTCATCGGCGCCCTCTCCCGGATCAGGCAGGGGGTGGCGGAGGCAAACGCTATCGACGCGAAGCTCGCTCCGGCGGCGGAAGCGCTGGAAGGGGCACTCGCCCAGCTGGAGGATGCTTCCCTTACCTTGCGCGATTACGCGGCGGGGGTGGAATCGGACCCGGAGCGCCTCGCGAGTCTGGAGGACCGGCTCGACCTTCTGCACCGCCTCAAGAAGAAATACGGCGACACGGTCGCGGAGATCCTCGCCTACAAGGAAGGGATCGACATTGAGCTGGAGGAGCTCTCGTCGCGGGAGGAGTCGCGCGGGAAGCTCGATGCCCGGCTGGAGGAGCTTGCGACGCTCATCTCCAAAAAAGGGGTGGAGCTCGGGAAGGGGCGCCGCGCCGCCGCACAGAAGCTTAAGAGCGGGATGGAGCGGGAGCTTTCGGATCTCGCCATGCCGCACGCGGTCTTCGAGACAGCCTTCGAGGAGTGCCCGGAGCCGCGCGGCTACGGTCTGGAGCGGGCGGAGTTTCTCTTTTCCCCGAACCCGGGGGAGCCGCCGAAGCCCCTTGCGAAGACCGCGTCGGGGGGGGAGCTCTCCCGCATCCTCCTGGCGCTGAAGCAGCTTCACCCGGAGAGCGAGGTGCCGACTCTCATCTTTGACGAGGTCGATACCGGGATGGGAGGGGCGACCTCGGCGCTCGTCGGTGCGAAGCTGAAGAAGGTTGCAGCAATGCAGCAGGTCCTCGCCATCACCCATCTCCCCCAGGTGGCGGCGCGCGCCGATCAGCACCTGCGGGTGGAGAAAGTGGTGCAGGACGGGCGAACCACAACCGCGGTGACTCCTCTTCTCGGGGAGGAGCGGGTGACTGAAGTGGCCCGGATGCTGGGGGCTGCGCGGGTGACGGAGAAGACACGGGAGCATGCAAGGGAAATGATTGAGGAGGCAGTTCATGGTGCGTAAGGCTAAAATCGAGGACGTGAAGGAAATACAGAAGCTTCTGACACGGTACGCCAGCCGCGGCGAGATGCTGTCGCGCTCCCTCTCCGAGCTTTACGAGGCGCTGCGCGACTTCTACGTCTTCGAGGAAAACGGGCAGATTCTGGGGGTCTCCGCGCTGCACATCGTCTGGGACGACCTCGCCGAAGTGCGCTCCGTCGCCGTGGTGGAGGACGCAGGGAGGCGCGGCATAGGGCGGACCGTCGTCAGCGCCTGCATAGACGAGGCGCGGGAGCTCGGACTGAAGAGGGTTTTTTGCCTCACCTACAAGCCCGACTTCTTCGGGAGGCTCGACTTCCACATCGTGGATAAAAGCCAGCTGCCGCACAAGGTTTGGGGTGACTGCATCAAGTGCGTGAAGTTCCCCGACTGCGATGAAATTGCCATGATTCTGGATCTGCAGTAACAGCACGATTCTTCTGGAGAGCGCCCCGGCGTAATATGGGTGCCGGGACGTAGCAATGAGGTCAATCATGGAAAAGGATCTGGCGCAGCACGCGGACGCGGTGGAAGCCATCTTGAAGGAGCGGCTGCTGGACAACTACGAGATCGTGGTGAGCTCCAGCAGGGATCTTTCGGTGGAGGCGCGCGGCGGGAAGGTGGACGCCTTCAAGTGCGCGGAACCGTGCGGGGTGGCCGTGCGCATCCAGAAGGGGGAGGGGCTCGGCTTCTCCTTCTCCACGAGCCTCGAACCGGAGGCGCTGGCCGGGATGGTGGAAGGTGCGCTCGTGGCGGCCGCCATGCAGACCCCTGACCCCAACTACGGCCTGCCGCTCCCCTCCCCGTGCCAGGAGATTCCGGGACTGTACGATGAGACGCTCGGTGCGGTGCCCGAGGAGGAAAAGGTCGGGCGGGCCCTTGAGCTTGAGCGCCTTGCGCTCGCCTGCGACCCGCGGGTGAAGCGGGTGCGCAAGTGCAGCTACTCTGAGTCGACCTACCGGATGCTGATCCGCAACTCCCTCGGAGTCTCCTGCGGCTACCTGGGGAGCTACGTCGCCTGCAGCGTCTCGGCGGTGGCTGAAGAGGGGGGGGACGCGCAGATAGGGTGGGATTTCGACTTCTCCAACCGCTACGCCGACCTGCAGCTCGAGCTTGTCGCCGGGCGCGCCTGCCGGAAGGCTACGTCGCTTCTCGGCGCGCGCGGCCTCTCCTCCATGCGCTGCCCCGTCGTCTTCGACAACCGGATCGCCACCGATATGCTGGAGCTCCTTTCCGGATCCTTTCTGGGGGAGAACGTGGCGAAGGGGAAATCGCTTCTAGCGGGGAAGAGGGGGGAGCGGGTCCTTTCCCCTCTCATCACCGTGCGGGACAACGGGATCCTTCCCGGCGGAATGGGGACTGCGCCGTGCGACGGCGAGGGTGTGCCGCAGCAGGACACCGTGCTCGTCCACGACGGCGTGCTGGAGGGGTATCTCTTTGACACTTACTGGGGGCGGAAGATGGGGGAGCGCTCCACCGGGAATGCGGTGCGCGGCGGGATCAAGGGCGCGCCGCGCCTTGCTCCGCACAACCTGTACATCGAAAAAGGGACGGCCTCCCTGGAAGACCTCATCGCAGGGGTCGAGCGCGGCGTTCTGGTTACCGAGGTGATGGGGATGCACACGGCCAATCCGATCTCGGGAGATTTCTCTGTCGGAGCGGCAGGTTTTTATCTCGAAGGGGGGAAGGTGGTGCATCCGGTGAAGGGGATCGCCATCGCCGGGAACATCCTGGAGCTCTTTTCCGCTGTGGATCTTGTGGCTGACGACCTGCGCTTTTTCGGCTCCGGCGGCTCGCCGTCACTGCGGGTGGCGGTGCTCGATGTCAGCGGGTCGGAGAAGTAGAGAAACGGAAACCGGATCGTCCGCAGATTACGCAGATTTTCGCAGATTACCATTTCGTAAATTGAACAAATTCCCCGCCCCCGCGGGGTTTTTTTTCTTCTTCACGGAATTCCACAGAAGTTTGCGTGATGTTTTTCACGAAGGTTCATCAGGGGATTCCGGGAGAGCTTGTGTTCTTTTAATCCGCCGCCCCTGTGTGCCTTTAGCAGGGCAGGAGCTCAGGCGTCCCCTCCCTTTCAAGGGGAGGGACAGGGTGGGGATGGGGTAGAGGTTCGCCGCCCCGGACCCCATCCCCCTCCTGTCCTCCCCCTTGAAAGGGGAGGGACGCGCTGCCGACGGCTTGCTCTCATCATCTCCTCACCGGGAGGGGACGCTAGTGGCGCCGCGCCGGAGCAGAGCGCCCCGGAGGGGAGCTGGATGGAAGTGCTCACGGTCTGCGACAGCGTCAAATGGTGGGGCGGGGGATCACTTCTCCTCTTTCCTGTATATCTCCATGCTGAAATGACACGCCGCGCGATGGCCAGGCTCCTTTTCCAGGAGTTCCGGGCGCTCCTTCGTGCATGCCTCCTGCGCGTACGGGCAGCGGGTGTGGAAGGGGCAGCCTGCGGGGGGATCGAGGGGGGAGGGGAGGTCGCCGCGGGTGACGATCTTCCGCTTTCTCTTCTCCGGGTCTACTTCCGGCACCGCGGAGACGAGCGCCTCGGTGTACGGCATGAGGTAGCGCCCGAGCACCTGGTCGCGGCTGCCGCTCTCCACGATCCGCCCGAGATACATGACGGCGACCCGGTCGCTCAGGTGCCGCAGCACGGAGAGATCGTGGGTGATGAAAAGAAGCGACAGCCCGAGCTCCTGCTTCACTTCCTGCAGGAGGTTTATGATCTGCGCCTGGATGGAGATGTCCAGCGCAGAGACCGGCTCGTCGGCGACTATGATCTTCGGTGAGACGGCGAGTGCCCGCGCGATCCCTATCCTCTGGCGCTGCCCTCCGGAAAACTCGTGCGGGAAGCGTCCGAGCTGCTCCTCGGCGAGGCCGACCCGCCTCATGAGATAGGCCACCCGCTCCTGTCTCTCGCGGGCATCCCCCAGCCCATGGATGATCAGCGGCTCCTCCAGGATCTGCGCGACGCGCATGCGCGGGTTCAAGGAGGAAAAGGGGTCCTGGAAGATCATCTGCACGTCCTTCCGGAAGAGTCCCATCCCCTTCTTGTCGAGTTCCGCGAGGGAGCGCCCCTGGTACATCACCTTTCCCGCGGTGGGGGGGGTGAGGCCGGTGAGAAGCCGCGCTACCGTCGACTTGCCGCACCCCGATTCCCCGGCAAGACCCAAGGTTTCCCCCGGATATATCTCCAGGTCGACCCCCGCCACCGCACGCAGCAGGCGCTTCTCGGCAAACGCCCCTGCGCGGACCGGAAATTCCTTTACCAGCTCCTGTGCCTGGATAAGTGGTGTCATGGCGCCTTGAGGCAGCGCACCATATGCCCCCCTCCTGCGTCGTGGGTTTCCGGATCTTCTATGAGGCAGCTGTCGCCGCACAAGGGACACCTCTCCTTGAAGGGGCAGCCGGTGCTTTCCCCCACGAGGTTCGGGAGCCCCCCCTTGATGACCTGAAGGGGCGCCCCCGGCTCCGCCGTCTGCGGCAGGCAGGCAAGGAGCCCGCGGGTGTAGGGATGCAGCGGACGCCGGAAGAGCTCCGCGGTCTCCGCGCTCTCTACGATCCTCCCGGCATACATGATGGCGGTGCGGTGCGCACGCTCCGCCACGATGCCGAGGTCGTGGGTGATGAGGATCAACCCCATCTCCCGCTCTTCCTTCAGCCGGTCCATGAGCTCCAGAATCTGCGCCTGGATCGTCACGTCGAGAGCGGTGGTCGGCTCGTCGGCGATGATGAGCTCCGGCTCGCACGCCAGCGCCATGGCGATCATGACGCGCTGGCGCATGCCGCCGCTCATCTGGTGGGGGTAGTCGCGGTAGCGCTCCGCCGCGGCGGGAATCCCCACCTGGGTAAGTACCCGGACCGCCTGGGCTGCAGCCTCCTTCTTCCCCACCCCCTTGTGCAGACGCACCCCCTCGGCCACCTGCTCGCCGATAGTGAGGACGGGATTTAAAGAGGTCATGGGGTCCTGGAAGATCATGGCGATGCGGTTCCCCCTGATTGCACGCATCTCGTCTTCTTTCAGTGACAGGAGATCAGTTCCCTTGAAGCGGATCGATCCGGAGACGATGCGCCCGGGAGGGGAAACGAGGCGCATGATGGAGGCTGCGGTGACGCTCTTGCCGCACCCCGACTCGCCGACAAGCGCAAGGGTCTCGCCGCTGGAAAGGGTCAGGCTGACGCGGTCTACGGCCTTCAGGGTGCCGCCGGGTAGGGCGAAATGGGTGGAGAGGTCGGATATTTCCAGGAGAGGTTGCACGGATGCCTCGGAGTGCTTCTGTGACTCGGGCGTAGCCCTCTGGGACCGGTTCGGTGCTATAAACGCGCCGCTGGCGCGACGGTAGCGGACAAGCCTTTATAGCACGAATTGCCGGGGTGGGCAATCCCCGCCCCCGGAGAGTGCGTTGTCCGCGTACTGCTGCTTGTGGAAGAAGAGGGGGGTGCGCAGGAGCGTGATGAAGATGCGCACGAGCTCCGGGTCGAACTGGCTGCCGGAGTTGTCGAGGAGCTCCTCTATGGCGTCGTCGAGTTGCAGCGCCTTCCGGTACGGGCGATCCGAGGTCATGGCGTCGAAAGAATCGGCGATGGCGAGGATGCGTGACTCGAGGAGAAGCTCCGTCCCGGGGACGTTGCCCGGGTACCCCATTCCGTCGTAGCGCTCGTGGTGCTGCCCTATGCAGAGGCGGACGTCGTTCAAAAACTCGATCGGCTCGAGGATCTTCATGCCGATCGTCGGGTGTTGCTGCAGCTCCTCTATGTCGGCCGGGGTGAGGCGCGCCTCCTTGTGCAGGAGGGAGAGGTCGATCCCGATCTTTCCGATGTCGTGCAGGATGGCGGCGCGCTCGATAACCTTCAGCCGGGGCTGCGGGAGCTCCAGCTTTTTCGCCAGCGCGAGACTGTAGCGGGTGACGCGCTCGGAGTGGCCGGAGGTGTAGGAGTCGCTCGCCTCGATCGCAGATACAAGCGCCTGGATGGTGTTCAGGTAGGTCTTTTGCTGCTCGTCGTAGAGCTTCGCGTTCTTGATGGCGATGCTCGCCTGGGCGGCGATCGTGGTCAGGAGCTCCAGCTCCTCATAGCTGTAGGTGGAGCTGTTCATCTTGTTCACCACCGTGAGGGTGCCGATGAGCTCTTCCTTCACGATGAGGGGTGCACAGATGAGGGTCCGGCGCTCGAAGCCGAGGGCGCTCATGCGGTCGAACTCGGGGAACTCGTTCATGTCGGTGATGAGGAGCGGTTTCCGGTTCTCGATGACCCAGCCGGAGATGCTGGACGGGCGTAGCGGCCACCAGCTCCCCTCGGAGGTGAATTCCTTGTGCCCGATCATGGTGCACACCTTCAGGAGCCCGTGCTGCGGGTCCCACAGGTTTATGTAGCCGATCTGGGCGTGGAGCGTGTCCATCGTGGTCTGCACGACGAGCTGGAAGAGCTTCTCCACTTCCATGGTGGCGTTGATGGCAAGGCCGAGCCGGTAGAGGGTGGAGAGCTTCGCCACCGCCTTCTCGAGATTGGTGTTCTTGTCCTCCAGTTCCCCGGCGAGGTCGGCGATCTTGTAGTTCGCTTCCTCGATCTCCTCGATCCGCTCCTCGAGGGTGATGTTAAGATTCTCGATTTCCTTTATCTGCTCTTCCAGCCGGGCGTTCATGAGCTGGGTCTCGCGGTGGTAGGAGAGCTTCTCCTGCGCCTTGGTGAGTTCCCGCTCGTGGCTGATGCTCGACTCCATGAGCGCCTTCAGCTTTTCCACCATCCCGTTGAAACTCTCGGAAAGGGTGTGCATCTCGTTGGAGCTCGTGATCGCCGGCTTCTGGCTGAAGTCGCCGTTCTCCACCCGCCTCATGTGGCTGATCAGTTTCCTGATCGGGACGTCGACGTAAAAGACAAGGAAGATGCCGATAGTCGCCAGGATGAGGAAGACGAGGAGGAAGGTCGATACGATCGCCGTGTGACGCTCCCGCTCGATAAAGCCGTTCAGGTAGTCGAGGGAGAGCCCTATTTCGAGGACACCGAGGATCTCTTTCGAGGCGGGGTGACATTTGTGGCAGGCGGGCGCGTTGCTGATCCTGGCGTAGGAGTGGAACGCCTCTTTTCCAGCGATCATGCAGTAGCCGGTTCTCGGCGGGTCGTTCCGGTCCTCCGGTATCTGGCGGCCGACTTCCGAGGGGGTGGCGGAGGCGAGAACCTTCCCCGACTCGTCGAGGATACGCAGCGACTTCACGAACTCGCGCGTCTTGATCCTGCCGAAGATGCTCCGCACCTCATCCGTATGCCCGGAGAGCATGGAGCTCCCTATGCTGCTCTTTATCGTTTCGGTGAGGAGGACGGTGTTTCTGTTTGCTATCTCGTGGAGGAGCTCCTTTTGCTCTCTGAAGTTCACATAAGCAACGGAGGAAATGATGAAGACCAGCAGGCAGGCTACCAGAGTGAGGATCTTTATCTTCAGCGAGTTGAGCATAGTGTCTCGTAATTCATGCGCCATATGGCCAAGGGTCCCTGTGATATACCGTAATTTCACTGTTACTGCAAGCTCATAGAGGAGTGAGGCGTCAGGGCGCACCTCACTCAAATGGCCGAAAGCACGCGCTATCGGTGCCGACGGCGTGGGCTCCGCCACGGACGCCGCAGATCGGGGCGGTGGTCTAATGAGATTTGAAGCAATTGCCCTGCCAAAGGGGCATCGGAAGGCACATGCTTAGAGAGATAAAATTATTGACTTTGCAACGCCTTGTATGATTAATATCGTGGGATTTTTGGCGTCCTGTATCGGCGAGTAACCCCGCAATGAAAGCTCTTCGCAGCATTCTTATAATCCTTCTCATTCTCGTGGCGGGCCACAGTTCCGCGGCGTTGCGTCCGGAGACGATCCGGGTCGCGGTGGTGAAGGGGGTGGAGACGGTAACGCTCGACGGAAACGGCGTCCTCGTCACCGGTCCGAACGGCGAACCGCTCCGTCTCGATCCTCCCATCGAGCTGCGCCGCTCCCGCGACGGCGTCACGGTGAACGGCAGGCCCTTCTCCCGTATCGTCGCGACGGCGGCGGCTCTCGTGCGGGTCAACGGGAAGGGGTACCGCGGCATTGTGGAGATCGGCCCCGGCGAGCGCGGGCTTTTGGTGGTAAACGAGCTTCCTCTCGAGGAGTACCTCATCGGTCTCATCAACTGCGAGATTTCCTCGGCCTGGCCGATGGAGGCGATAAAGGCGCAGGCGGTGATCGCCCGCTCCTACGCGGTGTTCCAGAAGGCCGCCCGCAAGAACGCGCCGTACCAGCTCGAGTCGAGCGTCATGGACCAGGTGTACGACGGCGCGGACCAGGAAGACAGCCGGGCGGCGCGCGGGGTGCAGGAGACCGCCGGCGAGGTCCTGACCTTCAACGGGCGCACCATCCAGGCCTTCTACCACGCCAACTGCTCCGGCCACACGGAGGACTCCCGGGAGGTGTGGGGGCTCTCCCTTCCATATCTGCGCGGCGTCCCCTGCAAGTACTGCCAGGAAGCGAACCCGAGCCGGTGGGAGCAGACCATCCCCCTGAAAAAGGTGGAAGGGGCGCTGAAGTCGGCAGGGTACCCGGTGAGCGGGATCCGCGAGGTCCGGGTGGGGGGGCGCAACGAAAGCGGCCGCGTCCAGGATGTGCAGATCACCTGCAGCCGCGGCAAGGTGAGCGTCCCCGGCGTGGCCTTCAGGAAGGCGATCGGATACGGCGTGGTGAAGAGCACCAACTTTGACTTGCTTATCCTCGGCGACGACGTTATGGTGGCGGGCGCCGGGAGCGGGCACGGGGTGGGACTGTGCCAGTGGGGCTCCAAGCAGCGCGCGCTGGACGGATTCTCCTACCGGGAGATCCTCTCCTACTACTATCCCGGCGTGCAGTTCTCCGCCGCCTACAGCCGCCCGGAGTAAACCCGCAGCACTACTATCTACAGAGAGATCCGGCCCGGCGCCTTGCCGGAGCCGTTCGCAAGGCATAGATGTTTCTTTCCGATTTCGATTACGAGCTCCCCCCCGAGCTGATCGCCCAGCATCCCCCCGAGGTCCGCGGCGCCTCCCGCGTCATGACCCTGGGACGCCGGTGCGGGACGATCGGCGAGTCCGTCATTGGCGACCTTCCGGGGTGCTTCCGTCCCGGCGACCTCCTCGTGCTAAACGATACCCGCGTCATACCCGCGCGGCTCTTCGGGCAGAAGGAGAGCGGCGGCAAGGTGGAGATCTTTCTCGTGCGCCGGCTCCGCGCGCCGGGGGAGGTGTGGGAGTGCCTGATAAAGGCGTCCAAGGCGCCGCAGGGGGGGTGCCGCATCCTCCTTCCAGAGGGGATGGCCGCGGTCGTTCTCGCGAGGGAAGAGGGGCACTGGCAGGTCGAGTTTGACCCCTGCGAAGATTTCACCTCCTGGCTGGAGCGGGTCGGGAAGATGCCCCTCCCACCCTACATAAAGAGGGAGCCGGAAGGGGAGGACCGGGAGAGGTACCAGACGGTCTTTGCCAAAGAGAAGGGGGCGGTCGCGGCGCCGACTGCCGGGCTGCACTTTACCGAGGCGGTTCTCGCAGAGATCGCCGCCCGCGGCGTTCGGCTCGCTCCGCTCACGCTTCACGTGGGGCTCGGGACCTTCATGCCGGTCCGGGTGGAGGCGCTCTCCGAGCACAAGATGCACCGCGAGTCGTACCGCATACCGGAGGAAACGGCTGCCGCGGTGCGGGAGACGAAGGAAAGGGGGGGGCGGGTGATCGCGCTCGGAACGACCGCGCTGAGGGCTCTGGAGCACGCGGCGGTTTCCGGCGAGCTGCACGGTGAGGCGGACATCTTCATCCTCCCCGGATACCGCTTCCGCTCCGTCGACGCGCTTATCACCAATTTCCACCTCCCGAAGTCGACGCTCCTGATGCTCGTGTGCGCCTTCGCGGGGAAGGAGTCGCTACTGAACGCCTACCGCGAGGCGGTGGCGAGGAAGTTCCGCTTTTTCAGCTACGGGGATGCGATGTTCATCTCCTAGTGGGGGCGCCACGGGGGGCGGAAGTGGTGTAGACTCGGCCTCTTGTTCCGGTGCAATATAAATAGATGGCGGGTGCGATCCCCGCCACAGCTTCAAGACCGATAACGTTCAGCCGGGACCGCGAGGGACCGGGCAAGAGATAAGGAAGACCGCCATTACGTTCGAACTGATACAGAATGACCCCGGGTGCGACGCCCGGCTCGGCTCTTTGACAACCTCCCACGGCACCATCGAGACCCCGATCTTCATGCCGGTGGGAACCCAGGCAACCGTGAAGGCGATGACCCCGGAAGAGCTGAAGGAAGTCGGCTCCCAGATCATCCTCGCCAACACCTACCACCTCTACCTGCGCCCCGGCCACGAGCTCGTCGGGCGCCTCGGCGGGCTGCACGGATTCATGAACTGGGACCGCCCGATCCTCACCGACAGCGGCGGCTTCCAGGTCTTCAGCCTCGGTGAACTGCGCAAGATCTCCGAGGAGGGGGTGCGCTTCCGCTCCCACATCGACGGCTCCAGCCACTTCATCTCCCCCGAATCCTCCATCGCCATCCAGAGGTCGCTCGGTTCCGACATCATCATGTGCTTCGACGAGTGCCCGCCGTACCCCGCCGACTACTCCTACGTGAAGCGCTCCATGGAACTCACCACCCGCTGGGCGAGGCGCTGCAAGGACGCCCCCCGCGACGAGCACCAGGCGCTCTTCGGGATCGTGCAGGGTGGGATGCACCCGGAACTGCGCCGCGAGAGCGCCCTTTCCCTCATGGAGATCGGATTCGACGGCTACGCCCTCGGCGGCCTCTCGGTGGGGGAGGAAAAGGGGACGATGCACAGCATGCTGCAGGCGTGCAAGGATTTCCTCCCCACCGACTCCCCGCGCTACGTCATGGGGATAGGCGCGCCGGAGGACCTCATCGAGGCGGTCTATGCCGGGTACGACATGTTCGACTGCGTCATGCCGACGAGAAACGCCAGAAACGGCGCCCTCTTCACCTCGGCCGGCCGGATAAACATAAAGGCGGGCGCCTATGCGGAGGACAACACGCCGCTCGATCCGGAGTGCGACTGCTACGTCTGCCGCAACTACAGCAGGGCCTATCTCAGGCACCTGTACCGCAGCAAGGAGATCCTCGCCTCGCGGCTCAACACCTGGCACAACCTGCACTACTACCTGAACCTCATGAATGGGGCCCGCAAGGCGATCGGTGAGGGGCGCTTCTCCAGCTTCAGGAAGGAATTCTACGCAAAGATGGGGGCGACCCCGCCGCAGTACTAGGAAGAAGTTCCACTTTCCGCAGTGTTAGACGATAAACCATCAGGAGGTACGTAAATCAATGTCAGGACTCCCGCAACAGATGCAACAGATTCTCCCCCTCATCTTCATGTTTGCCATCTTCTACTTCCTCCTCATCCGTCCCCAGCAGAAGAAGGCGAAGGAGCACAGGGCCCTCCTCGACTCCCTGAAGAGGGGTGACCAGGTGGTGACCGCGGGGGGGATGCACGGCAAGGTCAGCGCCCTCGACGATCAGGTCGTGACCCTCGAGGTGGCTCCCGGCGTCAACGTGAAGATCAACAAGCCGTTCATAGCCTCGATCGTCAAGAAGGACTAGTACACTCTGCAATTTCCGTGAAAGGAGTTTTCAATGAACAAGGGTTACACCTGGCGCATCACCCTGATAGTCCTTTTTATCATCGCCTCGCTTGTGTACATGGTGCCCACGCTGGTCTCGCCGCTTCCTTCCTGGTGGAGCGGGCTTTTGCCGAAGGACAAGATCCACCTCGGCCTCGACCTGCAGGGTGGTACCCACCTGGTGATGGAGGTGGAAACGGACAAGGCGGTGGAGGGGAGTCTCGACCTCATCGCAACCGATCTGGAAGACTCGCTGAACTCCCAGAATCTGCGCTTTAAAAGGATCGCCAGGGTAGGGGGGGACAAGGTGCAGGTCACGCTGTACGACCGCGCCACCGCCGACGCAGCACAGAAGCTGGTGAAGAAGAAATATCCCGATATCGACATCCTCCCCCCCCTCGACGAGGCCGGCTTCGTGAGCCTGCAGCTCAGGGTGAACGAGAAGGAGGCGCAGGTCAGGAAGGATCGCGCCGTCGCCCAGGCGCTGGAGACGATCCGCAACAGGATTGACCAGTTCGGCGTCTCCGAGCCGGTGATCCAGCGCGAAGGGATCAACCACATCGTGGTGCAGCTCCCGGGGATCAAGGATCCGAAGCGCGCCATCGAGCTGATCGGCAAGACCGCCCGCCTCGAGTTCAAGCTCGTGGACGAGAACGTGAATGCCGCCACCGCCACCCCCGGCTCCGTGCCGGAGGATGACGAGCTCCTCACCGAGAAGCGCACCGACCCGCAGACCGGTGCCGTCACCGAGACGCCGCTCGTGGTGAAGAAGAAGGCGATGATCACCGGCGATCTCCTCACCGACGCCCAGGTGAGGATCGACTCCCAGTACAACCAGCCGTACGTCGCCATCGAGTTCAACTCCACCGGCGCGCGCCTCTTCGACCAGGTCACCGCGGCTAACACCGGGAAGCGTTTCGCCATCGTCCTTGACAACAACATCTACTCCGCTCCGGTGATCCGGGAGAGGATCTCCGGCGGCAGCGCCCAGATCTCCGGCTCCTTCACCGAGAAGGAAGCTGCCGACCTGGCGATCGTGCTCCGCGCCGGTTCGCTGCCGGCTCCTGTGAAGATCATGCAGAACGTCACCGTCGGTCCTTCCCTCGGTGCCGACTCGATCCACAAGGGTCTTACCGCCGGTCTTATCGGCGTGGCGCTCGTCTTCATCTTCATGGCCGTCTACTACAAGGTGTGCGGCCTGGTGGCGAACTTCGGGATGGTGCTGAACATCGTCTATCTCATGGGTGCCCTCGCTGCCCTCGGCGCGACCCTCACCCTCCCCGGTATCGCCGCTATCGTTCTTCTCGTCGGTATGTCCGTCGACTCGAACGTACTCATCTTCGAACGAATAAGGGAGGAGATGCGTCTCGGGAAGACCCCGAAAGCGGCGCTCGATGCCGGCTACGACAAGGCGTTCCTCACCATCATGGACTCCCACGTGACCACCCTCATCACCGCCGCCGTCCTCTTCCAGTTCGGCACCGGTCCGGTGAAGGGGTTCGCGGTTTCCCTGAGCCTCGGTGTCATCATCAACCTGTTCACCTCGCTTCTGGCAACGAAGGTGCTCTTTGACATGTTCCTTGACCGCGTCCACGTGAAGCGGCTCAGCATATAAGGGGGGAGGATAAATGGAACTCTTAGGCAAAACCAACATAGATTTCATGGGCATGAAGAAGATCTCCTTCGTCGTCTCGGGGATCGTCGCCCTCATCGGGATCATCGCGCTCGTCCAGATCGGCCGCGGCGCCGCCAACATGGGTATCGACTTTTCCGGCGGCACCTCGCTGCAGCTGAAGTTCAACGCCCCCATCACCACCGAGCAGGCCCGCACCGCTCTCGACAAGAACGGTGTGAAGGAAGTCGACCTGCAGGAGATCAAGGACGGCAACAAGCTCCTCATCAAGCTCAGAAAGAGCAGCACCGCCACCGGGCAGGCGGCTTCCGAGCACGTGCAGGAGATCCTGCGCAAGGAGCTCCCGGCCAACCCCTTCGCTGTGGAGAGCGCCACCGACATCGGCCCCTCCATCGGTGACAAGCTGAGAAAGGACACCCTCGTTGCCGTAGCAATCTCCCTTCTGGGGATCGTGCTCTACATCGCGTGGCGCTTCGACTTCAAGTTCGGTGTCGCGGCGGTCGTGGCGACGACCCACGACGTCCTCGCGATGTTCGCTGCCTTCTACCTGTTGCACAAGGAAATCAACCTGCTCTTTATCACCGCAGTGCTGACGATCGCAGGCTACTCCCTCACCGACACGGTCGTCGTCTTTGACCGCATCAGGGAAAACATGCACAAGAGCCTGAAGGAGCCGATGGCCCCCATCTTCAACCGCTCCATCAACGAGGTGCTTTCCCGCAGTATCGTGACCTCCCTCACGGTGCTTCTCGCATCCCTGTCGTTGCTTCTCTTCGGTGGTGAAGTCATTCACGACTTCTCCTTCGCGCTGGTGGTGGGGGTCGTCGTCGGTGCCTACTCCTCCATCTTCGTGGCGAGCCCGATTGTAGCGCTGTGGGAGAAGTCCCCGGTCGAGACGAAAGGTTAAAAGGAGGTTTAGCAGGTGAACAAGGAGAATGTTCTCACCGTAGCTGTCGCCATCATCGTCGGTCTCCTCGGGGGGTACCTGATCTACGGCGTCAGCTCGCACAAGGAACCGGTCGTCAGCTCTTCCGTGCCGACCGGTACCGGCTCTCCCACTGAATACCAGCAGCGCATTGCGGAAGCGGAGAAGATCGTCGCCCGGGAGCCTGGAAACGTCCAGGTGTGGAACCAGCTCGCCAACGACTACTTCGACACGGACCAGCCGCAGAAGGCGGTGCAGGCGTACACGAAGGTGCTGGAACTCGACCCGAAGAACACGAACGCCCTGACGGACCAGGGGATCATGTACCGCAAGATGGGGTGGTACGACAAGGCGATCGCCAATTTCGAGCGGGCCCAGCAGATAGACCCGAACCACCTGCAGAGCCTGTACAACCTGGGCGTGGTGTACATGGTCGACCTGAAAAAGACCGAGGAAGCGCGAGCTGTCTGGACGAAGTATCTGCAGTTCGACTCCACGAGTCCGACGGCGCAGCAGATAAAGGCCGACCTGGGGACGCTTCCCCCACCGGCAGGAAAATAAGGAAGGAAAAAGCCCGCGGCTCCCGCGGGTTTTTTTCTGCCCTGGATCCGGCTGTACTGTAGGCCGGGATAAGCCGGAGGCGTTCCCGGCGGCTCCGGCTGCCGGAAACGCTGCGCTTATTCCGGCCTACATGCTGCCGAAGAGGTAGCAGTAGTTCCCGCATTTCATGTGGTGAAGATTTCGCAAGTCCTTTCAGGAGGGTAGATGCAACCGATTACCGAACGAAGCTGGCGTGTCAGGGGGGGGGACGAGGGGTGCGCCGAGAGACTGGCGCCTTCAGGGATCCCGCCCCTGCTGGCGCGCCTCCTCTCCAATCGCGGTATCACCGATCCATCCGAAGCGAACGGTTTTCTCAATCCCACGCTCTCGTCCCTGCACGATCCCCTCCTGCTTTCCGGCATGGAGGCGGCTGTTGTGCGCCTCGCGGACGCCCTCGCCGGCGGGGAGAAGGTCTGTGTGCACGGCGACTACGACGTCGACGGGGTTACCTCCGTTGCCGTCCTCCTCTCATTTTTCCGCGCCGTCGGCCTCGACGCCTTCCCCTATATCCCGAAACGCCTGAGCGAAGGGTACGGTCTTTCGCACCAGGGTGTGGAGGCTGCCCGTAGCGCGGGGGCGACCGTCCTTGTGACCGCCGACTGCGGCATCACCTCCGTGGCGGAGGCAAGACTGTGCCGCGAGGCGGGGATCGACCTCATCATCACGGACCACCACTCTCCCGGGGAGGATCTCCCCGATTCCTTCGCCACCGTGAACCCGCTCCTTCCGGGGTGCGCCTTCCCCTTCAAGTCCCTTGCAGGTGTCGGCGTCGCCTTCAACCTGGTGATGGCCCTGCGCGCCCTCCTGCGCAGGCGCGGCGTGTTCGCGAACCGCCCGGAGCCGGATATCAGGGGGTATCTCGATCTGGTGGCGCTTGGCACCGTCGCCGACGTCGTTCCCCTCGTGGGGGAAAACCGGGTGCTGGTGAGCTACGGGCTGAAAGAGCTCTCCGCTTCCAGGCGCGTCGGTGTCCAGGCATTGAAGGAGGTTGCCGGGGTAACGGGAGAGGTAAGCTGCGGCTCGGTCGGCTTCCGCCTCGCCCCCCGCATTAACGCGGCGGGTCGCCTGGAGGATGCGGCGCTCGGCCTGGAACTTCTCCTTTGTGAGGATCCTGAGAGGGCGCGGGCGATCGCCAAGGACCTGGACGACAGCAATGCCGAGCGCCAGGCGATAGAGCGTGCGACGATCGAGGAGGCGCGCGCCATGCTCTCCGCCGGAGCCTGCCGCGGCCGAAAGAGCATCGTTCTCGCCTCCAGCGACTGGCACCCGGGAGTTATCGGGATCGTTGCCTCCCGCATGGTGGAGATCTTTCACCGCCCCGCGATACTCTTCGCGCTGGAGGACGGCACCGGCAGGGGGTCGGGGCGAAGCATCTCCCGCTTCCACCTCCTCGATGCCATACGCAGTTGCGCCGACCACCTTTTGCGCTTCGGCGGACACAGTCACGCAGCCGGGCTCTCCATCGCCGAGGAGGAACTGGACCGCTTCGCCCTCAGCTTCGACGAGGCCGCCGCCCGGGTGCTTGACGAGGAGGCTCTCACCCCCCAGACGCTCTACGATGCGGAGCTCTCCGCCGCCGCCATCGACGAGGACCTTCCCGGGCTTCTGGCGAGAATGAAGCCGTTCGGGATGGGAAATCCGGAGCCTCTCTTTCTCCTGCGCGAGGCACGCGTGGTCGACCGCCGCCCGATCCGCGGGGGGCACCTGAAGCTCACCCTCTCCTCCGGCGGGCGCCGCTTCGACGCGGTCGGTTTCGGGCTGGCGGAGAAGGGGGAGGTGGTGGGGGAGGTCGTCGATCTTCTCTTTTCGCCGGGGATTAACGTGTGGAACGGGAAGAGTTCTCTCCAGCTTGTCCTCAAGGATGTGCGGCCGGCAGGGAGCGGGAAGGAAGCATTCCCCAATCTGCCACAACCAGCCGCAGAAAGCCTCTTGACAGAAGCTTCGCTTAGGTAGTATTAGACTTCGTTGCAGTAGACACTATGTATTTTTTTCAGGAGGGGTAATGACAGGAAAAGGTTTCAGTAAAATTGCGCGCTCGTGCGTGCTCGCAGTCGCGCTTATCTGTGCGGCAGGGAGTGCGTTCGCCGGGCGCATCGCCACCGTGGACATCCCGGCCAAGCCGGAACTCTACGCGACCACCCCGGCTCCGCTGAGCGCCGCACAGTGCGCACAGTGCCACACCGGCGTCTTCGGAGACCTGAAGGCAAGTGGCGGCAAACACCAGTTCGAGTGCCAGGGGTGCCACAAGGTCCTGCACGCGTACAACCCCAAGAAGGCGAACTACGACGCCATCATGCCGAAGTGCTCCTCCTGCCATACCGACATCCATGGAGCTGCCAACAAGGATTGCGCGAGCTGCCACACCAACCCGCACGCACCGTGCAAAGTGGGGATGACCAGCCGCCTCACCAGCGCATGCGCAAGCTGCCACGCAAACCCGAAGGCGGACCTGGTGAAGTTCCCGAGCAAGCACACCGCTCTTGCCTGTGAGTTCTGCCACAAGTCCCACGGCTACAAGCCGGCGTGCTCCGAGTGCCACAAAGGGCACTACAAGGGGCAGGATTTTGCGACCTGCGTGAAGTGCCACTCCGTGCACAAGCCGAAGCAGGTTACCTACGGCACCGCCGAGCCGGCGGCAAGCTGCGGCGCCTGCCACGGCAAGGTGTTCAACAAGTGGAAGGGGAGCGCCAGCCGCCACGCGAAGGTGAACTGCGCACAGTGCCACCACACGAAGCACAAGTACATCCCGCAGTGCCAGGAGTGCCACCCGACTCCGCATCCGAAGACCATTCTGGACAGGTTCCCGAAATGCCTCGGCTGCCACCTCGACGTGCACGATCCGCCGAACATGAAGAAGTAAGACGCACCGAAAGGGGCGGGCCGAAAGGTCCGCCCTTTTTTATGGACGGTATCTGTATCACCGGCAGATTGACGTAGGGACAGCCGCCGGCCGCACGTCCCTCCCCTTTCAAGGGGGAGGTCGGGAGGGGGATGGGGTTGGTGCTTGCTCCACCCCGATTGAATAATCCGTTATCAAAGCTACTATTCCGGATGTGCCTCATACTCTACCGGTGCAGGAGGAATAGCTATGATCAGTGGAAAAGGGTTGTCACTCCGTACGGCATTGTATCTTTCATTGGCAGGCCTCGTTTTCGCTTCGGCTGCGTCGGGAAACGATGACGTCCTGAAGAAGGCCCGGGCGGCGTTCAAGCAGATGCCGGCGAAAGCTCCGGCGCTCAAGGGGAACGAGAGCACTCCGGCGCGGCTGGAACTGGGGAAGAAGCTCTTTTTCGACCCCCGTCTCTCCGCTTCGCAGCTCCTGAGCTGCAACACCTGCCATAACGTGGGCCTTGGCGGGGTCGACCTCCAGGAGACCTCCATCGGGCACCATTGGCAGAAAGGGCCGCGCAATGCACCGACCGTCTTCAACTCGGTGTATAACGCTGCGCAGTTCTGGGATGGGCGGGCGGAGGACCTGAAGGCGCAGGCGAAAGGTCCGGTTCAGGCCGCTGTGGAGATGAACAACAAACCGGAGCAGGTGGTGGCGATGCTGAAGAGCATCCCCGGGTATCGGAAGCTCTTTCGCGAGGCATTTCCGAGAGAGAAGGATGCGGTCACCTTTGACAACATGGCGCGCGCCATAGAGGTCTTTGAGGCGACGCTCGTGACACCGGACTCCCCCTTTGACAAGTACCTCGCTGGAAAGCCGAAGTCGTTGAGCGCGAAGGAGGAAGAAGGGCTTTCCCTCTTCATGGCCAAGGGGTGTGCCGCCTGCCACGGCGGGATCAATGCCGGCGGAAGCGGGTATTATCCTTTCGGTGTGGTACGTGCCCCTTCCACCGAGATCAGACCATCCGCCGACACGGGGCGCTTCAAGGTCACGAGCACTGCCTCGGACAACTACGTCTTCCGCTCTCCGGCCCTCAGGAATATCGCCCTCACCGCACCATATTTCCACTCCGGGAAGGTATGGCGTCTTGAGGAGGCGGTGGCGGTAATGGGCTCGACCCAGTTGGGGATCCAGCTGGACGACCCGCAGACGGTCGCCATTTCCGCGTTTCTGCGTGCACTGACAGGAAAGCAGCCGGTAATAGAGTATCCCGTCCTGCCGCCGAGCTCTGACGCCACGCCGCACCCGGTCGTACAGTGAGGCGCTAAGGCAATGCAGGAGATTCAGGATTCCTGGACGTACTCGTTCCCAAGCTCCGGCTTGGGAACGCACTTGTTCCGGAGGCTCCGCCTCCCACGGCCGTTCTTTGCGCTGACGCGGATGCAAAGCTGGAGCTTTGCAGGCAAGTACGTTCCCAAGGTGGACCTTGGGAACGAGGCGAACGAGGCGGGACTTTGTAATCAAAAAGTACCTTTTTTTTGCGGTGACCGCTGACATTGCGCGGCGCGATGCTTATCATTAGAGACAGAAGGACCAAAGAGGAGGTTTGCAATGAAGAAATGGGTAGTACGTCTGCTCGCGCTGATGGTTCTGACCACCCTTGCCGGCTGCGGATACAACACCATGCAGGCGAAGGAAGAGGCTGTCTTTGCTGCCTGGGGGGACGTGGAGGCTGCATACCAGCGCAGGGCGGATCTCGTGCCGAACCTGGTCGAGGTGGTGAAGGGGTACGCAAAGCATGAGGCTGAAACGCTGAAGGCCGTGACGGAGGCGCGTTCCCGCGTCGGGTCGGTGCAGGCAGGGAAGGACACCATAAACGATCCGCAGGCGCTGCAGAAGTTCCAGCAGGCGCAGAGCCAGCTCTCCGGCGCCCTTTCGAGGCTGATGGTGGTGGTGGAGCGCTACCCCGACCTGAAGGCGAACCAGAATTTCATGGATCTGCAGAACCAGCTCGAGGGGACGGAAAACCGCATCAATGTGGCTCGGGTGCGCTACAACCAGTCGGTGCAGGATTTCAACACCACGATCCGCACCTTCCCGAACTCCATGACGAACTCTCTGCTGCTGCACCTGCAGCGCAAGGAGCCGTTCCGCGCCGAAGAGGGTGCCCGGACGGCGCCGAAGATCAAGTTCTAGGGGAAGGAAGGGGACAGTGGAAGGGGGACAGGCACTCTACAAAAAGTGCCTGTCCCCTTCTATGGTCCGCTCCTCCCCGAGACTCCCTCCCGTCGGGGGGGGGCGCAGAGGTACGATGAAGAAGATCCTTCTTTTACTGCTTTGCCTTTTCTTTTCCTCGGGGGCGTTCGCCGCTGAGGTCCCCCCCCTGCGTGCGCACGTCAACGACTATGCGTCCCTCCTCTCTCCCCAGGCTGCGCAGCAGCTCGAGGATGAGCTCGCCTCTTTCGAGCAGAGCGACTCCACCCAGATCGCGGTCCTCACCATCCCTTCCCTGGAGGGGGAAGATATTGAAGGGTACTCCATAAAGGTCGTGGAAAAGTGGCAGCTAGGCCAAAAGGGGAAGGATAACGGCGCACTCCTCCTGGTGGTGAAGAACGACCGGAAGATGAGGATCGAGGCGGGGCGCGGGCTGGAGGGGAAGCTCACGGACCTTGTGTCGGGGCGCATCATAAGGAACGAGATGAGGCCCGCCTTCCAGCGCGGCGACTTCGACGGCGGCGTCGTGGCGGGGGCCCACGCCATAATGGCTACGGTGCGGGGGGAATACGGCGCGGAACAGCGTGACATACGCCACGGCAAGAGAGGAGCCAATCCCATCTTTACCTTCCTCGTCTTTGTGGCCGTCGCCGCCGTCTTCCTCGGCGCGATGTCACGATTGCTGGGGGGGGTTGCCGGGGCCGTAGGGTTGCCTGTGGCCGTGTCCCTCTCCTTCGGGGCACTACCGGTGCTCGCTCTCGCCTTTCTGGGTGTGGCCGGCTTTGTGCTCGGTCTCATCCTCTCCTTCCTCTTCTCCGGCGGGGGGCGTGGCGGCTTCGGCGGCGGGTTTGGTGGGCCCTTCTTTGGCGGCGGCTTCGGAGGCGGCGGTTTTGGCGGCGGCGGTTTCGGGGGCGGGGGATTCTCCGGAGGCGGGGGAACCTTTGGCGGGGGCGGCGCCTCCGGTGACTGGTGAGGGAGTAGCGATGGCAGGAAGAGGCAGGCTCTTTTTTAGTGACGTCCAGAAAGACTCCATCCGCGAGGCCGTGGCGGCGGCAGAGAAGCTCACCTCGGGGGAGATCGCCATTATGCTGGTGGAGGAGAGCGATCTTTACCGCGAGGCGGAGATCACAGGGGCCGTGCTGGTGTCGGGGGTGCTCGCGGCGGCAATCGCCGTGCCGACGCACCACGTCACCATCTGGAGCTACATCCCGATGATGTGCCTACTCTTTTTTCCCCTGCGTTACCTCTTCAGGCGTTTCCCCAGGCTGAAGCTCCCCTTTGCCGGTCCCCGCAGGCAGGCTGAAGCCGTGCGGCAAAGGGCGGTGGCGGCCTTCCACGAGAAAGGGTTGCACCGCACGGCGGAGGAGACCGGCATCCTTATCTTTATTTCGCTCCTGGAGCACAAGGTTTGGATTCTGGGGGATCGGGGCATAAACGCGAAGATTGCACCTGAATCGTGGCAGGTGTTGGCGAATCAGCTTGCGGCGGGGGTGCGTGAGGGGCGGGCGACGGAGGCCCTCTGCGAGGTCATCAAGAGCTGCGGGAATGAATTGGCCCAGCACTTTCCGCGCCGGGCCGGCGATAGAAACGAGCTTTCGGACGAGTTGATCATTTCCTGAAGTCCTTCCTCTCACACGGCATGACTAACCAGCGGGCGCATCATGTCGTGCTCTGGCAGTGCCAAATCTATTCTGAAAATGCGCCAGATCCGGAGTCACCGCCGTCCACTTTTTCAGCCGCGGCGTATCCCCCATTGTCGAGCGCCATCTGGACCGGCGGGGTTAGAGGTCGTTGGGGGAAGGGGAGGAAGGCGCCTTCGATATCCGATGTGAATGATGCGGGGTCTCCGCCGCGATCTTTGGCGGCGACAGTAAAGGGTTTGGCGTGATGTGCCGATATGGCAGGAAGAGTTGGAAGATGAGGTGCGGTCGTTGCGGCTGTTGAATGGCTGCGCCCCCTGCAGAAGGGTAACTTCAGGCGCAGTGAGGGATTTCTCTCGAAAAACCGCTTGACAATTTTGTGCCACAGCCTCAATTATTGAACGTTTTGCACCGCCACACGCAGGAGATAGAGCATGAGCGCCGACATCAAGACCATATCGCCAAATCCTCAGCAGGGACCGCACAAGCGTCTGGGGGAGATCTTTGTCGAGCGCGGGCTTCTCACCGACATCTCCGTGGCGCGCCTTGTGCAGCATGCCAAGAGCAAGGAGATGCGTCTCGGCGAACTTCTGGAGGTACTCGGCCTGGTGACGCCGGAAGAACTGGCGGAGGCGCTTACCATCCAGTACCGCTGCAAAAAGATCATGGATTTCGCAAAGTACGCCTTCCCCCAGTCCATGCTGCGCACCATTCCGCTCGACATGGCCGTGAAAAACACCATCTTTCCCCTGAAGCTCGAGGAGGGGAAACTGGCACTCGCCGTGGCCGATCCCACCAACCAGGATCTCTTCGCCCGCATCGGGCAGGAGAAGCAGGTGAAGATCATCCTCTTCGTTTCCACCCGCAGCGAGATAAACCGGGCCATTGCACGGCACTACCTCGGCCACGCCATCGAGGAGCCGAACGGCAAGACGATATTGGTGGTTGAGGACGACAAGCTGGTTCGGGAGTCGGTGGAGAAGATCCTGAAGCGGCAGGGGTACGTGGTGGAAACGGCCGTCGACGGCATGGATGCCTTCAGCAAGATCTTCACCCTGAAGCCGAAGCTCGTGATCACCGACAAGGTGATGCCGAAGCTCAGCGGGTACGAGTTTCTCTACGCCCTGCGCAACATCCCTGAGTTCCGCTACATGCCGGTGATCCTCATGACTGCGGCGGCAACCCCCGACGAGGAGAAAGAGGCGCTGGAAAAGGGGTTCTTCGACTTCATCCTGAAACCGGTGAAGGATATCGGGCTCCTCACCCGGGTGCAGCGCGCCTTCCAAAGTAGCGAGCAGCTCTACGTCATGGGCGGTTAGCGCTGCCCGCGGCGCCCGTGACCGCTGTACCTCACCTCCCACCCCGCTTCGTCCCCCCTCGGACCGCCTCTTCTCGCATATTCATCTGAAGTGCGCCTTTCCGGAAAAATGGAGTTGCAATCGGAGTGTCTGCCTTATACACTTTCGCTCGCGCGACGGCTCTGCACGCCGCGCTGTAATTATTGTTCTCAGGGGGGGCGGGACTCGCACGGGGTGCCGCGAAGGAGCAGGTCAGGTGAAAGAGCTAAGCGAAATAACGAAGCCGGTTCTTCTCGTAGACGACGAGGCCCACATTCTCACCACATCGAAGCTTTTCCTGCAGGGAAGCGGCATCACCGATACCGTGACCATAAATGACAGCAGGCAGGTCATGCCGTACCTCGAGCAAAACCGCGCCTCGGTCATCGTGCTCGACCTGCAGATGCCGCACGTCTCCGGCTTCGAGCTCCTGCCGAACATCGTGCGGAGCTATCCGGAGACGCCGGTGATCCTCATGACCGCCAACGACGAGATCGAGTCGGTGGTGGAGTGCATGAAGTGCGGGGCCTTCGATTACCTGGTGAAACCGGTGGAGTCGCGCCGACTGATCGCCAGCGTGAAGAAGGCGCTGGAGCTTGCCGATCTCTCCAGCGAGCTCTCCGGGCTGAAGGAGCGTCTCCTGAGCGACACGCTGCTGCATCCTGATGCTTTCGCCACCATCGTGACGGGAAACAAGAAGATGAGGGCCCTTTTCCAGTATGCGGAGGTCGTGGCTGCGACGAGGCAGCCGATCATGATCACGGGGGAGACGGGGGTCGGGAAGGAACTGGTGGCTCGTGCGGTACACCAGGTAAGCGGCTGCAAGGGGGCCTTCGTCGCGCTGAATGTCGCCGGGCTCGACGACAACATGTTTTCCGACACCCTCTTCGGGCACAAAAAAGGCGCCTACACCGGGGCGGATCAGGCCCGCGATGGGTTGATCGCCTGTGCCGCCGGCGGAACTCTTTTCCTCGACGAGATAGGTGACCTGAACGAGTCGTCCCAGATAAAACTTCTGCGACTCCTGCAGGAGCAGGAGTACTACCCGGTCGGCTCCGACATGGTGCGAAAGAGCGACGCACGCATCATCCTTGCCACCAACTGCGACCTCAAAAAGCTCATCGCCTCCGGGAAGTTCCGAAACGACCTCTACTACCGGCTCTGCGCGCACCAGATCCAGATCCCGCCGCTCAGGGAGCGCCTCGACGACCTGCCGATCCTGCTGGAGCACTTTCTCGCCGAGGCTGCGAAGAGCCTCAACAAGAAGAAGCCGACCCCGCCGCCGGAGCTGTCGGTCCTCCTGTCGGTGTACCCCTTCCCCGGAAACGTGAGGGAACTGGAGGCGCTCGTCTTCGACGCGGTGGTGCGCCACACCTCCGGGATACTCTCCATGGAGAGCTTCCGCGCCGTCATCGGCGACGACAGGCCGGTCCTCCCTGCGGCTGCCGCACCGGCATCGGGGGAGGAGCCGCTCACCGCGCTCTTTGGCCACTTCCCCACCATCGAGGAAGTGGAGACGTACATGATAAAAGAGGCGATGAAGCTCGCGAAGGGGAATCAAGGTATCGCGGGAAAACTCCTCGGGATGGGGCGCCAGACCCTCAACAAGCGCCTGAAGGGGATCTCCTGAGAAAGGTGAAATAGCGCCGGTTATCGGATCATGACGGTGGCAGCGGCTCCGCTGCCACCGGCGACACGGTTGCACCGTGAAGCGCCGTCCGCGAATTTCTTCCGGCACTCTCTTCGTACGCTACTCAATGCACACCTTGAGAACCTGGTTCACGTCGGTAAGTCCCTGCAGGACCTTTTCGATGCCGTCCATCTTCAGGGTGCGCATGCCTTCCCCCAGTGCCACGGCACGCAGCGCATCCAGTTTCGGTTTCCCCTTGATCTCTTCCTTCAACGCAGGGCTCGCCTCCAGCATCTCGTGCAGCGCAATGCGGCCGCGGTAGCCGCTGCCGGAGCACTTTTCACACCCCTTCTTCCTCATCAGCGTCACTTCTTCGTGCGACTGCGGCAGTCCATGTTCCTGCGCCATACCCGCTCCATAGTGCTGCAACAGCTCGAAGTATTCCTCGCGCGAGGGGTGGTACTCCTCCCTGCAGCTTTCGCACAGCTTGCGGGCGAGGCGCTGGGCCAGGATCCCCCGCAGCGCGTCGGCGAAGTAGAAGGGTTCCATCCCCATCTCGATGAGACGCATGACCGTCTCCAGCGCACTGTTTGTGTGCAGCGTGCTGAAGACGAGGTGGCCGCTCAGCGAGGCGGCGATGGCGGTCTTTGCCGTGTCGGGGTCGCGGATCTCGCCGATCATGATCACATCCGGGTCCGCTCGCAGGAAGGACTTCAGCGCCTCAGCGAAGGTGAAGCCGATCTTCGGGTTCACCTGAACCTGCCTCAGCCCTTCCTGTACGATCTCCACCGGGTCTTCCGCGGTCCAGATCTTGCGCCCCGGGGAGTTGATGTGGGCGAGGGCTGAGTGAAGGGTGGTCGTTTTCCCCGAGCCGGTCGGGCCGACACAGAGGATGATCCCGTACGGCCTCGTGAGCATCTTTGTGAAGGTGTCGAGGTTGCGTCCGGAAAAGGCCATGTTCTCCAGAGGGAGCGGCTTCGACGTGCTCAGCACCCTCAGCACCGCGTCTTCCTGTCTCCCGACGGTGGGGGTGATCTCCAGCCGGTACTCCAGAGCAGCATGCGCCGTCTGCAGCACGATCTTCCCGCTCTGCGGCTTGCGCCGCTCCGCGATGTCCAGGTTGGCGATGATCTTGAGCCTCGAGATAATGGCCCCCTTGTACATGTGCGGGATCTGGTGCGCCTGGAAGCATTCGCCATCGACCCGGTAGCGCAGCATGAGCGGCGCGTGTCTCGGTCCCGGCTCGAAATGGATGTCGGAGGCGCCGAGCTCGTGGGCGCCGATGAGGATGCGGTTTACTAGCCGGATGACCTTGCTGTCCGGCTCCACGAAGTTCGTCTCCACCGGCTCCTCGACGACCGTGATCTGCTCCTCGCGCAGCTCGCTGATCAGGGCGTCCACGATGTCGTCCGACTGGTTGTAGTGCTTTTTGATGGCAGCGCAGATGTGCGATGCGCGCGCGGCGACGAGTTCCACCGTACGGTTGGCACTGAAGCAGAGACGGTCGAGAATCGTGCCGTCGGAAGGTTGCGAGGTGGCGACGACGAGTTTCCTTCCTGAAAAGTCGAACGGGAAAACCTGGAGCTGGTTCACCGTTTCCTTGGTGAGCAGTTTCAGCGCGTCGGGGTGGGGGGTGATCTTTTCCAGGTCGACGAAGGTCATGCGGAACTTGATGGAGAGGGCGGTAAGGAGCTGCTCCTCCGAGATGAGGCCGCGCTCCACCAGGAGCTCGCCGATCTTTCTCGATCCACCCTTACCTTGCAGCTCGACCGTCTTTTCGACTTCCTCCCGCGAGACGAAGCGCGCGGCGACGAGGATGTCGCCGAGGCGCGGATCCTTCTTTATCTCCTGTCGCGCCGCTTCCACGAAGTGCCGGAGGTTTGTCGCCTCGGAAAGATGCTCCACCTGCTGAAGGTTCGGCTGATCCATCGCAGCTCCCGTCCCATATCGTACTATCTCGATACGTTAATGGCAGCTAATTATATCAGGGCGTTGGCGGATTGGTTGACGAAGGGGTGATTATTCGCTCGGGAGAGAGGTGTGGACGGGAAATGAGCTGATGCAGAAAGAGGGGCGCTGCCGCCCCTCTGGAATTCGTGTCTGTCGCACTGCCCTACAGTTTTTCCGGTTTGCAGAGGTAGTCGTCCTTCCTGGCGGCCCGGCCGCATTTGAGGCAGACGTACTCCGGCTTCGAGACGATCTTTTTCAGCTTCTCCAGCTTATCCTTCAGGTCGTCCTTGTCCCATGAACACAGCGGCTTTTTAGCCATCGTCGCCACCCCTTTACTCGAGCTGCCGCTGGCGCGGCTTTACTGCTCCTGTTTTCCGGCGCTGTAGATGCCGAGGGTATACCGGTGCGGGCCGGGGACCCCGGTGGGGACAAAGGCGACCTGGTCCCCGGGAAGTACGACCTTGTCCAGGTTGAAAACGAGGTTGTTCACGAAGACCCCTTCGATCTTGTCCAGGGGGAGGTCGAGGTCGTGGGCGATCTGTTCGGCGGTGCGCCCCTCGGGGGGAAGGGTGATGTCGGCATTCACGGGGAGCCCCCGGTCCTTCCTGATGGTGTGGAGGCAGCCGAACATTTTCACCGTGTTCGTCGGTTCCTGGGTCATACCTATTCTCCTTTCACTGTTGGAATAACGCTGAATCCGCGGCGGCCGGTGCGAAATCGCACGCCGCCTACGGTTGAAAACCGTTTCCCTGAATCCCTTCCCGGGGTGGCTCCTCCAACTCGAGCTTCACCTTGAAGGCGCTCTCGAAGAGGTCCCCTTTCCCCCTGGCCCCGAAGAGCTCCACGGAGAGATCGTCCTCGCCGATGAGCTTCACCTGCAGGGTGTCCTTGCCGAGCAGGCACTCGAGGTCCTGCACTGCGCTCGTGCGGCGCCGGTCCAGCCCGTCGGCGAGGCGCAGTATCCCGCCGAGCCGTGAGACGAGCAGGCGGTCGGGCGCAGGGAGGCGGGTATACTCCTCGTGCTTTTTCTTCGGCGCCGACTTCCTGTGGTACCTTGCCACGTTTGCGATGAGCTCGCGCTCGCGCGGGGTGAATCCGAAGAGCTGCGCATGCCGGATCAGGTGGTACGAGTGCTTGTGGTGCGCCGAGTAGCTGATGAAGTACCCGACGTCGTGCAGGATCGCCGCCGCCTCCAGGAGCCGCCGCTCCCTTTCCTTGAGCCTGAACCTCTTCGCCACCGCGCCGAAGAGCTGCAGTGCGAGCTTTGCGGTGTGCAGCGAGTGGGTCTCCTCGAAATGGCACGATCTGGCGAAGGCGAGGGCGGAATCGCGCCAGGTGCGGATCTTCCTGTCTTCCGGCAGAAGCTTTTGCCGGTGCAGTCCCTTGAGGATCAGCCCCTCCCGGATGCCGTGCTCGTTCACCTTCAGGAGGTTCACCTGGAAGTAGTCCATGAGCTCGTCGACGACCGCCACACCGGCGACGATGATGTCGGCGCGCTCCGGGTTCAGCCCCGGCAGGGCACGCCGCTCCTTCGCGCTCTTGCGGTGCAGCATCGCCAGGAGGTGGACCACTTCAGAGCGGAGGAGCTCGTAGCCGTGGATCGAATCGAAGCGCTCGCGGCGGGAGGCGGTGACCATGGCGGCGAGCGAAGTGATGGTCCCCCCGGAGCCGACAAGGCAGTGCAGCGGCCCGTACCCCCGGTCGTAGTGCGCCTTCAGCGTCTTTCGCACGTACTTCCTGAGCTTCGCCAGATCGGCAGGGGAGACCGGATCGCTTTTTATGAAACGCTCCGTCAGGAAGACCGCCCCGAGCTCGAGGGAAAGGACCTCCTCGGTGTGGCTGCCGAGCGCGGTGATGAGCTCGAGGCTGCCGCCGCCGATGTCCACGATCAGGTGGCGCACCCCCTCCAGGTCGAAGTTGTGGAAGGCGCTTGCCGCGGCGAGTGCGGCCTCCTCCTCGCCGCTGATGATGTCGACCTGGAGCCCTACCTCTGCCGCAATGGCGTCTATCAGCGCCCCTCCGTTTGCAGCCTTGCGTACGGCGCTCGTGGCGACCGCCTCTATGGCGTCGACACCGTAGCCGTCGATGATCTTCTTCTGGCGCGAAAGTGCCTCCAGGGCGCGCTGCCAGGCGGCCGGCGCGATGCTGCCGCTCTCGTTCAGCCCTTCGCCGAGCCTTACCAGCGCCCTCTCGTCGTCGAGGATCCGGTACGTTCCCTCCGGTGCCACCTGGACGACGATGCTCCGTATGGAGTTCGTGCCGATGTCGATCGCTGCGATGCGCCGGGTCTTTCCCTTCTTTCCTTCCACTTCCGGTGGTACCTCACGGCGATCGCTGCCGGCTCCCCCCGAAAGATCTTCCCCCGTCCCTTTCATCGCGCGAGCTCCGCCAGAAGGCGTCTGCTCTTCTTGAGCCCCTTGCCGAATTTCTTAAGCTTCACCTGATCGAGGGTCTCCATCCTGTGCTGTACCTTCTCGAGCCCTTTCCGGGATCTCTTCCTGTGCTTGCCGGTGTCGGCGATGCGGTCGAGGGAGTCGCAGATGCAGACCACAGTCTCGCTGAGACGTCTCCCCCTCTTGCCGCCGATCTTCCCGGCGAAGCGCTGCCGCGCGTCCTTTGCCACGGACTGAAGGAGGCCTTTCACCGCGTCGATCTTTTCGGAAAGCCCATCTTCGTCGTGCTTCGCGCCCTCCTCCGGGGGATGCGCAGAGAGGAGCGCCGCCTGCTGCACTATCCCCGCCACCAGATGCTGGTTGATCCCCGAAATACCCCCGACACCGCCCTCACCGGCTTCGGCAATCCGCTGGAAGCTGTCCAGTCCTGCATTCCGCAGGCGTTTCGCGAGAACAGCGCCGATCCCCCGCAGCTGTTGCAGCTCATCGATCTTTTTCATCTCTCTTCCCTTGCCACCGCCGTGTGTGGGCCCGGCATCGATTGAAGAGGCTTCACCGGCGCCCCGAGGACAACGACTTCCGTTTCGCTACTCCTCCCCCTTGGAGAGGCGGGAAACCGCCTGGTCGCGTGACTTCACGAGTTTTCCGCCGCCGGTGACCATCTGGACGAATTGAGCCGAGCCGTCGCCGGAGATCTTCACGGTGATCGCCATCCCCTTCGTGAGGGAGCAGTGCCCGATGTCGAGGAGGCGCCCGGTGACGCCCCCGAGATCGGGTTCGTGCCCCACGAAAGCGATCTCACTCGCTTCGTGGTACCTGTCGAGGAGCTTGCGCAGCCGCGTCGGGCTGAACCCCGGTCCCACCTCGGAGGAGAGCACGAGCTCCCCTTCATAGTCGAGCTCCTCTGCGAGAATGTCGGCGGTCTGCACCGCGCGGACCAGGGGACTCGTGACGATGAGCTTCGGTGCCATATCCGACTTTTTAAGAGTAGACGCCACTTCGCGAAACCGGCTTCGCCCCTTCGGAGTGAGGTATCGGTGATCCTCCTCTATCTCGGAGGAACGATCGACCGCTTCCGCATGACGAATGAGATGGATCTTCATTTCGAACCTCGCACTCTCATTTTCTGCTGCGTTTTCTCTAGTAGAAGCTTTTCTGGCCGCGACTGCGCCGCCATCTATTGTATACAGTTGTATTTCCAAAATCGCAAGAGGATTAAATGTGACTAACTGATAAATTGTGGCGCAGAATTTTCTGCATGGCAATCACTCTGAAAGTGGCGGAAAGTTTCGCTTGGCAATGATGAAGAGATAAAAATGGAGGGAATTCGGAGGCCGGCGACGCTTCAGTCGACTTTGAGCTGGTGGGCTGCGCTGAAATAGTGACGGCATCCTTGCAGGACGATGAGGTAGGAGGTTACCGCCACCGCTGCGGTGATGGCGCACATGATCGCTATCTGGTAGCGCACGGCGAGGACCGGGTCGGTTCCTGAGAGGATCTGCCCGGTCATCATCCCCGGGAGGGAGACGAGCCCCATCGCCGCCATCGTGTTCATCGTCGGCATCAATGCGGCCCGGAAGGCGCTGCGCACCGCGCTCTGCGAGGCCTGCCTCGACGTGGCGCCGAGGCAGAGTGCACCCTCTATCTCCTCGCGGCGCTCACGCATCTCGGAGGCCAGTCGCTCCGCGGCGAGGCTCGCGCCGTTCATGGAGTTCCCGACGATCATTCCGGCAAGGGGGATCAGGTAGCGCGGGTCGTACCACGGGGCGTAACGCACCACCGCGGCGCACAGGAGGAAAGTGGCGCCCCCGCACCCGATGAAGATGGAACTCCCCACCACCGTGTAAAAGCGCGGCATCTTGTTCCGGATCCTCCCGCCGATGACCTGCAGCGAGAAGGCACCCATGACAAGGAGCATGACCAGTACCGGAAGCGGACTGTCGACGGAAAAGACGATGTGCAGCAGGTATCCCATGGCGAAAAGCTGCAGCACCATGCGCACCGATGCCCAGAGCATCTGCCCTTCCTGCCCGACCCCTCTCAGGCGCGCAAGCGCGATGCTGAAAAGGATGAGGCCGTAGGCGACGGCGAGGTCGAGGAGAGTGAGGCTTACCATCTGGTCGCTTTCCATCGTGGATCCTTCTCGCGGCGTCTACGCCGGCTCCGCGAGGAATGTTCGCAGTTCCGGTGATTGCGGGTGGTTAAGGAGCGCGGCCGTCTTCCCCTCTTCGATGAGTCGCCCACCCTCGAGGAAGAGGAGGTAGTCCGCCACCTTCTCGGCGAGGCGCAGGTCGTGGGTGACGAGGATAATGGCGATTCGCTGCTCGTGGCTGATCTCCTGGAGGTTTGCGGCGAGCTGGTCGCCGGTGGGGCGGTCGAGGGCGCTGGTCGGCTCGTCCAGGAGAAGGACCTCCGGCCGCGTCACCAGCGCGCGGGCGAGGCTTACGCGCTGCTGTTCCCCGACGGAGAGGGTGCGCGCCTCCCTTTGAAGGAGCGCCGAGGGGACCCGGGCGAGGTTCATGGCGTAGGCCACATCGGGAGAGTCGGCATCCGGCAGCGGGGCCTGGCGGTAGAGAAAGGGGCGCTGCAGGTTGGACAGGACCGTCCCCTGGAACATGAAGGGCTTCTGGGGGACTGCGCCGACACGGCGCCGCAGCTGCAGAGGGTCGATATCGACAATGTCGGTGCCGGAGAGGAAGATCCGGCCGGAAGTCGGATCGCTCAGACGGTTGATGAGGCGGATGAGGGTGCTCTTTCCACCGCCGGAGGGGCCGATGATGACGGTAATCTCCGCGGCAGCGGCGGAAAAGGACACACCCCGCACGATCTCCGAGCGCTCACCGCGGGGGCTTTGGCGCTCCACGCGGATCTCTTCGAGGCGCACAAGCGCCGCCGCGCTCTTTTCCCGGTCCATGTCGTCTCCAGAGGGGGGTGAAGTGTGCGTGTACTATAAGTCAGCGATGTGAAGATTCAAAGGGTAAAGTGGCAGGAAAGAAGCTGGAGGGGATTGAAGCACCCCCTCCGGAGAGGGGGCGGACGGATCGGGCCGGAGGGCAGGGAGAGGCGACGCGCTCCCCTCCTTTAATGCCGCGCCGGGTCGTCAGTCCGCACCCGCACCCGGACCGGTGCACCTGAGCTGTGTATGTCCGTGAGGGTCAGCCATTGCCCTTCCTGCGCCACCACGGTCTTCGGGAGAGGGAGCGTCTCTTCAGCCTTGCGTCGGGCAGAGGGGATCAATGTGGCGAGAATTACCTTCGTTATGAGCAATGTGATGGTGATGACGACAAGCCAGATCATGTTCCCTCCTCAGTGCATGGCGCAGTGTCAAGTTCCACTGCAAGAAGCTAAAATTCAAGACCTGACCCCGGGGTCAGGTCTTGAATTATCAGTTTTTGCAAGAAGTCGGCCGACGGGGCTATGGTCTCTAATGTGCTGATTTAGCGAACGATGCGAGTGAGGGGGACGGTGCAGAGGGTGTCAGAGTTTTGAACAGCGGTCAAGAGACAGACAGGGGGGGAGGGTGCTCGGGGTCAGAACCTGAAGCTGCAGGCGAGTCCTGCGCCGTTTCCGGGGAGGAGCGTGGGGGCCACCACGAGCCGCGTCACCTTACCGGCTTCCTTCGCATCGCTCTGCGCCTCGGGGTGCCAGTAGTGCAGCAGCCGGGGGAGGAGAAAACCTGAGAAGAGACCGATGGCGGTCCCGGCAAGGACGTCGGTGGCGTAGTGGCCGTCCGCGACGATGCGCAGGATCCCTTCGAGTGAGGCGACCCCCAGTGCGGTGGCACAGACGGCACCCTCCGTCTCACGGTTTCCGTAGCTGTTCTGGTAGTGGTGGTGGGTGCAGAGAAGCCCGGCGCTGGTAAAGGCGTAGGCAGCGTGACCGCTCGGCATGCTGCGGTTCACTTCCTCCGACTCGCACTGCCCGTCCTTGCAGTTTCGCCCGAAGGGGCGCTCGCGTGCGATCTGCGTCTGGAGAAGGACCGAGACAAACGATGTGAAGGTGAACGATTCGAGGTCCATCAGCAGCGTCTCGTACAATCCGTCCCAGTCGCGGTCGCGGTAGCCGAGGGTGACAGCGGCATCTATTTCCGGTGCCGCTATCATGATGGCCATGATAACATCACTGGCGTTGTATACCCACCGCCGGTCGTCGGCATCCCCCCCCAGCCTGAGTGCGTTGCGCACCCCCTCATCGAAGTCGTTGCGCGAGCTCCACTTCGGCGTATCGGGGTCGATCGTCTCCAGGTAGAGTGAGGAGCCGATGGCGCCGACGGCGATCGCTTTTTCCCAGAGCGTGGATCGCCTCCATTTCCATGCGCCATGCCCAGCAGGTGGGGGCGCGGTGGCCGCGGCATTGGGGCCCGCGGCTCTCTTTTCGGCAACATCTGCGATTGGCGAGGCGGAAACGGCGGCAACGTCCATGCACGCCTGTGCGGGATGAGGAGGCTCCTGGTAGCAGGCTTCCTTTCCGAGATCAACCCCGGCGAGCGGGCTCCCGCTATCCTCCGCAGGGGCCGACACCGTGCAGTTCAGAACGAAGAGGAGCGTAAAGATGAGTATTCTCAATGCGGTCATGCTCACAATTAAAAAGCATAAACCTTACTCTGTCAAAGCAGTGTGAGTGTGGAACGCATCTGAAGGACACGCTGGTGTGACGGCATTGAACGTCGCTACGGCGCGATTCTATTGGCCGCCGGGATAGCAGTATCTGGCAAAGCTCGGTCTGAATGAAAGAAAGGGAGGAAAGTATCAGCGGGTCATGATGGGATGGCGGAATGAAAAAAGGGTTAGCCGTGAAAGCTAACCCTTTTTCCTATTATGGAGGCGGCGCCCGGATTCGAACCGGGGAATGAAGGATTTGCAGTCCTTTGCCTTACCACTTGGCCACGCCGCCCTGTTGTCAGAAGCGAACAACCTTATATCCTTTTTCGTTTTTGCTGTCAATGACAATTTTCATGGTCACTTGACGATGACCTTCATGAACTTGTAGAGGTAGTCCACGCCGGACCAGATGGTGATGATGGTGGCGATCCACAGGTAGAACATGCCGACGTTGTGCATGTTCGCCACCAGAAGCGGGTGGTCGACTGAGAAGAACCAGTGGTAGTCGTAGTGCAGCAAAAGCCCGATGATGGCGACGAGCTGGAAGATCGTCTTGAACTTTCCGAGCTGGCTCGCAGCGATGACGATCCCTTCCTGGGAGGCGATGCCGCGCAGTCCGGTGATGATGATCTCGCGTCCGAGGATCACCAGCACCATCCAGGCGGGAGCACGGTCGTACGGGAGGATCATGATGAGCGCCGCCATGACGATGAGCTTGTCGGCGATCGGGTCGAGGAACTGCCCGAAGACGGTGACGATCCCCATGCGGCGCGCCAGATAGCCGTCGAGCCAGTCCGTAAAGGAGGCTGCGGAGAAAAGGGCGGCGGCCCAGAAGCCGGAATCCCGCGAAGGGGAGAGGAGGAGCACGCACAACAGCGGAATGGCGGCGATGCGCAGCAGTGTGAGAATGTTCGGGGCGTTCAGGATCGGACTGTGGGGTTTGGACATCATCACGGCCTTTGCTGCTAACGGAGGTTAACGGTAGTTGTTTCGGTAACTCAAGACCTTGGAGACGTACTGTCTCGTCTCCTGATACGGAGGAATCCCGCCGTATCTGGCCACTTTGTTCAGGCCGGAGTTGTACGCCGCCAGCGCCAGTTCCTCGTTCCCCTTGAAGGTGTCGAGGAGAAACCTGAGGTAGCGCACGCCTCCGCGGATGTTGTCCGACGGGTTCAGGCTGTCGGCGACTTTCAGCCCCTGGGCGGTCTTCGGCATGAGCTGCATGAGCCCCTGCGCCCCTTTCGGGGAAACCGCGTTGGGGTTGTAGCCGCTCTCGGCGTGGATGACCGCCTTTACAAGCGAACAGTCGACTCCGAACTCCTTCGCGCACGACTGGATGATCGGCTCGAACTCTGCTGGATTCCTGGCGTAGCCGGGGAGTTTGAAGGAGGTGCGCAACTTCTTGTCCTTCTTCAAGTCGCGCATGAATATCTTGAAGCGCCTGTCTGTCGGGGCGTCGGTGAAATGCACCGTCCCGTCGGGATCCTCATAACGGTAGATATCCGCCGCGGCTGGGCAGGCTACGGCCAGAGCCAGACATATAAAGAGTGTCCGGTATATTTTCATGCGGTGCGTTTGCTTCCTTATAAGGTGGAGGAATGTAAAAGAACCTTGAAAGATATAGACGAAAGCACGGGATAATTCAAGGGTTAATCTATCCAGCGATTGCATAACAGGTCAAAAGCCTTGACAAAAAATGCACGGAAGTAAATAATTTGCCAGCTTAAATCCAAATCACCCTGCAAGACTCACCAAGTACTGGGGGTTTCATGAAGGTCCACAGTGATTTTCTTGTAATCGGCAGCGGCATCGCCGGGCTTTACTTTGCATTGCAGGCGGCAGATCATGGCACCGTCGCCATCGTAACGAAGCGTGAAATGAGCGAGACCGCCACGAACTACGCCCAGGGCGGGATCGCGTCGGTATCTTCCAGCGAGGACAGCTTCGACGCCCACGTGAAGGATACCATGGTGGCGGGTGCGGGGATCTGCCACGAGGACGTCGTGCGCATGGTGGTGGAGGAGGGGCCGGGGGTCATAAAGAACCTCATCGAGTGGGGGGTGCAGTTCAGCAAGGAGAACGGGGTCTATGACCTCACCCGCGAGGGTGGGCACAGCCAGCGCCGCATCCTGCACGCCCAGGACATCACCGGCCGCGAGATCCAGCGCGCCCTGGCGGTGGCGGCCCGAAAGCACAAGAACATCTCCATATACGAAGAGCACGCCGCGGTGGATCTCATCACCGAGAGCAAGATCTTCAAGAAGCAGCTTTCCCAGGACCGCTGCCTCGGCGCCCATGTCCTCGACATCAGCTCCGACACCGTAAAGACCTTCACGGCGCGCATCACGCTCCTTGCCACCGGCGGTGCGGGGAAGGTGTACCTGTACACCTGCAACCCCGACGTCGCCACCGGCGACGGGGTCGCGATGGCGTACCGCGCAGGCGCCACCGTCGCCAACATGGAGTTCATGCAGTTTCACCCCACGACCCTCTTTCACCCGAACGCCCGCTCCTTCCTTATCTCTGAAGCGGTGCGCGGCGAGGGGGCGATCCTGCGGCGCCGCGACGGCACCGCCTTCATGGAGCACTACCACCCCCTGAAGGACCTCGCCCCGCGCGACATCGTGGCCCGCGCCATCGACAACGAGATGAAGACGCACGGCGACGACTGCGTCTATCTCGACATCACCCACCGCGACCCGGAGTACATCACCGGGCGCTTCCCCAACATCTCCAAGACCTGCCTGGAGTTCGGCCTCGACATGACCCGCGAGATGATCCCGGTCGTACCCGCGGCCCACTACCTGTGCGGCGGCGTCGCCGTGGACAAGAACGGCGAGAGCGACGTGAAGAACCTCTACGCCATCGGCGAGGCCGCCTTTACCGGTCTGCACGGCGCGAACCGCCTCGCCAGCAACTCCCTCCTGGAGGCGGCGGTCTACGCGGGGCGCGCCTACCGGCATGCGGTGGATACCTTCAAGAGCTTCGAATTTCCCGACTCCGTCATCCCCGAGTGGGACAGCAGCCACGCCACCAACTCCGATGAAATGGTCGTCGTCTCCCAGAACTGGGACGAGGTCAGGCGCTTCATGTGGAACTACGTGGGGATCGTGCGCTCGGACAAGAGGCTGGCGCGCGCCATGCGGCGCATCCGCCTCATCCAGGACGAGATCGAGGAGTACTACTGGAACTTCACCGTCACCTCCGACCTCATCGAGCTGCGAAACATCGCCACCGTGGCCTACCTCATCATCGCCTGCGCGCAGCAGCGGAAGGAGAGCCGCGGCCTGAACTACAACATCGACCACCCGAACCAGGACGATTCCCTGCCGCGCGACACCTACATGAAAAAGACGGCCTAGACCGGGTGATCCCGTACCATCAGGATGAGCGAAGAGAAACGAATGACCATAGACGATATCAGGAAGGCGATAGACGCCCTCGACAGCGATCTTCTGCGCATATTCAACGAGCGCGCGGAGCTTGCGCTGAAGATCGGGAAGCTGAAGAAGGAAAAGGGGCTCCCGGTCTATGACCCTTCCCGCGAGAAGAAGATCTTCGCCAGGATGACCGCCGAGAACGCCGGTCCCCTGGATGATGCCGCCATCGTGAGGCTTTTCGAGAGGGTGATCGACGAGTCGCGTCGCCTGGAGCGGATCCGCACGGAGGGGGAACACTGATGCCCGGAAGGAGAGCACTGTGCTGATAGTCATGCGCAAAGAGGCGGACGAAAAGGCCCAGGACTGCGTGAAGGCCTACCTCATCGAACGCGGGTTCGACATCCACCAGTCGACCGGCGCGAACCGCGTCATCATCGGGGTCATCGGGGACACCGGGAGCCTCTCCGAGGCGGACCTGGAAAAGCTCCCGGGGGTGCTTCAGGTGGTAAGGATCGCAAAGGAAGAGTGATGCAGTTCAATATAGACGGCTACCTTTCCCACTCGCTGAAGAGCTCCTCCGCGAAGTTCGAGGATAAGCGGGACGCCTACCTGGCGGCGGCCCGGGAGTTCCTGGAACACTACCGCGAGGAGATCAAGCGCGTGCACCGGGAAGGAGCCGGCGGCGTGGAGGTGGTTGAGCTCATCACCGCCATGTCCGACTCCCTCATTACCCGCCTCTTCAGCGTCCTCTCCAGCGACCTGAAAACCAGAACCAGCGATGTCTCCCTCGTCTGCATCGGCGGCTACGGGCGACGGGAACTCAATCCCTACTCCGACCTCGATCTCATGTTTCTCTACAACGGGAAGGACCTGCAGGGGGTGGAGGCGGTGGCGAGCCGTCTTCTCTACTTCCTGTGGGATCTGAAGCTCGATGTGGGGTACTCCGTGCGCACCATCTCCGACTGCGTGGAGATGGCCGCGGGGGACTCCACCGTGAAGACCGCCCTTCTCGACGCGCGTCTCCTGACCGGAAGCGAGCCCCTCTTTCACGAGTTCAAGAAGGTCATGGTGAGCCAGGTACTTGCCAAGAGAAGCGACGCCTTCATCGACGAGAAGCTGGAGGAGTTGAAAAAAAGGCGGGAGAAATACGGCTCCAGCGTCTACATCCTCGAGCCCCACCTGAAGGAAGGGGAGGGGTGCCTGCGCGACCTGCACACCGCCCTTTGGTGCGCAAAGATAAAGTACAAGGTGGACGAGCCGCGCGAGCTCATCGTGAAGGGTGTTCTCTCCGACGAGGAGCTCTCCCTCTACACCGACTCGCTGAGCTACCTCTGGCGCATCCGCAACGAACTGCACTACCTCGCCGGGCGCAAGAACGACCAGCTGACCTTCGACGTGCAGACGACGGTGGCGAACTTCTTCGGATACTTCGACCACGGCAAGAGCCTCGGCGTCGAGGAGTTCATGCGTGACTTCTATCGCCACGCGAACCACGTGGAGTACATAAGCTCCCTCATGTTCGCCCGCTGCACCCAGCGCGAGGCTGCCGCCGCCCGGAAGATCCTCGGCTACTTCACCAGGAGACCTGTGGGGGACGGCCTTTTCGTCATGCGCGGAGAGATCGTCGTGCCTGACGAGTCGCTGGCGGTGAAGGAGCCGGCGACCCTCATGCGCATCTTCGAGCACGCCCAGAGGCAGGGGGTGGGGCTCTCGGTGGCCACCCAGGGTCTGGTGCGAAATTCCCTCGAGCTCGTGAACGACAAGTTCCGCCGCAACAAGGAAGTCAATGCCTCCTTTGTGCGGATCCTCCAGTCGGAGAAGCTCGTCGCGGAAACGCTGCAGAAGATGCACCAGCTCGGCTTTCTGAACCGTTTCCTCCCCGAGTTCGAGCGGATCTACTGCAAGGTGCAGCACGACGTCTACCACATCTACACTGTCGACACCCACACCCTCTTCGCCATCGACGAGGTCATGAAGCTGTGGCGCGGCGAGCACCAGACGGCGCTGCCGCTTCTTACCGAGCTCGCCCGCTCCGTGGACAAGCGCTGGCTTCTGCTTCTGGCGGTCATGCTGCACGACGTCGGGAAAGGGGGCGGGGGGGGACACGCCGAGCGCGGCGCAGAGCTTGCCCGCACCGTCGCCAGAAGGATGGGGCTCACGAAGGAGGACGGCGACCGCCTCGTCTTCCTCGTGCGCCAGCACCTCCTCATGGCCCACATCGCCCAGCGCCGCGATCTGCACGACGAGAAGATGATCATCCAGTTCGCCCGCCAGATGGAGAAGAGCGAGAACCTGAAGCTCCTCTATCTCCTTACCTATGCGGACATCCGCGCGGTCGGGCCGGAGGTGTGGACGGACTGGAAGGCGCTTCTCCTGCAGGAGTTGTACGAGAAGGCATTCCAGGTGCTGGAGCGCGGCGATTTCAAGCTGGAGGCATCGAGCGACCGGGTGCGCAGGACGAAGCGTGCGGTCTTCGACCTCATGCGCGAGGAATGGCCGGGACAGGCGGTGAAGGACGAGCTGCAGGCGCTCACCACGCGCCACGTCCTCTCCTACACGCCGGAGACGATCGCCGGGCACCTCGGGACGCTGTTGCAGCTTTCCGGAAAGACCCTCCTGGTGCTGAGGCTCTCCCACGAGACGGAGCGCGGCTACACGAACTGCACCGTCTGCACCTACGACGTGCCGGGGCTCTTCTCCATGATCACCGGCGTCATGGCCGCAAACGGCATGAACATTCTCGGGGCCCAGATCCACACCAACACGAACGGAAAGGTCCTCGACATCCTCCAGGTGAACTCCCCGCAGGGTTTCGTCATCACCGAGGAGAACCGCTGGAAGCGGTTCGAGTCCGACCTGCGCCAGGTGCTGCAGGGAGAGGTGCGCGTCGGCGACCTGGTGACGAAGCGCTACCGCCCGAGCATCCTCGCCGGAAAGGCGAAGCCGAAGTTCCCGGCGCGGGTGGAGATCGACAACGAGGTCTCCAGCGACTACACCGTCATCGACGTCTACGCCCACGACAAGGTGGGCCTTTTGTACGGCATAACGAGCACCTTGACGAGGCTCGGCCTCTACATCGGGGTCTCCAAGATTTCCACCAAAGTCGACCAGGTCGCCGACGTCTTCTACGTCAAGGACATCTTCGGCCAGAAGGTGACCGACCCTGTGAAGCTCGAGGAAGTGAAGGTGGAGCTTTTGAGCGCGATAGAAGAGTGAGCGACGCATATCTCGACATCTTTCTCACCCACCTGACTGTGGAGAAGGGGGCGGCAGCCAACACGATAGAGGCGTACAGCCGCGATCTCGGGAAGTACCTCGATTATCTCGGGGGAACGCCGCTGCAGCAGGTGCGGCCGACCCACCTTGCCGACTACCTCTCTCTCCTGAAGGGGAAGGGGATCTCCCCCCGCAGCCGGGCGCGCGCTCTCTCCGCGATCCGCACGCTGCACCGCTTTCTGGTGGAACAGGGGTACTCCGAGACAAACCCCACCTCCAGCACGGAGGCGCCGAAGGGGATAGTGCGGCTCCCGTCGGTGCTCTCGGGGAGGGAAGTCGAGGCGCTCCTTGCTGCGCCGCAGGGGGAAGGGGCGATCGAGGTGCGGGACCGGGCGATGCTGGAGTTACTCTACGCCACCGGCCTGCGCGTATCGGAGCTGGTGGGGCTGAAACTCGCCGAGGTGAACCTGCCGGCGGGGTACCTGATGACGGTCGGGAAAGGGAGCAAGGAGCGGCTCGTCCCGATCGGGCAGAGCGCCTGCCTCGCGGTCGGGCACTACCTGGGGGAAGCGCGGCGCACCCTTCTGGGGGAAGGGGAGAGCAGGTTTCTCTTCGTGAGCAGGCTCGGGGACGGCATGAGCCGCCAGGCGTTCTGGAACATCGTGAAGCGGCGGGCACTGGAGGCGGGGGTGGTGAAGAACATCTCGCCCCACACGCTGCGGCACTCATTCGCCACGCACCTCCTGGAGAACGGCGCCGACCTGCGCAGCGTGCAGATCATGCTCGGGCACGCTGACCTTTCCTCCACGCAGATTTACACCCACGTGACGCGGGAGCGGCTGAAGCGGCTTCACGCAGAGAAGCACCCCCGCGGCTAGCCTCATGAGCCAGGGTCAGGTCTTGAAAGTTGGCATTTTCAAGGTACGGGGTCAGGTCTTGAAATTTGGCATTGTTGGCTGAAGAACACGCAGTTGAAAAACTCGATGAGGAATAAAGGGGAAGGGAAGGGCTCATGAAATACATTGTACTGCTGGGCGATGGGATGTCGGATGAGGCTTTGGATGTGCTGGGGGGGAAGACTCCGCTGCAGGTGGCGAACACGCCGAATATGGACCTGATGGCCCGCCGCGGGACTCTCGGCATGGCCCACACCGTCCCCGAAGGGTACCCCCCCGGCAGCGATGTGGCGAACCTCTCCATGTTTGGCTACGATCCTTCCCTGTGCTACACCGGCAGGTCTCCTCTGGAAGCCGCCAGCATAGGGGTGGAACTCGCCTCCGACGATGTGGCCTTCCGTATCAACCTCGTGCATCTCAAGGAGGAGGAAGGGAAGATCACCATGGGTGACTACTCCTCCGGTCATATCTCCACCGCGGAAGGTGCCGAGCTCGTAACGGAACTGCAAAAGCAGCTCGGTGATGAAAACTTCTCCTTCCACCCTGGCGTCAGCTACCGTCACCTCCTCGTCTGGCACCACGGAAAAGAGAAGCTGCAGCTCACTCCGCCGCACGACATCAGCGGCCAGGAGATCAACGATTTTCTCCCCAAAGGGGACGGGGCGGACGATCTCATCGATCTCATGAACTCCTCCCAGATGATCTTCAGCAGACATCCGCAGTACCAGCAGAGAGCGGGGCAGGGGAAGACACCAGCGAATTCGATCTGGCCGTGGGGGCAGGGGAAGGCCCCGGCGATGGAGACGTTCCAGGCGAAATTCGGCCTGAGCGGTGCCGTCATCTCGGCCGTCGATCTCATCAAGGGGATCGGCGTCTATGCCGGCCTCGACATCGTCAATGTTCCCGGCGCCACCGGGTACGTGGACACCAACTGGTCCGGAAAGGCTCAGGCCGCCCTCGATGCGCTCAAGGAGAAGGACTTCGTCTTTCTGCACGTTGAGGCGCCCGACGAGGCATCGCACTCGGGGAACCTCGCCGACAAGATAAAGGCAATCGAGCTATTTGACGCACTCGTTGTGGGACCTGTTCTCGAGGGTCTGAAGGGGCTCGGGCCGTACCGGGTCCTGTGCGCTCCGGACCACCCGACGCCGATCAGGTTGAAGACTCACACCGCCGATGCTGTGCCTTTCGTGATCTATGCGGGTGAAGAAACGGATAAGACCGTGGCGGGGTATGACGAGGTTTCCGCCGCGGCATCAGGTGTCGTAGTGGAAAAGGGATTCCGCCTCATGGAGATGCTGCTGGAGCGCTAGCAACCGCTCGCGTGATGCTTTACATCAATGCCCCGCCCGGTCACTCCGGCGGGGCATTTTTGTGGCTGGTATGACGCCCGCTGACACTTGTAGGCCGGAATAAGCGCTAGCGTTTCCGGCATTCGCTGCCGCGCGGCTGCGTCTGTGGTGGACTGCCGGGAACGCCTGGCGGCTTATCCCGGCCTACATGACACCCTCTTCCTTGCGTGGTCGCAGTCGCGGAGAAAGAAATAATTTCGGAGCCGGATTTTGTTTGGTTAACGAGAAAATCTTTGGTATCGTATACAGCTTTCGGGCCTACACGTCTCGCCTGCGCTCTCCTTCTTTTTCTGCCTCATACCCCCAGAGCCCGCTCACCCAGGCATTGCGGAGGAGTCATGCCTGTTTCGTCTGAAGAAAAAAGCGATGCAAACGGCCTCCTGACGGCGGTACTGGAGCAGTATGCCGACTTCTACGACTGCGCCCCCGTCGGTTTTGTCACCCTCGATGCGGGTGGGATGGTCACCGCCGCGAACCTGAGGGCGGCAAGCCTTCTGGGGGTGGAGCGCTTCCGTCTCATCGGCAGGCACCTGGAGTTCTTCCTCGCCCCTTCCTGCCGCAAGCCTTTCATGAAGATGGTGCAAAGGGTCTTTGAACTGCAGGAAAAGGAGTCGTGTGACGTGAAGCTGAGCGGGATGTGGGGGGAGCCGCATTTCGCACGCATAGAGGCTACCGCCTCCCGTTCCGGAACGGAGTGCCGCGCCGTCATCATCGACATCACTGATCAGCGGCGAGCGGAGCAGGAGGTACGAAACCTCAATGAAGAGCTGGAGCGGCGCGTCCTGGAGAGAACGGCGCAGCTGCAGGCGGCGGTGCGGGAGCAGGAATCGTTCAGCTACACCGTCTCGCACGACCTGCGCGCTCCTTTGCGCCACATCAACTGCTATGCCTCCATCCTCCAGGAGGAGCTCGCCGGCACCCTCTCGCCAGAGCTCAACCGCCACCTCGATCGCATCTGCGCCGTGAGCCGCCACATGGGGGACCTCATCGACAACCTCCTGAAGCTCCCGCGCATCGGGTACGCAACCATGGTGCGCGAGCCGGTAAACGTGAGCGAGCTGGCAACGAGTGTGGTGTCGCTCCTGCGTGAGGCGGACCCGGAGCGGGCCGTGGAGGTGACGGTGCAGAAGGATATCGTCGCCGAGGCAGACAAGACCCTTCTCTGGGTGGTGTTGAAAAACCTCCTGGAAAACGCCTGGAAGTACACCTCGAAGGTCTCTCCCGCGCGCATCGAGGTAGGCACGCGCGAAGCCGATGCAGGGTCCATTTATCTCGTGCGCGACAACGGGGCGGGATTCGACATGGCCTACAAGAATCAGCTCTTCGGAGTCTTCCAGCGGCTGCACGGCGACGAGTACGGCGGGCTCGGCATCGGCCTCGCCACGGTGAAGCGGATCGTGGAGCGGCACGGTGGATCCGTCTGGGCGGAAGGTAAACCAAACGGCGGTGCAACGTTTTTCTTCACGCTCGGGTAGCAATAGAGTGAATCGCAGGATAAAGCGCCGACGCGAGAAAGAAGGGGAAATTTGCCTGCTCCACGGCCCGCTCCTGAACCCGGCGAAACGAGACGTTCGGCTTGACGCTGCCGAATACGACAGCGCGGGACGAAAGACGAAGGAAACCCGCCCGCTGGGACAGGCGACAGTGTACACCTACTATCCGGACGGGCTGCTGAAGACCGTGACCGATGCCAAGGGGCAACTGACCACCTACTCCTACGATCCGGTCGGGCACCTCACTGAGGTTCTGTACGCGGACGGCAGGAAGGACACCTTTGACTACGACGGTGCCGGGAATCTCACGAGCTACGGAAAGGGGGGGGTGAGTGGAAACATCGGCTATGACGAGCTGAACCGTAAGGTCTCGGAGACGGTGAACTTCGGCACCTTCAGCAAGAGCTTCAGCTACAGCTACGACGCCAGGGGGAACAAGGAGACTTTCGTCTCGCCGGAAGGGACCGCCTACACCTACGGGTACGACAAGAACAATCAGCTGACCTCCATTACCTTCCTCGGGAGACAGGTGGTCCTCGACTACGACCGCGGAAGGCTGTGGAAGACGGCCTTCCCGAATGGCCTCTTCACGGAGTACGGCTACAACGACGCCTCGTGGCTTTCCTCCATGACCAGGAAGAACGCGGGCGGCACCGTGGAGGAGAACGGCTACGGCTTCGACAAGATTGGCAACATCATTTCGAAAGGCTCCGGGGCGGGAAGCAGCGCCTATGGCTACGACTTGACCTATCAGCTTACCAGCGCGACCCATCAGACGCTGCCCGCGGAAGGGTTCAGCTACGACGACGCCGGCAATCGAACCGCGTCTTCCCGCGGCGCCGAGAGCGCCTCGTACAGCCACAACGGCAGCAACGAGACGCAGGCGGCGGGAAGCGCCACCTTTACCTACGACGCCAACGGCAACACGGTTTCGAAGACCGAGGGCGAGGCGACCACGACCTTCGTGTACAACTCCGCAGACCGGCTGGAGCAGGTGTTTCTGCCGGACGGCAGCACGGCGACGTACACCTACGATCCTTTCGGCAGAAGGATCAAGAAGGATGTCAACGGCGAGATTACCTACTACCTCTACTCCGACGAGGGGCTGATAGGGGAGTATGACGCAAGCGGCAACGCGGAAAAGGGGTACGGGTGGAAGCCCGACGGCATCTGGGGAAGCGATCCGCTCTTTATGACGGAGGACGGGAATTACTACTTCTACCAGAATGATCACCTGGGGACGCCGCAGAAGCTGGTAGACGATGCCGGGAATATTGTGTGGGCTGCGGAGTATACAGCCTTCGGCGAAGCCGTCATCGATCCGGCCTCGACGGTGGAAAACAACCTGCGTTTCCCGGGCCAGTACTTCGATGAGGAGACAGGGCTGCACTACAACTGGCACAGGTACTTCAATCCTGCGGTCGGACGGTATGTGCAAGTTGACCCCCTCGGTTTTGCCGCAGGAGATGCCAATCTTTATAGATATGTTGGAAACTCGGTTCTCAAATACGTCGACCCGGCTGGTTTCACTAAGGGCGATTGGTGGGATTTAAGAACATGGGTATCTGTCTCCTATAGCTCCACTGTCTTCTTTAAAGGCAGTACCATAAATAATGGTGTTGAGCAAAAAACTACCAGCACTGATTGGTTTGGTGCAAGTATTGACATACAAATAGGTTCGCAGATACCGATTAATAAGCAGTATAGTGAAACTACACTTGGCTTTAGTAGGCATTTAGGCGTTGGGGTATATAGCGAAGATGGCTGTGGTGTTAAATCAAAAGGAGGAATTGCTTTACACTTTGGGCTAGGTATACCTCTGATACCTCCAGTTCCACTGAGTAAAACAACTACATATCCATCTACAATTCCAACGCAGCCATCATTCCCTAAAGACCTTGAGATAAGGAATCCGCCATCAAGGCCTAGGCCACTTGACAACATAGAATATAAGACTCGTCATTACTACAGGTCATAGGGAGAGATAGTGTGAGATTTCCAAAAGATGATTATGCAACCCTTATGGTTATTGGCATCATTGGATTTGTTGTTTTTACTGTAGTGCCCATGGATAAGGTCTTTGGCTTTATGTCAAAGAGCACTGAGGCCTATGTGGTTGTGGTTGTAGTGGCAGCCATAATCAGTGTCCCAGGGTTTCTCTACCTCAAAAAAGTAATAAAAAGATTCGAAAAGAATAAATGGGACAAGTAGCATGTACAGTTGCTTCGACTGCCTTGGAGTCTAGCGGCCGCCTGTTCTCTGACAACCAGTTCGAGGGGGGGGTGGATTCTATTCTTAATTGCACCAGTTGATGTAAAAGCAGGACAAAGCCACACCAAGGGGTCACATCTGGACATTGGACAAAAGTAATTTAGCCTCTTCCTGAAAAGGAGGAGGTGCGAGATGACTAGACCATTGCGGATTGAGTTTGAAGGGGCTCTTTATCACGTAACATCGCGAGGGAACGAGCGGAAGAAGATCTTCTTTACGAAGCGGGATTATGAGAAGTTCAGGGAATATCTTTTGGAAGCGAAGAAAAAATTCGGCTTCATTATTCAAACCACACCAAGGGGTCACATCTGGACATTGGACAAAAGTAATTTAGCCTTCTTCCTGAAAAGGAGGAGGTGCGAGATGACCAGACCATTGCGGATCGAAAAAGCACTGTGGCGCTACTAACAAGCACATCAGCGAGGTTCTTTTGCTGCGAACGAGTAGCTCGGCGGCGAAGATACACCAAAGATTGATAAAAGAGCTTGAGTGCAATGACGGGTTGAAGCGGCAGTTGCAGGCCCTGGAAAGGGCGTTGTCCTTTGTCCAGGTCTGACCCCTGGGGGTGACCCCCTCAGCGTGACCCTGTGGGGCTGTACGGGGATGATTACAACTGGTACAGGTTTGTGTTGAATAATCCTCAGAATTCCTTTGATGTTAACGGTCTCAGAAAGCTCAACCTGCTGAACCCCGACAAAGACCCCGAGATGTATGGTGCTTTCCAAGCAGCACCCGACGTGGGTGGCGCTTTCACGCTGACCATTACAGGGCACACTACAAAGCAGGCTCTTGCTAAAGGTAGGCCGCTTACCTTTGGTGGTATGACTGCTCATCAGCTTGCCGAGCAAAACCACACCAAGGGGTCACATCTGGACATTGGACAAAAGTAATTTAGCCTCTTCCTGAAAAGGAGGAGGTGCGAGATGACCAGACCATTGCGGATTGAAAAAGCACTGTGGCGCTACTAACAAGCACATCAGCGAGGTTCTTTTACTGCGAACGAGTAGCTCGGCGGCGAATACACACCAAAGATTGATAAAAGAGCTTGAGTGCAATGACGGGTTGAAGCGGCAGTTGCAGGCCCTGGAAAGGGCGTTGTCCTTTGTCCAGGTCTGACCCCTGGGGGTGACCCCCAAATACTTACCAGTATGCGCTCAACACTCCAACTTCTTTAATCGATGAGGATGGGCTCAACCCAGGTCCCATTCATCCCGGCAATGGGCCATTTGGAGTAGTAGATATTAGGTCAGGTAACAACTTTATTGATCACACTGTTCTAGGCGCACTTAACACTGCAGCAAATGCTGCCAATTTCGTTGCAAATAGCTTGTGGCCAGTCATCAACTACCTGGGATCAGATGATATGGTGGCACTAGCACAGGCTACCCCGGTGATGCCAGATGATATTCTTGCTGCGGTCTTTGCCGATTTATCAAGGTTTGGGAGGATTGCAAAAGGTGCACAGTGCGAAAAAACTCAATTAAGTGTTCAGGATAAGTTGCAAAGATATCTATTGAATACTAATCACCCGAAGGGAAAAGATAAAGCCATATGGTTTGAGAAAGCCCTCGGGTTTAACCTTAGCAATGCTGATAATTTGGCTAAACAAGATTATATTTAACCCGAAAAGCGCGGTTGTCAGAGAAGTAACCCAACACGGGACCACATACAATCAAGTCATTCCAATCATAGGAACAAATGGAAAGGTTATTGACGTTATCTTTGAATGGATTAGTAACAATGATGGCATAGTTAGACTTGTTACCGCTATTCCAAGCAAGAGGTGATGCTATGAAATTTAAAGAGTATGACGTTGTTAGATTGATGTGTGATGTTCCTAGCTATAATTTAAAAAAAGGTGATACTGGTACTGTACTGATTGTGTTTGACCCACAGTCAGACGAATATGAAGTCGAGTTTTGCGATGAAGAAGGAATAACTCTAGCGCTTGTGACTCTGAAAGGTCATCAACTAGAAATTGTGTGGACAGAGTTTTGAAAGCATAAACGAAGCAGTCCCTGGCATAAGGAAGCACCACACCAAGGGGTCACATCTGGACATTGGACAAAAGTAATTTAGCCTCTTCCTGAAAAGGAGGAGGTGCGAGATGACCAGACCATTGCGGATTGAAAAAGCACTGGGGTCACACCAAGGGGTCACACCTGGACATTGGACAAAAGTAATTTAACCTCTTCCTGAAAAGGAGGAAGTGCGAGATGACCAGACCATTGCGGATTGAGTTTGAAGGGGCTCTTTATCACGTAACATCGCGAGGGAACGAGCGGAAGAAGATCTTCTTTACGAAGCGGGATTATGAGAAGTTCAGGGAATATCTTTTGGAAGCGAAGAAAAAATTCGGCTTCATTCTTCATTGTTACGTGTTGATGTCAAACCACTACCATTTGCTAATAGAAACACCGAGAATGAATCTTCAAAGAGTCATGCATTATTTGAATGGGTCGTATTCAGTCTATACCAACACAAAGCGGAAACGGAGCGGCCATCTTTTTCAGGGGAGATATAAGTCCATTGTCATAGATAAAGACAGCTACTTGGCAGAGTTGAGCCGCTACATACATCTAAATCCGGTTCGGGCGAAGATTGTTGTGCGGCCAGAAGACTACCCTTACAGCAGTTATCACGCCTACGTGTCGGATATCACCGACGGGATGGTGAGCAGTCGAAGTATCCTCGCCACTTTCGGAGCTGATGTCAGCCAGGCGAAATCTGCCTACAGGGCCTTCGTTGAAGTTGTGATCGCTGAGGGTACGGAAAGCCCCCTGGAGAAGGCTTACCCCGGCGGCATCCTCGGTGACGAAGCATTTGTGGCTGACGTACTCTCAAACGTTGACAGTAATCGACTTGATGACGAGGAGGTAGCACATAGGAAGGCTCTGAGCCAAACGATGCATGTGGAAATGACTCTTGGTCGACTCTGCCAGCACTTTGGTTGTGCCTTGGATGAAGTTAAGAGGAAAGGGGATATCAGGCGTAAGTTGTGCGTCTACGTGCTGAAAAAGCACTGTGGCGCTACTAACAAACATATTAGCGAGGTTCTTTCGCTGCGAACGAGTAGCTCGGCGGCGAAGATACACCAAAGATTGATAAAAGAGCTTGAATGCAATGACGGGTTGAAGCGGCAGTTGCAGGCCCTGGAAAGGGCGTTGTCCATTGTCCAGGTCTGACCCTCCGGGCTGAGTGACCCTACGGGCTGAGTGACTTTCTGGGCTGACCGACCCTCTGGGCTGACCCGGAAGGTAAACCAAACGGCGGTGCAACGTTCTTCTTCACGCTCGGGTAAGAATGGACTGAGCGCAGGAAAATTGCCGCACGTAAAAAGGCCCTCCGGAGCTTCTCCAGAGGGCCTTTTCTTTAGTATGAACCCCATCCCCCTCCTGTCCTCCCCCTTGAAAGGGGAGGGACGTGCTGCCGGCGGCGGAGGTCACGAACCTTTTCTTAGTCGATCAACTTCCCGATGCTGCCGAAGCGGACGCGGAAGTTGTCCTTGTCCCAGGACCAGTACTTGATGAAGGCGAGCCCCTTGATCTTCTCGTTGCTCACAAAACCCCAGAAGCGGCTGTCGTAAGACCTGTCCCTGTTGTCCCCCATGACGAAGTAGGCGTTCGCCGGCACCTTCACCGGACCCATGAAGTCGCGCGGGTTCTGCTCCTTCGGGATGATGTCCTGCTCCTTGTGCACTTCGTGCGGGTTGTCGTACGCCTTGCCGTTGACGTACACCTTCTTGTTGATCACCTCGACGGTGTCGCCCGGGGTACCGACGACGCGCTTGATGAAGTCCTTGGAGGGATCCTCCGGGTATTCAAAGACGATGACGTCCCCCTGCCTCGGATCGCGCAGCTTCACAAGACGTGAATCGGTAAAGGGGATCTTGGTGCCGTAGATGAACTTGTTGACCAGGATGTGGTCGCCGATGGCGAGGGTATCTTCCATGGAACCCGAAGGGATCTTGAAGGCCTGCACCACGAAAGTGCGGATCACCAGAGCCAGGAGCACCGCGATGATGATCGACTCTGCGTACTCACGCACCACGTGTTTCGTCTTGACGGGCTTCACATCCTGCACCGGGGCTTCACCCGTAATGTTCTTAAGATCTTCCATTTGTCCTTTTCCTTTTCGTCTCATGGGAGCCCCTTCAGGGCGTCCGGGATTTTACGGCTACCCTTCGACCTTGAGGATTGCCAGGAATGCTTCCTGGGGGAGTTCCACGTTCCCCACGTTCTTCATTCGCTTCTTCCCTTCCTTCTGCTTCTCCAGAAGCTTGCGCTTCCTGGTGATGTCGCCCCCGTAGCACTTGGCGAGAACGTCCTTCCTGAGAGCCTTCACCGTTTCGCGGGCGATGACCTTCGCGCCGATGGCGGCCTGGATGGCGATCTCGAACATCTGGCGCGGTATCAGCTCCTTCATCTTGCTGACCAGCTCCCGGCCGCGGTAGTACGCCTTGTCCTTGTGGATGATGAGTGAGAGGGCGTCGACGACCTCGCCGTTGATCATGATGTTGAGGCGCACCAGGTCGCTCTGACGGTAGTCGAGGATCTCGTAATCGAGCGAGGCGTACCCTTTTGTGATCGACTTGAGGCGGTCGTAGAAGTCGAGAACGACCTCGTTCAGGGGAAGCTCATACACTACCATAACACGCGTCGGCGTCAGGTATTTGATCTCCCGCTGCACGCCGCGCTTTTCCTCGCAAAGGGCGAGGATCCCCCCCACGAACTCGTTCGGCACGTGGATGGAGGCGAGGATGAACGGCTCCTCGATGTAGGCGATGTCCTGCACCGGCGGGAGCTGGTTCGCGCTCTCGATCGTCGTCATCGTCCCGCTGGGCGCGTGCACCCTGTACACGACGGTCGGGGCTGTGGTGATGAGCTCGAGGTTGAACTCGCGCTCCAGGCGCTCCTGGATGATCTCCATGTGCAAGAGCCCGAGGAAGCCGCAGCGGAAGCCGAAGCCGAGCGCCAGGGAGGTCTCCGGGTCGTAGGAGAAGGAGGAGTCGTTGAGCTTCAGTTTTGCAAGCGCGTCGCGCAGCTGCTCGTACTGGGAGGTGTCGATCGGGTAGAGGCCGGAGAAGACCATCGGCTTCACCTCCTTGTACCCGGGGAGCGCGGTGTCACACGGCTTGTGCAGGTGCGTCACCGTGTCGCCGACCTTCGCGTCGGAGACGTCCTTTATCCCGGCGATGAGGAAGCCGACCTCGCCGCAGGAGAGACCGGGGACCTCGCGCATGTCGGGGGCGAAGACGCCGACCTTCAGCACCTCGTGGGTCTTCCTGGTGGACATGAGCTGGATCTTGTCCCCCTTCTTCACCGTGCCGTCCATGATGCGCACGAGGATGATGACCCCCTGGTACTGGTCGTACCACGAGTCGAAAAGGAGCGCCTTCAGCGGCTTTTCGGGGTCGCCGACCGGAGGGGGGATCTTCTTCACGATCTCCTCGAGTATCTCCTTTGTCCCGATTCCTTCCTTTGCGCTCGCAAGGACTGCGTCATGGGTGTCGAGGCCGATGATCTCCTCGATCTCCTGCTTGACGCGCTCCGGCTCGGCCGCGGGGAGGTCGATCTTGTTGAGGACCGGGAATACTTCCAGGTTGTTGTCCAGCGCAAGGTAGACGTTGGCAAGGGTCTGCGCTTCCACACCCTGGGAGGCGTCCACCACGAGAAGCCCCCCCTCGCAGGCGGTGAGGGAGCGGGAGACCTCGTAGGTGAAGTCGACGTGCCCCGGGGTGTCGATAAGGTTTAGGATGTAGTCTTTGCCATCGTCGGCGCGGTAATTGAGACGGACGGTCTGCGCCTTGATGGTGATGCCGCGCTCTCTTTCGAGGTCCATCTTGTCCAGAAACTGGTCCTGTTTTTCCCTGTCGGAGAGGGCGCCTGTAAATTCGAGAAGTCTGTCGGCGATGGTCGACTTGCCGTGATCGATGTGGGCGATGATGGAGAAATTGCGGATATGCTCGATTACCATAACGTCCTTTATTGTGGGGAGTTTAGCCAATGAATGATATATAAGAGGGGCTGGATTGTAAAGGGATTTCTGGCGGAAAAAGGGTGGAGACAGCGGCGCGAAGGTGCTTAAAGGCAGGGCTTTGTGCAACTTTTCTCATTCTTCGTCTGCACTGTCCGCACTATTACTCTGGTCTGTCTCTGCTTTCTTCTCCAAATTCTTCACATTGAGCCCTCCATCCTTCTTATTCTTATAAAGATTAGCAAAAACCAATCTGACTTATCCCTTCCGCGTAATTCTCATCCACTGAGTCCTGCCGCCTTCACATAGCTTCATTTCACGCACGGCGCACCCTTTCTTCGGGGGTTGAAAGGAGAGTGCCGCAAAATCTGATAAAATTTACACTGGTGTAGACGCACTAATTCAAACGATCGGGAGGCGACCACTATGCATTCAAATAACATCAAGCTGCACGGCCTACCCGCAGCGCTGGCGCTCCTGGGGCTTGCCCTCCTCGGAGGGTGCGCCGCCACGAGCGAAATGGCGACAGGCAGGATCGACGCGGCCGACAAGGCCGTTGCCGTAGCAAGTGAAGGAAATACGAGGACAGTGGCTCCGGCCGAGCTCAGAATGGCGCAGGACAAGCTAAACGCCGCGAAGGCTGCCCAGATAAACCAGGATTACGATGGGGCAATGAGACTCGCCAACGAGGCGGCGGCTGATGCCGACTACGCCCGCGCGAGGGCAACGACGGCAAGAACACAGCAGATGGTGAAGGACGTTCAGGAGAGCGTGAGCATGCTCAGAAAGGAGATACAAAACAGCCAGTCACCGTAATACCTCGGAGGTAAAAGGGCCATGATTCATACCGCAAGCAGAGTGTTGACGATAGCCGCTGCCCTCGCGCTCGTTCCGCTGGGGCTGGTCATCGGAGGGTGCAGTTCCACACTCGACGATACCTATGCCCAGGACCAGCTTGAGCAGGCGCGAGCGGCGTATGCGGCAGCAAAAGCCGATCCGCATGTGGAGGCCACCGCTCCCGACATGCTTCTGGAGGCGAACCTGGCGCTGCAGGAGGCGGAAAAGGCACATAACGCGGACAAGATGAGCAGCTTCGCCTACGTCGCGCAAAAGAAGGTGCAGACCGCGCGTAGCATGACAGAAGGGAAAATGGCTGAGGCGCAGCTGCAAAAGATGAGCAAGGAGAACACGGCGCTCCTCATGCAGAAACGTGAACGCGAGGCGCGCCTGGCAAACGAGCGGGCTGCCATGACTGCCCAGGAAGCGCGCCAGGCCAAGGAACAGATGGCCACACGGGAGCAGGAGCTCGCGAAGGTCCGTCAGGAAGCCCAGCAGAACGCCGCGACGGCTGAAGAGGCGAGAAAGACCTCGGAACAGGCACGGGCCGAGGCGATGCAGGCCCGGACCGAGCAGGCCGAGCTTATGAGGGAACTTTCCAACATGAAGGCGACGGAGACGGAGCGCGGGCTTGTGGTGACGCTCGGCGACGTCCTCTTCGAGACGGGAAAATCCGACATATCGCCGCGCGCGAAGAATGCCATAGACAAACTCGCGGACTTCCTGAACAACCATCCGGACCGCAACCTGATGATCGAGGGGTACACCGACAACGTTGGGAGCGCGGCGTACAACAAGGATCTCTCTGAAAGGAGGGCGGACGCAGTGCGCCAGGCCCTGGCCGATCGCGGTGTCGACGACGACCGCATCAGCATCAAGGGGAACGGCAAGACAAACCCGGTGGCGAGCAACGACACCCGCCACGGCAGGCAGCTGAACCGCAGGGTGGAAGTCATCATCCTGAACCAGGGTGCTGCCGGAGGGCGCGTTTCGCAGTAAGATGTCCCTTTAGAGGCACCGGGAGCTATCCCGGTGCGCAGAGGTGCAATAGAGCCGGGCGAGGAGAGTACCTTCCCTTGCCCGGCCTTTCCCGGAGGGAGAAAGGGTGCAATCAGATGGACTTTCTCAATGACAAAGGGGGCTTCACCGGTAGTGCTACCTTCCACGCTATGCACCTGCGGCAAGCAGGGGCAAGACTTCTCTTTTTCATCCTTGTCGTCTTCCTGTCCATCGCAGATCCCTGCACTGTTTCCGCCGAGGCGCCTCAGGGGCGGGTAGGCATGGTCAAGAACGTATCGGGCGAAGGATACGTCGTCCGCGATGGCCGCCGTCTCCCAGCCACGGTGGGGTTTCAGCTTCTCCGGGGGGACAGGCTTCTCACCGGCAGCAATGGCACCATGGGGGTCCTGCTGGAGGATGACACGGCCCTCTCGCTCGGGCCCTCCACCGAAAGTACCATCGAGCACTTTGCCTACGACCCGGCCCGCGGAAGTCTCGGGATGGTGGTGCGGGTCGCGCGGGGCGTCTTCGGCTATCTCTCGGGCAAGATCGCAAAGCTCGCACCAGGGAGCGTACGGGTAGAGACACCGGTTGCCACCCTCGGGGTCCGAGGGACCTACTTCGTCGCCAGGATAGAGCCATGACTCCGTTCCTCCGCCTCCCCCCGGCGTATTGCTGCTGTCTCCTTTTGCTCGCCATCCTCTCCGGGTGCGCGGCGCCAAAGAGCTATGTGGTCCTCCTACCGAAAGAGGGGGAGCCTCCCGGTGAGGTCGTTGTCTCCACCTTGGAGGGGAGCCAGGTGCTGAACCAACCGTGGGAAAAGGTGGAGATCCGGAATGATCTGGTCCCCCCCGGGAAGCCTGAGAGGGTAGGGGAGATGAACGCGCAGTCGGAGGTTCTGAAGGTTCTGTCCGCCCTTCCGCCACAGCCCGTGCACTTCGTCCTTTTCTTCCATTTCAACTCCACAGAGCTGACCGCGCAGTCGCAGCGCCTCCTGCCCGAGATCGTCAGATGCGTGCAGCAACGTCCTGCTGCCGAGGTGATCATCGTAGGGCATACAGATACGGTGGCATCTGAGCCATACAACTACGACCTCGCCACCCGGCGCGCTCGGAAGGTCCTTAACCTCCTGCAGAAGATGGGAGCGGCGCCGCTCCGGGTCGACCTCCTTTCCCGCGGCGAATGCGAGCTCAAGGTGCAGACCCCCGATCAGACGTCGGAGTCGTGCAACCGGCGGGCGGAGGTAACGGTACGCTGAGAAAGGACGGTGAGGAATCGTGCACTCCAGCATAAAGGATCGCCGCCGTGAATTGACCCGCATCCCCCTCCTCCTTTCCATCGGCCTGGGAGTCACCGTTCTCGCCGCACTGATCGCACTGTACAATCCCGCACATCTTGCCCACCTTGAGGATCGCTTCTTCGACCTGGAAATCGCCGCAGGTCCCCCTGCAACGCAAGCTCCCCCTCCAGCCGTCGTGGCCGTCGACGATGAAGCACTCGCTCTCGTCGGCCGCTGGCCCTGGCCCCGCTCCGAAGTCGCCCGCCTTCTGAAATCGATAGCTGCGCAGAAACCCGCGGTCATCGCCATCGATGCACTTTTTCCAGAGAGGGAGAGGATCCCGGGGGAGAATGCTGCCGTGCTTTCGCCAGGGGATCGCGAGCTTGCGGCCATTCTTTGCCGGGGGCCGTTCGTGCTGGGGTACGAATTCACCTTCGGGGCCCGCGAGGCGCCCCGGGGGCGGCAGGTGCTGCATCCGCTGCCGGTCGTAACTGTGAGGGAAAAGGGGGGGGCTGACCCGGCAGAGACGCTCTGGCATCCGACCGGCGCGGTAGCGAGCCTCCCCGAGTTCGCCGGGTGCGCGCGTTCCGGCTTTGTGAACGCCGCCATGGAGCACGGCGGGATACTGCGGCGCATGCCTGTGGTGATGGCGCGGGAGGGGAGGCTCTTTCCGAGTCTCGCCCTGGCGGCGGTCCTCAAGGGGAAAGGAAGCGGGGGGATCTCTTTTCGTTCGACCTGGAGCGGTGAGAGGATCCTGCAGCTTGGAAGTGAGCGGGTTCCGCTCGATTCGCGGGGACGGCTTCTGCTGCGCTACCGGGAGTACGGGGGGGTGAAGCCGATCTCGGCCGCCGCTCTTCTTCAGGGACGAGTTCCCCCGGACATCCTCAGGGGACGCATCGTCTTTGTGGGTGCGACGGCGACGGGGATGGGGGAGGCGGTGGCGACTCCTCTCGAGGCAATGCTCTCGGGTGTGCAGGTGCATGCCACCGCGGCTGATAACATCATGCGGGGGGATCTGGTTCGTGAGAGCCCGTGGGTGTGGCGCATTCTCCTCGTCCTGGCGCTCGGCGGCTGCGCAACTCTTCTCCCCCTTTTTCTGCCGGCGCTGCGCGGCGCCCTCGTCCTTGGCGCGATCGCCTTTGCGGCCTGGTCGGCCGGAGCGTGGCTGCTGCGCTCCCACGGCATCCTCCTGGGCCCGGTCTTTCCGATCGTGGTGCTGGGTGTGAACTTCTCGCTCCTGACGGTCCTGCGGACCGTGTATCTCGAAAAGGGGGTGGAGCATCAGGGGCACGATCTTGTGAAGGCGCGGGATCTGGTTATGACCTCGCTCGCTTCGTTGACAGAGATCAGGGACATGGAGACAGGCGCGCACGTGCTGCGCTGCCAGCGCTATCTCCACATCCTCTGCGAGGAGCTCAGGCGCTTCCCCCGATTCGGTTTCCTCGACCAGGAGACGATCGAGCTCGTCTCGAAGCTTGCTCCGCTGCACGACATCGGGAAGGTGGGGCTTCCCGACCAGCTGCTGCGCAAGGCGTCGGGATTCACCAGGGAGGAATACGACCTGGTGAAGAAGCACACCATATTCGGCCGGGACGCCATTGCCAAAGCAGCGGCGCGGGTGGGGATCCACGACGACGAACTGATCCGCTACGCGAAGGAGATTATCTACACACACCACGAGCGCTGGGACGGAAGCGGCTACCCTCAGGGGCTGGCGGGTGACGACATACCGTGGGTGGGGCGTGCCATGGCGCTCGTCGACGCCTACGATGCGATGGTGACACAGAGGGTGTACAACAAGCCGATCACACACGATGACGCGGTAAAGATCATGATGCAAGGGAAAGGAAAGCTCTTTGATCCCGATGTTGTGGATGCGTTTCTATGTGTGCAGGAAAAGTGGCAGCGGGTGGTTCAGGAGATACGGGATGAAGATGAGCTGTGATCTTTTTCGGACAGCAGACGTGCGACGACAGCGCCGCGGGGAGGGCGATGATCAGGAAGAGGAGGGGGGAGCCGGTTTATGCGGCGAGCTTCGCGTTCAGCTCGTTCAGGAGGGTGTCGAGGTCGATCTTGTGTACCTTCGCGCCGTGCTCGAGCGCCTCGAACTCCGCAAGCTGGCAGTCGTAACAGTCGAGACCGTAGCTTTGGAGGATGGGGAGGGTCTCGGGATAGCGCCGCAGTATCTCGGTTATAGTCATTTCCTTGCTGATCACGGTAGTTCCCTCACGGTTCCAAACAGCGTTGATACATAAAAAAGGGCGCCCGCGCTATACGGACGCCCTAAGACTAGCAGATGGTTTTCCGCCTTGCAAGAGCGGGTTTACTTCAGATTGAGCACTGCCTCTTCGATCCTGTCGAGACCCTTTTTGATGTTATCCATGCTCGTGGCATAGGAAAGGCGCGCGTACTTGTCGGCGCCGAAGGCAATCCCCGGAACGAGCGCCACCTTCGCGTGCTCCAGGAGATAGGCGGCGAAGTCGGTGGAGTTGCTGATGACCTTCCCCTCGAAGCTCTTGCCGTAGATAGAGGAGAAGTCCGGGAAGGCGTAGAAGGCACCGGTCGACCTGAAGCAGGTGACGCCGGGAATGGCGTTCAGACGGTCGACGATGTAGGTGCGGCGCTTCTCGAATTCCACCACCATGGCGGCGACTGCGTCCTGGGGACCGTTCAGCGCCTCCACGGCGGCCTTCTGCGCGATGGAGGTCGGGTTGGAGGTCGACTGCGACTGCATCTTGGTGATGGCGTCCATCAGGGTCTTCGGACCTGCGGCATAGCCGATCCTCCAGCCGGTCATGGAGTACGCTTTGGAGACGCCGTTCACCACCACGACGCGCGGCTTGAGCTCGGGAACAGCGGTGGCGATGTTGGTGAACTTCAGGCCGTCGTACACGAGCTTCTCATAAATGTCGTCGGAGATGATGTAGAAGTCGTGCTTCAGGCAGACCTGGCCGAGGGCCTGGAGCTCCTCGACGCTGTAGGCGGAGCCGGTCGGGTTGCACGGGGAGTTGAGGAGGAGCGCCTTCGTGTTCGGGGTGATGACCGCCTCGAGCTGCTGCGGGGTGATCTTGAACCCGCTCGCCTGGTCGGTCTCGATGAAGACAGGCTTGCCGCCGGCCAAAACGACCTGGTCCGGGTAGGAGACCCAGTACGGAGCGGGGATGATGACCTCGTCACCTTCCTGGATAAGTGCCTGGGAGATGTTGTACAGGGTGTGCTTCGCGCCGCAGGCTACCGAGATCTCGCCGCGCTCGTAGGAGAGACCGTTGTCCCTCTGCAGCTTGGCAATGATGGCGTCTTTGAGCTCATCGGTGCCACCTACCGGGGTGTACTTGGTGAAGCCGGCATCGATCGCCTTTTTCGCCGCCTCTTTGATGTTGGCGGGGGTGTCGAAATCCGGCTCGCCGGCGCCGAAGCCGACGATGTCAACGCCCTGGGCCTTGAGAGCCTTTGCCTTTGCGTCGATGGCGAGTGTGGGTGAGGGCTGGATCTTGTTCACGCGGTCTGCAAGTTTCATTGCTGTCTCCTTGTGTCGACAAATGTGCTGCTTGGCCTATTTATCTTTTGAATTTGGCATCGAGTGCCGCCTTTACCAGCGGAGGCACCATGCCGTCAACGGATCCATTAAGTGAGCTGACTTCCTTGATGATGGAAGACGAGAGGAAGCTGTAGGGGACGGAGGTCATCATGAAGAGAGTCTGGATATGTTGCGCGAGGCTTCTGTTCATCTGGGCCAGCTGGAATTCGAACTCGAAGTCGGAGACCGCCCGCAACCCTCGGACGATAACCTCGGCTCCCTGGGAGTTGACGTAGTCCACGAGGAGCCCGCTGAAGGAGTCGACCCGCACCCGCGGCTCGTCCTTCAGTACCTCGTTCAGAAGCGCCGTGCGTTCCTCGATGGAAAAGAGCGATTTTTTGGTGGAGTTTATGGCGACCGCGACGATGACGCGATCGAAGACCTGCAGGGAGCGCTCGATTATGTCCAGGTGACCATAGGTGATGGGATCGAAAGAGCCTGGATATACAGCTATTTTCGGGGACACTGTTTACCTCTTTGTAATCAGGTTGAGGCAGAAAAGGGGAATTTTCACGCGGACAAGGCCTGATGACTTTCGTGCCGGTCCGCCAGAGGGGGAAAATCTCCCTCCTTAAAAGTTTAGCGGACAATATCACATTTATTCGACCTCGGAAGGCTCCGGCTCCGTTTCTTCCGTCCCCAGCACCAGGAAAGAGAGGACCGTGTCGCCATAGTTCCTTCTGTCGATCTCCTGCAGCCGCCCGAAGGATACGGGGATAGTTTCCCCCTTTGCGAACTCTGCAACGACGAGCGTTTCCTCAGAGACAAGGGGGGACGCCCCGAGTACTTCCAGCACGCGCTCGGCGTGTCCCTGGCGGTACGGGGGATCGAGCAGTACGAGGTCGAAGGGCGCCTCGGTGACCGAAGCGGCTCTCAGCGCGGCGACCGCATCCTGCGCCAGTACCTTTGCCTTCTCTGCCAGCTTCACCTGCTGCAGGTTCTGCTTCAAGACAGTCACGGAATCGCGATGGGAATCGATGAAGAGAGCGTAGCCCGCGCCGCGGCTCAGGGCCTCGATGCCGAGGTTTCCGGTGCCGGCGAAGATGTCCAGGACGCGAAGTCCCTCGAAGCTCCCGAGACGGCTGGCGATGATGCTGAAAAGCGCTTCCTTCACCCGGTCGGCGGTCGGGCGCACCCGCATCCCCTTCGGTGCGTTGAGCTTTTGTCCCCGTGCCACTCCGGCGATTATGCGCACTTTCGCTACTCCCCTTGCCGCTCTGCCCCCTGCCAAAGGTCGGGTGGTCAGACCGCGCGATTATGGCACAGCGTAACCCCTTCGGCTACCACGTATACCTTGCCTGATCCGTGAAAAGGCATTGTCTCATCGTTTATCATTAACAGGTAAAGGCGGAAAGGGTCCCTTGTAGCACGGGGGGCGCACCCCGTCAATGGCAACTTTCCGGTTGACAGCCGTCCACTCCTGCACCATAAAAGCTTTTTCTTAGGCTTTTGTAACTGTCGCGTGTTGTGGTAGATTCATCCGCGGCGCCGCGGGAGATGCCGGGAACGCCTTCGGCTTATCCCGGCCTACAAAGCCGTGCGGCCGACGTGACGGGGGAGGTAGAGCGTGAGGTCCCTCCTCCCTTGACGGGAGGGGGACAGGGGGTGGGTGAAGCTGCCATAGGCTGAACTGGTGGCGCCTTCCCCCCCACCCTGTCCCTCCCGCGCATGGGGGGAGGGGACGTCCTGCCGCTTTATCCCCAGACTGGCCCATGACGAACTTTTTTTTATGCTGGAGGAATGATTGATGACAGAGGCGCATTCTATGGAGCGCACGGACCTTGCGGCGTACGCGGCGAGGAGCGAGGTGTCACGGGGGAGGAAATATGAGGAAGATTTCCGCGACGACCGCCCCGCCTTCGAGAGGGACCGCGATCGCATTATCCATTGCGCGGCTTTCCGGCGTCTGGAATACAAGACGCAGGTCTTCGTCAATCACGAGGGGGACTACTACCGCACCCGCCTCACCCACTCTCTCGAGGTGGCTCAGATCGGGAAGGGGATAGCGCGCAGGCTGCGGCTGAACGAGGAGCTCACCGAGGCTCTTGCCCTCGCTCATGATCTCGGGCATACCCCCTTCGGGCATACCGGTGAGGAGGTGCTGAACCGGCTGATGGAAGGGGCAGGCGGCTTCGAGCACAACCTGCAGTCGCTGCGCATCGTGGACGAGCTCGAGGAGCGCTACCCCGGCTTCAACGGCCTCAACCTCTCGTGGGAGGTGCGCGAGGGGATCATCAAGCATTCTTCCCGCTACGACAATCCGTCGGCGGCATTTGCGGAATTCCTCCCGGGCACGGTGCCGACCGTGGAGGCGCAGCTCATCAACTTTGCCGACGAAATCGCCTACAACAACCACGACATCGACGACGGCCTGGAGTCCGGGTACATCACCATGTCGCAGCTGAAGGAGGTGGCGCTCTGGCGGGAGGTGCACGAGACGATCGAGCAAAAGCACCCCGGAATCGACCGGGAGAGGGCCCGCTGCCAGACGATAAGCGCACTCATCGGCGTCCTCATCACCGACGTGGTGACGACGACCCTCGCAAACCTGGAGTACCACGGGATCAAGACGCAGGAGGACTTGCGGTCCTTGAATCAGCAGGTGGTGGGGTTCAGCACCGAGATGGCGAAGAAGAACAGGGAGTTGAAGCGCTTCCTGATGCACAATCTCTACCGGCATCACAAGGTGGAGCGTATGAGGGTGAAGGCGGAGCGCTACCTGGAGCAGCTTTTCGAGGTGTACCTGAAGCACCCGACCCTGCTCCCCATGAAGCATCAGCTGAAGATGGAGCGGGACGGGCGGGAGCGCGTCATCTGCGACTACATCGCCGGGATGACGGACCGTTTTGCGCTTGATGAGTACAAGAGGCTCTTCGAGCCGTATGAGAGGGTGTAGAGGGATGTAGAGAGGCGATCGCCATCACGTTCCCCTCCCTCGACGGGAGGGGGGCAGGGGGTGGGTGAAGCCGCCATCTCCTGAACTCGTGGCACCTTCCCCCCACCCTGTCCCTCCTCCGCACGGGGGGGAGGGGACGTTCAGGATTGAAGAAGATCCAGAGTCCCGACTGTTTATGCAACTTTAGCAGCGTTCGCCGCCCCAACGTCCCCTCCCTTTCAAGGGGAGGGACAGGGTGGGGATGGGGTTCTCTAATCCCTATCCCGCCCCCGCACCACGATATTTCCTACTTCGGCAGCTCCATCCGCGGTTCCTTTGCAGCACGGTACAGGAGGATCGTCCTTCCCAGCACCTGCGCCACATCTGCGCTGCACTCGCTCGAGAGCGACTCCGCCACCTCGTGGCGGTCGAGCATGCAGCTTTCCAGTATCTTCACCTTGATGAGTTCGTGACTTTCCAGTGCCTCGTTCGTCTCGCGCAGCACCGCTTCGCTGATCTCGCCCTTGCCCACGGTGATGACAGGCTTCAGCCCGTGCCCTATACCCCGTAGATACCTTCTTTGTTTTCCTGTCAGCATAAAAAACTCGTTTCCTTTTTAGATTAATTGCCACACACTATTCGGACGTCGGCACTTCCTGCCTCTTACCCCGAACCACAAAAAAAACGCACCGTCTGCAACGAATTCTTCCGGCATTCCAGCAAAGCACGCCACGGTCAACTGTACCGGCCAGACGCCAGGGGACCAGTAGCTATAGCACTTTGACTTCGGGATGGCAAGCGTGCGTCTGCGTGTGTTCCTGCTACTCAGCAGGGAGAGATTTTTTTACTCTGAAAGCTGGCTTTAACTAAACAATATTATAATCGCCTGTTGCCGATCAGCCAAAAAAGCAGTATGATCACAGCCGTTTGGGCATGAGCGTGAGGATAGATTGGTAGCGGCACATAAATAGCAACTGCGCGTGCTGTGAACCGTCACTCAGGAGGCGAGGAAAGTGCTTTATAAATCGGTAAACGAATCATTCAATGAGTTCGAGATCCACAGGAGTGACACGAAGTGCATCAGGTGCAAGGTGTGCGTGCGCCAGTGCTCCTACAACGTGCACTCCTACCTCGAGGAGGAGGATACCCTCATCGAGGACAGCACTGCCTGCATCGGCTGCCGTCGGTGCTCCGCGCTCTGCCCGACCGGCGCGATCAGCATCAGGCTGAACCAGGAATCGTTCAAGGAGAATGCCTCCTGGTCCACGGGGCACATCAGGAACCTGCACGCGCAGGCCGAGAGCGGCGGGATTCTGCTTTCCGCGATGGGGAACCCGATGAAGTTCCCGATCTACTGGGACCACCTCCTTTTGGACGCCTCCCAGGTTACCAACCCGTCGATCGACCCGCTGCGCGAGCCGATGGAGTTGCGCACCTACCTCGGCAAAAAGCCGGACCGGGTGGAGACGGTGCGGGATGAAAAGACGGGGAAGGTGAAGCTGAAGACAAAGCTCTCGCCGCAGCTAAAGCTCGAGTTCCCCTTCATCTTTTCCGCCATGAGCTACGGCGCGCTGAACCTGAACGCTCACCGCGCCATGGCGGCCGCCGCACAAGAGCTCGGGACGCTGTACAACACCGGTGAGGGTGGGCTGCACAAGGACCTGTACCGGTACGGCAAGAACGTCATCGTCCAGGTCGCCTCCGGCCGCTTCGGCGTTTCGGAAGGGTATCTCAACGCCGGGGTGGCGATCGAGATCAAGGTGGGGCAGGGGGCAAAGCCTGGCATCGGCGGGCACCTCCCGGGGGAGAAGGTAAACGACGCCATCTCCGAGACAAGGATGATCCCGATCGGCACCGATGCGCTCTCGCCGGCGCCGCATCACGACATCTACTCGATCGAGGACCTGCGCCAGCTGATCTACGCCCTGAAGGAGGCGACGAACTACGAGAAGCCGGTATCGGTGAAGATCGCGGCCGTGCACCACGTGGCGGCGATCGCCTCCGGCATCGCACGCGCAGGCGCCGACATCGTCACCATCGACGGCTTCCGCGGCGGTACCGGCGCGGCTCCACAGGCGATCCGGGACAACGTGGGGATCCCCATGGAGCTCGCTCTCGCCGCGGTCGATTCCCGCCTGCGCGATGAAGGGATCAGGAACCAGGTCTCCATCGTGGTGGGGGGCGGGGTGCGAAGCTCCAGCGACGCCATCAAGGCGATCGCCCTTGGCGCCGACGCCATAAATCTCGGTACCTCCACCCTGCTCGCGCTCGGCTGCACCCTGTGCCAGCGCTGCTACACCGGGAAATGCCCGTGGGGAATCACCACCAACAACGCCTACCTCGCAAAGCGACTCAATCCCGAGATCGGGGCGGAGCGGCTGGTGAACCTGATTCACGCCTGGGGGCACGAGATGCAGGAGATCCTTGGCGGCATGGGGCTGAACGCCCTCGAGTCGCTGCGCGGCAACCGCTACAAGCTGCGTGCGGTAGGGCTCACCGAGAAGGACATGAACATCCTGGGTGTCATGCCCGCCGGCGAGTGAGGCGAGTAGGGAGGCAGTTGATTCCTGGAAAAAGAGGATCGGCAATGAAACGAGTATATTCCCTGGAAGATGTCTGCATCGGCTGCCACCTCTGCGAGGTAGCCTGCATTACCGAGCATTCCCGCTCCAAGGATCCGGTGCGGGCCTTCCTGCACGAGGAGAACCGCCCCATCGCCCGCTGCACGGTTGAGGAGCGCGACGGGGGGATCCTTTCCTTCTCCACCAACTGCCGCCACTGCGACGAGCCGGACTGCCTGAGGGCCTGCGTCTCCGGCGCGATCCAGAAGGATGAGGCGGGGGTGGTACGGATGGACACGGAGCAGTGCATCGGCTGCTGGTCCTGCGTGATGGCCTGCCCCTACGGCGCGGTGCAGCGCAACGTGAAGGCGAAGAAGGCGAACAAGTGCGACATGTGCCCGGACCGCGAGGTCCCTGCCTGCGTCTGCGCCTGCCCGAACAGGGCGCTCGTCTTCAAGGAGGGGACGCCCAAATGAACTACGTCATCATCGGAAATTCGGTTGCCGCGGTCGGCGCCATCAGGGGGATCAGGAAAGTCGACAGCGAGGGGACGATCACGGTCATCTCCCGGGAGCGCCACGTGGCGTACGGTCGTCCGCTCATCTCGTATCTCCTCGGGGGTGCCGTGACGGAAAAGAGGATGCCGTACCTCCCCGCGGACTTCTACGAGAAGAACCGGGTGAACCTCCTGCTCGGCCGCGAAGTGGTCTCCGTCGACAGCGAAGCATCGCAGGTGAAGCTGGCAGGGGGGGATGTCATCCCCTACGGCAGGCTCCTCATCGCTACCGGCGGCGATCCGTTCGTCCCCCCCATCGAGGGTATGGCAGGGAAAGAGCGGGTCTTTACCTTCACCACCTGGGACGATGCCGCACGGATCAAGGGGATGTCCGCGGATATCAGGAAGGTGGTGGTCGTGGGCGGCGGCCTCATCGGGCTGAAGGCGGCGGAGGGTCTGCACCAGATCGACAAGCAGGTGACGATCGTGGAACTCGCCGACCGCATCCTCTCCGCGGCGTTCGATCTCAACGCCGGGCGCATCGTGGCGAAGAAGATGAAGGCGAACGGCATCGACGTCATAAACGGCGACACCGCGGTGCGCATCGACGGTGAGGGGGAAGAGATCATCGGCGTCACCCTCAAATCCGGCGACTTCATCCCGTGCGACACGGTCATCGTGGCGATCGGGGTGCGCCCTGCCGCCTCCTTCCTGAAGGGGAGCGGCATCGAGGTGAACCGCGGCGTCGTGGTGGACGACACCATGCGCACCTCCGTCCCGAACGTCTATGCGGCGGGGGACGTCGCCGAGGCGCGCGACTTCTTTTACGGCAAGAAGCTCCCGATGCCGATCTGGCCGGATGCCTACATCCAGGGGGACATCGCCGGGATAAGCATGGCGGGTGGCGAGATCGAGTACCAGGGGGGGCTCCTGATGAACTCCATCGAGCTCTTCAAGATACCAACGATTTCCATGGGGATAACGAACCCCGACCCGGGGGACCGCTACGAGGTACTCACCTACCTCGACCTCGGCGCATCCGTGTACAGGAAGATCGTCCTGGAAGAGGGGCGGCTCGTCGGCGCGGTCCTTCTCGGGAAGGTGGACCGGGCCGGGATTTTTGCGGGGCTGATCCGGCAGCGCGTAGAGGTGGCGCCTTTCAAGGATCACCTCCTCGATCCGGAATTCGGTTTCGTTCACCTCCCGAAGGAGATGCGCACGACGCTCTTCTCCCCGGAAGGGAAGGCCGCCTGAGAGGGTCGCAGCATCGCTCACACATTCGGAGGTCGACTGCCCCATGAATAAAAAGCCCACCCACATATACCAGAAGGACATCTCCAACTGCGGCCTCACCGGATTCATCGCCAAGGACGGCGCACTGATCGGCGGCGAAGTCATCATCCGCTCCATCACCCTCATGCACGACCGCGGCAACGGCCTCGGCGGCGGCTTTGCGGCGTACGGGATCTACCCCGAGTACAAGGATCTCTTCGCCTTTCACCTCATGTACGAGAACGACCATGCGCTGGAGCTCACCGAGGAATACCTCGCGGCGTATTTCGAGGTGGAGCAGCAGGAGGAGATCCCGACGAGGCGGGTCGCTGCGATCAAGAACCCGCCGGTGTTCAAGCGCTACTTCGCGAAGCCTCTGGCCACCGACTCCTACAAGGAGGCGATCGAGTTCCAGAAAATGACGGACGAGGACGTCGTGGTCGGCCACGTGATGCGGATCAACAACGAGATCGAAGGGGCGTTCGTCGTCTCCTCGGGGCGCAACATGGGCGCCTTCAAGGGGGTCGGCTACCCCGAGGAGATCGCGGAGTTCTTCCGCCTCGACGAGTACAAGGGGTACACCTGGACCGCGCACAACCGCTTCCCGACCAACACGCCGGGGTGGTGGGGCGGGGCGCACCCCTTCACGCTCCTCGACTGGTCGATCGTGCACAACGGGGAAATCTCCTCCTACGGGATCAACAAGCGCTACCTGGAGATGTACGGCTATCTCTGCACCATGCTCACCGACACGGAAGTGGTGGCGTACATGCTCGACCTCCTGATCCGGAAGCACCAGCTTTCCCCCGAGCTCGCCTCGCTGGCGCTGGCCTCCCCCTTCTGGGACAACATCGACCAGCTCCCGCAGGACGAGAAGGAGCTCTTCACAGCCATCCGCCAGGTGTACGGCTGCGCGCTCCTGAACGGCCCCTTTGCCATCCTCTTCGCCTCCAACGGACGCCTGATCGGGCTGAACGACCGGGTGAAGCTCCGCCCGCTGATGTGCGCCACGAAGGGAGAGATGGTGTACATGGCTTCCGAGGAGGCGGCGATCAGGGAGATTTGCCCGGCTCCCGACAAGGTGTGGGCGCCGCGCGGCGGTGAGCCGGTGGTGGCGCAGCTGAATGCCGGCGTGGCGTAGGTTCATTGGCTACAGGGTGTTCATGTAGGCCGGGATAAGCCGAAGGCGTTCCCGGCGGTCCACATTGCCTGAGGACTGACAGAAGCTACACACAGGGAAGGAGCACGCGATGCAGATAGATGCGAGCGGCATGTACTACAAGGACCTGAACGCGATGATTCGGGCGGCGGTTTCCGAGGGGGCTGAAAGGATCGAGCTTCTCAACGTGAACGGCCAGTATTACATCGGCGACGGGGTAAACCGCCCGGTGACGATCACCGTGAACGGCGTCCCCGGAAACGACCTCGCCGCGTTCATGAACGGCGCCACCGTCATCGTGAACGACAACGGGCAAGACAACATCGGCAACACCATGAATGCCGGGAAGGTGGTGGTGCACGGACATGCCGGCGATGTTTTGGGCTATGGGATGCGCGGTGGGAAACTACACATCAAGAAGGACGTGGGGTACCGGGTGGGAATCCACATGAAGTCGTACCTGGAGAACATGCCGATCCTGATCGTCGGGGGGAGTGCCGGGGACTTCTTCGGCGAGTACATGGCAGGGGGGATCCTCGTCCTGCTGGGGATGTTTTCCGACAACCCGGATCGCCCGAAGCACGGCTACAGTTTCGGCACCGGGATGCACGGCGGGACGATCTACGTGCGGGGCGGTGTGGACGAGGCGAAGCTCTCGCGCGAGGTGGGGGTGTTCGAGCTCACACCCACCGACGAGATCGCGCTGCACGCCCACCTGGAGGAGTTCTGCAGCGACTTCGGCGTCGAACTTCAGGAAGTGCTCAGTGAGAAGTTCGTGAAGGTCGTGCCGAAGAGCAAGCGTCCGTACGGCAACATGTACTGCCCTATGCCGCGGTGAATCAAAAACCTTTGTCCGCAGATTACGCAGATTCCGCAGATTTGAAACACCCGGAGATAAAGCTTGTTCTTGGGGTAAAATCTGCGTTAATCTGCGTAATCTGCGGACAGTACGTTTTTAATGTATTAAAGTAATCAAACTTGACTCCAGCCTGCCCCAATGCTAATTTGAGTAAAATTTATCGGATGCCTTTTAAATTAACCCTGTGAGGTTAGCAAAGGTGGAGAAGCATACACGCACGCAATCTATGGTTGTCTGCTGTGGAACGAGCCTTTTTCGCCCTTGCGAGAAGGCTTTTTTTGTAGGCGGCTGCACCTGCTCGGATCTTAACTGCTGAAAATTACTGCAATGGCTGGCCTCGGCGCCGGCAGGGGAGGTAATATGGCCGACAATACCGTGATTCTCGATGGCAGCGGTGTCAAAAGGGCGCTCACCCGCATCGCGCACGAAGTGCTGGAAAGAAATAAAGGGGTCCACGACCTCGTGCTGGTAGGTATCAGGACCGGCGGCGTTCACCTGGCTTACGAGCTCGCCGCACGCCTCTCCGAGATCGAGGGGCAGGACGTGCCGGTAGGCGCGGTGGACATCACCATGTACCGCGACGACATCAAGGGGCACGCGGAGCATCTCCCGGTCGGAAAGACCGAGCTCCCCTTCGCGGTGGAAGGGAAGAAGGTCGTCCTCGTGGACGACGTCCTCTTCACCGGAAGAACAATCAGGGCCGCAATGGATGCCCTCATGGACCAGGGGCGTCCCTCCTGCATCCAGCTCGCCGTGCTGGTGGACCGCGGGCACCGCGACCTGCCGATCAGGGCGGACTTCGTGGGGAGAAACGTCCCGACCTCGCGTAGCGAGAACATCGTGGTGGCGTTCGACGCCGAGAACAAGCCGACCGAAGTGATACTGCAGAAGTAGTCGTGCGGCCGGTCCGGCCTCCCGGACCGGTCCTTTTTCATGATCAGGGGGTTCCATGGGGTTCAGGCACAAAGACATCATCGGCCTTAGCGAATTGAGCAGGGAAGAAATCGAGCTCCTCCTCGATACGGCCGACAACCTCAGCGAAATCAACTCACGCGATATCAAGAAGGTCCCGACCCTGCGCGGCAAGACGGTCATCAACCTCTTCTACGAGGCCTCCACCAGGACCCGCACCTCCTTCGAAATAGCCGCAAAGCGCCTCTCTGCCGACACGGTGAACATCTCCGCCTCCACAAGCTCCGTGGTGAAGGGAGAGACCCTCGCCGACACCGCGCTGAACCTCCTGGCCATGCAGCCGGACATCATCGTCATGCGCCACAGCATCTCCGGCGCCCACCACTACCTGGCGCAGAAGGTGTCGTGCTCCGTCATCAACGCAGGGGACGGCGCCCACGAGCACCCCTCCCAGGCGCTTCTGGACATGCTCACCATTCGGCAGCAGCTGGGGACCCTCGCGGGGCTGAAGGTGGCGATCGTTGGCGACATCACCCACAGCCGGGTAGCCCGCTCCAACATCTATGGACTAACGAAGCTCGGGTCGCAGGTGTTTCTTGCGGGACCAGCGACGATGATCCCGCCGGGGATCGAGAGACTCGGCAACGTAACTGTGTGCCGCGACATCCGCGAGGCGGTCGACCAGGCGGACGTAGTGATGATGCTGAGGATCCAGCTGGAGCGCCAGGGGAAGAGCCTCCTGCCGAGCCTCGCCGAATACTCCCGCTACTACGGCCTTAACGAGCAGGTGCTCTCCCTTGCCAAGCCGGGGGCGATGGTGCTGCACCCAGGCCCTGTGAACCGCGGCGTCGAACTCGGCTCCAGCGTCATGGACGGCGACCAGTCATTCATTTTAAAGCAGGTGGAAAACGGCGTGGCGGTACGCATGGCGATGCTCTACCACGTCAGCGGCGGGACGCTGGCGACGGAGTAGGGGGTGGACGAACCCCATCCCCACCCTGTCCCTCCCCTTGAAAGGGAGGGGACGCCGGGGGGGCAGATCCAGCGAAGGGAAATGTAGGCCGGGATAAGGGAAGCGTTCCCGGCAAAACCGGAGGCGGCCATGGAGCCCCCCCGCAGCAATGCTTGAGAGGTGCCAGATGAACCTGTTGATAAAGGGCGGCCGCCTGATAGACCCTTCCCAGGGGATCGACTCTGTCACCGACATCCTGATCGCCGACGGCGTTGTCATGGAAATCGGGTCGGATCTCGTGGCTCCGGCGACGACCCCGGTCATCGACGCGGCCGGCCTGGTGGTGGCCCCCGGGCTGATCGACATGCACGTGCACCTGCGCGATCCGGGGCTGGAGTACAAGGAAGACATCGCCAGCGGCAGCCGCGCCGCGGCGGCCGGCGGTTTCACCTCCATCGCCTGCATGCCGAACACCTCTCCGGTGAACGACAACAAGGCGGTCACCTCCTACATACTGAACCGCGCCGAGAAAGAGGCTGTGGTGAACGTCTTCCCCGTCGGGTGCATCACCAAGGGGGGGAAGGGGGAGAGCCTCGCGGAGATCGGGACGCTGAAGGAAGCCGGGTGCGTCGCCGTCTCCGACGACGGGAAGCCCGTTTCCGACGCGGACCTCATGCGCCGCGCGCTGGAGTACGCCAGGGGAATCGGCATCGCGGTCATCTCCCACAGCGAGGAGATGTCCCTTGCCGGCGAAGGGGTGATGAACGAAGGTGCTGTCTCCACCGAGCTCGGCCTGAAGGGGATCCCGTGGGCCGCGGAGGACGTGGCGGTCGCCCGCGACGTCTACCTCGCCGAGTTCACCGGTTCCCCGGTTCATATCGCCCACATCTCCACGCAAGGCTCCGCTCGCATCATCCGCAACGCGAAGGCCCGTGGCGTGAAGGTCACCTGCGAGACCGCGCCGCACTACTTCACCCTCACGGACGAGGCGGTACGCGGCTACAACACCAATGCCAAGATGAACCCGCCGTTGCGCGGAGCCGACGACGTCGCTGCGATGAAGGTGGCTCTCGCCGACGGGACGATCGACGCCATTGCCACAGATCACGCGCCGCACCATGCGGACGAGAAGGATGTGGAATACCCCCTCGCCATGAACGGGATCGTGGGGCTGGAGACGTCGCTGCCGCTGACGCTCGCCCTTGTCGAGGAGGGGGTTCTCGACCTTCAAGGGCTGGTAACGGTAATGTCGTGCAACCCCGCGAAGATCCTTGGCATAGCCAGAGGGACGCTGAAGCCGGGAGCCATCGCCGACGTCACCATCATCGACCCGCAGAGGGAGTGGATGCTGGATGCGGCGAGCCTCAATTCAAAGTCGAAGAACACCCCGTTTCTCGGGTGTCGCCTGAAAGGGGCGGCTGCCTACACTATCGTGAAGGGGCAGGTCGTTCACCAGGGATAGACGTTACAGATTGATCGAACAGAAAAAGATTCAGGAGCGAAACATGAAAGCAGTACTGGCTCTGGCGGATGGCCGGATCTTCAAGGGTGAGGCGTTCGGCGCATCGGGCGAAACGTCAGGCGAGGTCGTCTTCAATACGGCCATGACAGGTTACCAGGAGGTCCTGACCGATCCCTCCTACAAGGGGCAGATGGTCACCATGACCTACACCCAGATCGGCAACACCGGGATCAATCCGGAGGATATCGAGAGCAAACAGCTCTATCTTTCCGGCTTCATCGTCAGGGAATACCAGGACTGCTACTCCAACTGGAGAGCGACCATGAGCCTCGATGCCTACCTCAAGGAGAACGGCATCGTGGGGATCCAGGGGATCGACACCCGCGCGCTCACCCGCCACCTGCGCGACAAGGGTGCCCAGAACGGCATCATCTCCACCATCGACTTCGACCCGGAAAGCCTCGTGCGCAAGGCGCGCGCCATCCCCTCCATGTCCGGCCTCGACCTCGCCACCGGCGTCACCTGCGATGCGCCGTACCACTGGACCGAAGGTCTCTGGGAGTTGGAAGGGGGCTACCCGCAGGTCGACAAGTCGCAGCTCAAGTACAAGGTCGTGGCATACGACTTCGGGATCAAGCTGAACATCCTGCGCTGCCTCGTCTCCGCCGGCTGCGACGTAACCGTGGTACCCGCCACCTTCCCTGCGGAGTCGGTCCTGGCCATGAATCCGGACGGGATCTTCCTCTCCAATGGCCCGGGCGACCCGGAGCCGATGAAAGAGGTGATCGAGAACCTGAAAGGGGTGGTCGGGAAGAAGCCGACCTTCGGCATCTGCCTCGGCCATCAGCTCCTCGGGCTCGCACTCGGCGGGCGGACGGTGAAGCTGAAATTTGGCAACCACGGTTCAAACCTCCCGGTCATGGACATGAAGACGCACAAGGTGGAGATCACTGCCCAGAACCACGGCTTTGCCGTCGACATCCTCTCCGTCGGGGACCACTGCGACCTCGGTCACGAAAACCTGAACGACCAGACCGTCGAGGGGATGTTCCACAAGAACCTGCCGGTCTTCTCGGTGCAGCATCACCCCGAAGCTTCGCCGGGCCCCCACGACTCGCAGTACCTCTTCAAGCGCTTCGTGGAGATGATGGAGAGTGAGAAGAAGTAGGCCGATAAAATGTAGGCCGGAATAAGCGGAGCGTTTCCGGCACAAGGCAGGAATGCTGCCGGGAACGCCTTTCGGCTTATCCCGGCCTACATGGACTACAAGCCAAGAAGGGAGCATGCGCTACAAGGAAATGTTCGAATCCGGTGAACTCCTCGAGCGGGTCAGAGAGGGGTATCAGCGGTTAAGGAAGTGCGATATCTGCCCGCATGCCTGCGGGGTCGATCGCCTCGCGGGGCAGGTCGGGCGATGCGGAGCCGGAAAGGGTCCCCGCATCGCCTCGGCAAACATCCACCGGGGTGAGGAGCCGCCGATCTCCGGGAGCCGCGGTTCGGGCACCATCTTCCTCTCGGGGTGCACTCTCACCTGCCGGTTCTGCCAGAACTTCCCGATAAGCCAGCTCAGAAACGGCACCGACCTGTCGGTGCGCGAGCTCGCCGGCAAGATGCTCGGGCTGCAGGCGCGAGGGGCGCACAACATAAACTTCGTTACTCCGACCCACTACACCCCCCAGATCATGGCCGCGCTATACGCCGCGGTGCAAGATGGCTTCACCATCCCCATCGTCTGGAACACCAGCGGATACGAGCGAGTCGATACCCTGAAGCTTCTGGAGGGGATCGTGGACATCTACCTCCCCGACATGAAGTACACCTCGGAGAGCGAGGCGGTGCGCCTCTCCGGTGCCCCCGGATACACCGAGCTGAACCGCCTCGCGGTCGCCGAGATGCTCGCCCAGGTGGGGCACCTGGAGACGGATGAGGATGGTATCGGGACCCGCGGTCTCATCATCCGCCACCTGGTCCTCCCGGAAGGGGCGGCGGGGAGCGCCGAGACCCTTCGATGGATCGCTGAGCACCTGGGGAGAGAGACGCACATAGCGCTCATGAGCCAGTACTTCCCCGCCCACGTGGCGCCGGAGACCCCGGGGATCGGCAGGAGGATCACCGCGGAGGAGTATGCCGAGGCGGTGGAGGCTCTCGAGGAGTGCGAGCTTGATAACGGCTGGGTGCAGGACGAGCCGGAGTAGGGCCATCCGACATGTCAGACGAGTCAGACCCGTCGGACCAGTCTGACTGGTCTGACTAGAGATACATTGCAGTGGCGGGCCATCCGCCTTAAAGAAGGAGAAAGGTTTCACATGCCTAAACGTACAGACATCAACAAGATCCTCATCATAGGCGCAGGGCCGATCGTCATCGGGCAGGCGTGCGAGTTCGACTACTCCGGGACCCAGGCGTGCAAGGCGCTGAAGGAAGAGGGGTACCAGGTGGTGCTGCTGAACAGCAACCCCGCCACCATCATGACCGACCCGGACTTCGCCGATGCCACCTACATCGAGCCGGTGACCCCCGAGATCCTCGCGGCGATCCTGGAAAAGGAGCGCCCCGACGCGCTGCTGCCGACCCTTGGCGGGCAGACCGCGCTGAACACCGCTGTTGCGGTGGCGGAAAACGGTACGCTGGATCGTCTGGGCGTGGAACTGATCGGCGCGAAGCTTCCCGCCATCAAGAAGGCGGAGGACCGCACCCTCTTCAAGGAGGCGATGCAAAAGATCGGCATCGACCTGCCGCGCTCCGGCTTTGCCCACAACTACGCCGAGGCGATGGAAGTGGTAAAGCACGTCGGCTTCCCGGCAATCATCCGCCCCTCCTTCACCCTCGGCGGGACCGGCGGCGGCATCGCCTACAACATGGAAGAGTACGAGCGGATGGCGATGGCGGGCATCGACGCCTCCCCGACCGACGAGATCCTCGTCGAGGAGTCCCTCATCGGCTGGAAGGAGTACGAGCTGGAGGTCATGAGGGACACCGCGGACAACGTGGTGATCATCTGCTCCATCGAGAACTTCGATGCCATGGGCGTGCACACCGGCGACTCCATCACCGTCGCCCCGGCCCAGACCCTCACCGACAAGGAGTACCAGCTCCTGCGCGACGCCTCGCTGAAGATCATCCGCGAGATCGGCGTTGACACCGGCGGCTCCAACATCCAGTTCGGCGTGAACCCCAAGAACGGGCGGATGATCATCATCGAGATGAACCCCCGCGTCTCCCGCTCCTCGGCCCTTGCCTCCAAGGCGACCGGCTTCCCGATCGCGAAGATCGCGGCGAAGCTCGCCGTCGGCTACACCCTCGATGAGATCACCAACGACATCACGAAAGAGACGCCGGCCTGCTTCGAGCCGACCATCGACTACGTGGTGACGAAGATCCCGCGCTTCACCTTCGAGAAGTTCCCCGCAGCGGACGCGACCCTCACCACCCAGATGAAATCGGTGGGCGAGGTCATGTCCATCGGCCGCACCTTCAAGGAGTCGCTGCAAAAGGCGCTGCGCTCTCTCGAGATCGGCTCGAGCGGCTTCGAGTCCCGCTTCTTCTCCCCTTCGGAGGAGACGCGCCGCGCCCTCACCGACAAGGAGCGCTCCCTTCTGGTGGAGAAGCTGTGCGTGCCGAACTTCGACCGCCTCTGGTTCATCGCGGACGCGCTCAGAAGCGGCATGACTGTGGACGAGGTGTACAAGCACACCGCGGTGGACCCCTGGTTCCTGCACAACATCCGTCAGATCGTGGAGAAGGAGGAGGAGCTGAAGAGCGTGAAGCTCGACGCGCTCGCCGGTGAGGAGCTTTCCGACCTCCTGCGCGAGGCGAAGCGCTACGGCTTCTCCGACAAGTACCTTGCCACGCTCTGGCAGATGCCGGAGGCGGAGGTCCGCGCGAAACGGATCGCAGCCGGCGTGAAGCCGGTATTCAAGCGAGTCGACACCTGCGCCGCCGAGTTCGTCGCCTACACCCCGTACCTCTACTCCACCTACGAGGAGGAGTGCGAGGCGGAGCCGACGGGGCGCAAGAAGATCATGATCCTGGGCGGCGGCCCGAACCGCATCGGCCAGGGTATCGAGTTCGACTACTGCTGCGTGCACGGCGTATTCGCCCTCGAGGAGGACGGCTACGAGACGATCATGGTGAACTGCAACCCGGAGACGGTCTCCACCGACTACGACACCTCCGACCGCCTCTACTTCGAGCCCCTCACCTTCGAGGACGTGCTGAACATCGTGGAAGTGGAGAGGCCGGACGGTGTCATCGTGCAGTTTGGCGGCCAGACCCCGCTGAAGCTCGCCGTCGCGCTGGAGAAGGCAGGGGTTCCGATCATCGGCACCTCTCCGGACGCCATCGACCGCGCGGAGGACCGGGAGCGCTTCCAGGAGATGCTGCAGAAGCTCGACCTGCGCCAGCCGCAAAACGGCACCGCCCGCTCCTTCGAGGAGGCGGAGGCGGTGGCAAACCGCATCGGCTACCCGGTGGTAGTGCGCCCCTCCTACGTCCTCGGCGGCCGCGCCATGGAGATCGTGTACGATGTGGATAACCTGCGCCGCTACATGCACACCGCGGTGCAGGCTTCCCCCGAGCACCCGATCCTCATCGACCAGTTCCTCGACGAGGCGATCGAGATCGACGTCGACGCACTCTGCGATGGCCAGATAGCGGTCATCGGCGGTATCATGGAGCATATAGAGGAGGCGGGGATCCACTCCGGCGACTCCGCCTGCTCGCTGCCGCCGTACTCCATCTCCCAGGAGATCGTGGAGGAGATCAGGCGGCAGACGAGGATCATGGCGCTGGAGCTGAACGTAAAAGGGCTCATGAACGTGCAGTACGCGGTGAAAGGGAAGGACATCTACATCCTGGAGGTTAACCCCCGCGCCTCCCGCACCTCGCCCTTCGTCTCCAAGGCGACCGGCAGGCCGCTGGCGAAGATCGCGGCGCGCGTCATGGCGGGGAAGACCCTTACCGAGCTCGGTGTCACCGAGGAGATCGTCCCCACCCACATCTCGGTGAAGGAGTCGGTATTCCCCTTCGCGAAGTTCCCGGGAGTCGACACGATCCTCGGGCCGGAGATGAAGTCTACCGGAGAGGTCATGGGTATCGGCGCGACCTTCGCGCACGCCTACGCGAAGGCGCAACTCGGCGCCGGCGTGAAGCTTCCGGTGTCGGGGAAAGTATTCATCAGCGTTAAGGATAGTGACAAAAAACATATTGTCAGTGCCGCCAAAAGACTGTATGATCATGGCTTCCAACTGGTTGCCACGCGCGGCACCGCGGGTTACTTGCAGAAAGAAGGGATCCCGGTGCAGACAGTAAACAAGGTGATGGAAGGCCGCCCGCACATTGTTGACTCCATCAAGAACAATGAAATCTGCATGGTGATCAATACAACGCAGGGCGCACAGGCAGTAGCAGATTCCTTCTCCATTCGCAGGAATGCCCTGATACACAACGTCGCTTACTACACCACAGCCTCCGGCGCCCGCGCAGCGGTCGACGGCATTATTGCCAACTCGGAGACGAAGCTGACAGTAAACCCGATACAGCACTACCTGAACGAAGCCTAAAAAAGGGGGGAGCGCGAACGTGGCGTTCCCCTCTCGTTTGTTACTCGAGAAAGAGGGGCCTTCGGGCCCTTCACCACTTCACAAGAGGAGTAGAAGAGATGTCCCAGTCCGTCCCTTTGACAAAGGAAAGCTATGAGGCACTCCAGGAAGATCTGAAGCGCCTGATAAGGGAGGAACGTCCCAAGGTTATTCAGGACATAGCTGAGGCCAGATCGCACGGCGACCTCTCGGAGAACGCAGAGTACGACGCTGCCAAGCACCGCCAGGCCTTCATCGAGGGGCGCATCGCCGAGCTCGGCGACAAGCTCGCTCGCGCCTACGTCGTCGACCTTTCCAACCTGAAGCCTGACAAAGTCGTCTTCGGCGCCACGGTGACGGTGTACGACACCGCCACAGAGGAAGAGATCACCTACAAGATCGTGGGAGAGGACGAGGCGGACATCAAGGTCGGCAAGATCTCCTGTACTTCCCCGGTGGGAAAAGCCCTCATCGGCCACAAGCTCGACGACACCGTGAAGGTGAGCGTCCCGGCCGGTCTGAAGGAGTACGAGATCCTGGAAATCAGGTACGAATAGAAAAACCAAGTTCCCCGCAGGGAAATTGGAGGCCGGCGAGGAGACCCTCCTCAGCCTTCACTCTTTATCCTTCAGCCTCAACTACCAAAGGAGAATAACATGAGCCAGCAGGTAACCAAAGACATGACCTTCGCCGCAGTTATGAGAATGCACCCGGACACGGTCAAGGTCCTTAAAAAGTACAACCTCGGCTGCGTCGGCTGCATGGGCGCCCAGAACGAGTCCCTCGAGCAGGGTTGCGCCGCTCACGGCATCAACGTCGACGACATCGTCAACGACCTGAACGCCATTTTCCAGTAAGACCGACCCGGGCGGCGGCCACATCGGCCTCCGCCCGGTTTCTTTCCCCCTTCCTTTCCGATGCCGATCATCACTCTCTCCCCAGACGGCACCCTCGCGCTCCCCGAGGAGATCAGGGACTCCCTCTCCCTCAGGCCCGGAGACCTCCTCAGCGTGGAGGCCGTCGACGGCTCCCTGCGCATCTCGCTGCACACCCCCAAAGAAAAAGCGGAGAAGCCCATGATCCGGAAACCGCAGGATCTCCAGCATCCCGCCGAGCTCGCCACCCCCATACGCGTCATCAAGGGGGTGGGGCCCAGGCTGTCCGACATCCTTTCCAAAAAGGGGATGTGCACGGTGGAGGACGCCCTCTACGTCCTGCCGCACCGGTACGAGGACCGGCGCGAGCTGCAAAGGATTGCGGCGCTCCGGCCGGGCAGCAGCGCGGCGTTTTTTGCTTCCGTGGAGTCTGCGCAGGAGATGACCACGAAGGGGGGGCGGCGCTACTTCGAGGCGATCGTAAAGGACGAAACCGGGAGCCTCACGTTGAAGTGGTTCCACTTCCACCCTGCCTTCATGAAGAAGAATTGGCTCCCGGGGCGGCGCGGGATCTTCATCGGCGAGGTCTCCCAGTTCGGCTACCAGCGCGAGATGCACCACCCGGAGGTGGAATGGGCTGGCGAGGGGGAAGAGCTCGCCGAGGTCATGGCGCGCGATCCGGAGAACTTCGGACGCATACTCCCGGTGTACCCGCTGACGGAAGGGGTGACCCAGAAGGTGATGCGCAAGGTCATGCGCCAGGTCGTGCGGGACTACGCGCGTTTCGTCCCCGATCTACTCCCCGCCGAGATCGTGGAGCGCCAGGCACTTCTCCCCCTGCCGCGGGCGCTGAAGGAATCGCACGATCCGGATCCGGCGACGGCTCGCCTCGCGGAGCTGAACGAGGGGCGCGGTGCGGCACACAGATCTCTCGCCTTTGACGAATTCTTCTTCCTGCAGCTCGGGCTCGCCCTCAAGAAGCGCGGCATCGCGCTGGAGGAGGGGATCAGCTTCCAGGTCACCCACCGCTACACGAAGGAGCTCACGAAGCTCCTCCCTTTTTCCCTCACCGGTGCCCAGCGCCGCGTCCTCACCGAGATAAAGGAGGACATGATGACTCCGCACCCGATGCACAGGCTGGTGCAGGGTGACGTCGGTTGCGGGAAGACCCTTGTGGCGCTCATGGCTGCGCTCATCGCGGTGGAAAACGACTACCAGGTCGCTATTATGGCGCCCACCGAGCTCCTCGCCGAGCAGCACTATCTGAACATCCGCGGCTACTGCGACACCCTGGGAGTGACTACCGCGCTTCTGACCGGGAGCATCAAGGGGAAGAGCGACACGCTGGGAAAGATCGCCTCCGGAGAGACGCAGATCGTTGTGGGGACCCATGCGGTGATCCAGGAGAAGGTGGAGTTCAGGCGGCTGGGGCTCGGGGTCATCGACGAGCAGCACCGGTTCGGCGTCGTGCAGCGGGCCCTTCTGAAGCGGAAAGGGATCAATCCGGACATCCTTGTCATGACCGCCACCCCGATACCGCGCACCCTCTCCATGACCGTCTTCGGTGACCTCTCGCTCTCGGTTATCGATGAGCTCCCGCCGGGGAGAACGCCGATAGAGACGAAGGTAGCGCGCGAGTCGCGGCGCAAGCAGGTGTACGGAGTCGTGCGCGAAGAGGTGAGCCAGGGTCGGCAGGCCTACATCATCTATCCCCTGGTGGAAGAGACCGAGAAGAGCGACCTGAAGGCGGCGGTGCAGATGGCTGAGGAGTTGAGCACGAAGATCTTCCCTGACTTGCGCGTCGGCGTCCTGCACGGCAGGATGGCCGCGGCCGAGAAGGAAGCGGTAATGAAGGCGTTCAAGGCGGGCGAGAGCGACATCCTCGTGGCAACGACCGTCATCGAGGTGGGGATCGATGTGCCGAACGTCACCGTCATGGTGGTGGAGCACGCGGAGCGTTTCGGCCTGTCACAGCTGCACCAGCTTCGCGGCAGGGTAGGGCGCGGCAGCGCCCGCTCGCGCTGCATCCTCATGACCGGCGACCGCGTCTCCGAAGATAGCCTGAGGCGACTCGAGGTGATGGAGCAGAGCAACGACGGCTTCGTCATCGCAGAAGCCGATCTGGAGATCCGCGGCCCCGGCGACTTCTTCGGCACCCGCCAGGCGGGGATTCCCGAGCTTAAGGTGGCCGATCTCCTGCGCGACGCAGGGGTGCTGGAAGAGGCAAGAACGGAGGCGTTCGCCCTTGTAGAGGATGACCCCCATTTCCGCGCCCCCGGCCACGACACGCTGCGCCGCGAACTTATCCGCCGCTGGGGGGGCAGGCTCGAGCTTGCCTCCATCGCATAGCCGGCGTTGCGCCTGGCGAGTCACCGTAGGCCGGGATAAGCCGCGAGGCGTTCCCGGCAGTCCACGTGCGTCCATCGCGTAACGATCCCCTGCCGCAAACCACCAAAATCGCTTGCCTGCACGCGTCCCTCCGATAAAAGCTCCCTCCGTGGAAGGGGGGGGGCGAGTCACCGTAGGCCGGGATAAGCCGCCAGGCGTTCCCGGCAGTCCACCACAGACGCAGCCGCGCCCCAGCGGATGCCGGAAACGCTAGCGCTTATTCCGGCCTACATGTCACTTCACGTCTCCTCCCCCCATTACCGTAACCATCTTAAACAAGCTGTATCGGTTCCCCAACCTGCCGCAGCAACGAAAACGTCGAGCCTATCGAGTCACCGTAGGCCGGGATAAGCCGCCAGGCGTTCCCGGCAGTCCACCACAGACGCAGCCGCGCCCCAGGGGATGCCGGAAACGCTAGCGCTTATTCCGGCCTACATGTCACTTCACGTCTCCTCCCCCCATTACCGTAATCATCTTAAACAAGCTGTATCGGTTCCCCAACCTGCGGCAGCAACGAAAACGTCGAGCCTACCCAGTCACCGTAGGCCGGGATAAGCCGCCAGGCGTTCCCGGCAGTCCACCGCAGACGCAGCCGCGCCCCAGTGGATGCCGGAAACGCTAGCGCTTATTCCGGCCTACATGTCAGTTCACGTCTCCCCCCCCCCATTACCCTAACCATCCTAAAAAAGTATCGGTTCCCCAACCTGCGGCAGCAACGACAACGTCGAGCCCATCGAGTCACCGTAGGCCGGGATAAGCCGCCAGGCGTTCCCGGCAGTCCACCACAGACGCAGCCGCGCCCCAGCGGATGCCGGAAACGCTAGCGCTTATTCCGGCCTACATGTCAGCTCACGTCTCCTCCCCCCCATTTCCGTATCCCTTTTAAATAAACTGTACGGGTTCCCCTTTACAGGAGCAGGACCAGCAGTGGAAAATATCCTTAGGTGTAGCCGCGAACGCCACTGCAAGTTGCGGCGCGACATTCTGAGGTACTGCAACGGTCCGGTGAGTTGCAAACATGCCCTTAGGCCATTCACAGGAGATACAGTAATGAAAGGTAATCCCATTGCCTGGTTCGAAATCTATGTGCAGGACATGGAGCGCGCACGGCGCTTCTACGAGTCGGTGTTTCAGATCACGCTGCAAAGGCTGGAGTCGCCATTTCCGGGACCGGAGTTGTGGGCGTTTCCGGCCGACATGGGAACGTACGGCGCGTCCGGTGCGCTGGTGAAGATGGAAGGGTGCCCCTCCGGAGGGAGCGGGACGCTGGTCTACTTCCATTGCGATGACTGCGCTGTCGAGGAAGGGCGCGTAGCGTCTGCCGGTGGCGAGGTGCAGCGCAGCAAGACCTCCATCGGCCAGTACGGCTTCATATCGATCGTGTTTGATACGGAAGGGAACGCCATCGGCCTGCACTCGATGTAGGCGTAGAAAGTCGGGCACTGGCTGGGGCAAAGTGAAGACGCCCATCTGCAACCATGACTTTTGACTACACCCTCGACTTCTCCAGTATCGACTTCAGAAAGCACCCGGAGCTTTACCGGATCGGGAAGGGGGAGCAGGGGGTGCTGCTTGTGGAGCCTTACAAGAGCGAGATTCTTCCGTACTGGCGCTTCAAGACTCCCGACCTCGCGAGGCAATCTGCCGAGAGGATCTACCGGCTCTTCCTGGAGTACAGCGCTCAGGGAGATTTCGTGGGGATGGACATGGCGCGCAAGTTCCTCCAGATGGGGTACACCAGGTCGAGGCGGTACGCCAATCACCGCTCCGGACGGAAGTACGACAGCGACGGCATCCACTTGCCGCGGGAAGAAGATCAGGTGAAGGCGGCTTCGGCCGCTATATTCTACGAGATGTGGCAGAAGGTTCGGGAAGACAGCCACTATAGTGAGCTAAAGAAGAGGCACCGGGAGTTGTACGAAGGGGTATGAAAAAGAGAGCCCGCCTCCCCATGGAGAGACGGGCTCTTTCGTTCATTCATCTTTTTCAGAGCACCTACTGCTCGTTTTTGCACTCTTGTTTGCACTCTTCTTTGCAGCTGATCTCCTTCGGCTCTTCTTCCGAGGCCGTCTTGAAGCTCCTGATTGCGCCACCAAGCGACGCACCGAGTTGGGGGAGCTTCCCCGGGCCGAAGATCACCAACATGATGACCATGACGATTACCATTTCCGGCATGCCGATTCCAAACATGTCCTACCTCCTATTTGCACTTCTAAAAGTGGGGCCATCTTGCACAACAGCAAAAGATGCTACAGTCATCCGCTCAGGCAGGAACAGGCACAGGCGCGAGTTTCTCCCTTTTACCAAAGATCAACGCGGTCCAAATGCTGATCTCGTACATCAGGTACATGGGGATCATGATCACGAACATGGTGATCAGGTCCGCGTGAAAGGCGGCGACGATGGAACTCGCCAAAAGGGCGTATTTCCGCTTGGGGGCTAAAAGCTGGTAGCTGACCAGTCCAAAGCGCGTGAGTACCAGGGTGAGGACGGGAAGCTCGAAGATCAGGCCGAAGACCAGAATCAGGCGTAGGCAGAAGTTGATGTAGGCTGTGATGTTGAACCAACCCTGCAACCCCGCCGCCTCGTAGGAGAGGGAGAAGTTGATGATCACCGGCCAGATCACCGTCAGGAAAAACGCCGCCCCCACACAGAAAGCGAGGGAGGCTGCGGCGACAACGGGCACCACCATGCGGCGTTCCCTGGCGGTGAGTCCCGGCGCAATGAAAAGCCACACCTGATGAAAGATCACCGGTAAGACCAGTATCAACCCGGCCATCATGGAAAGCTTGCACTGGACGAAGAACGGTTCCAGCGGTGCGCTGTAGTTGAGAAGGTGCCTTTTGGGGGCGGTGGCGATCTCCTGCTCGAGCTTATAATGGCCGTAAAGGGCGGGGGAGAGCTCCTTTACCTGGAGGTACACCTCTTTCTTGATCCCTGTAAGATAGGTGTGGCCCGTCAGCGGCCGCTGAACGAATTCGAGGAGGGCGCCGGAGAAGTTCCAGGCCACTCCCATACCGATCACCAAGGCCACAACCATGACTATCAGCCTTTTTCTCAGCTCCGTCAGGTGTTCAATCCAAGTCAGCGTTTTGCTATCAGTCATGTGAGACCTTCTTTCGTCAAAAAGAAACCGGCCGGGTCAGTTTTCTTCGGGCTTGATCTCGATATCACGGCCTTCGGATGCGTTTTTGAAGTTACGGAGCGATTTCCCGAATGCACCGCCTATTTCAGGCAGACGGTTGGCTCCAAAGAGGACGAGGACGATTAAAAGTATGATTGCCAACTGCGGCATTCCGAATCCAAACATCACTTTCTCCCTAAAGTTATTGCAGCGGAAACGTGGGCGGGCCTCGCGGCCCGCCCAATTTGCGCATTGCAAGGGTTCTATTTCAGTGTGCGGTTACTTCCTGCCGGAGGTCGGCTCGGTATGGCAGGGGAGGCAGTCCATCTTCGTCTGCGCATCCTTTTTCGTCAGACCTGCCGTCCCGGAAGGATCATGGCAATCGAAGCAGCCGGCCATGGCGGCGGGTTTGGCCCAAGCGGACGGGTTCGTCTTATTCACAATCGTCTCGTTCAGGAGGGCGGCCGTGTAGGCGGCGGTATCGCCGGTTACCTTGGCGCAACGGTCTTCTTTCAGACCTCTCGCCGGACTCCCGCCGTCCGTATCCCCCAGTTTCACATGGGCTGCGGCGAGCCACTTGCTGACCGAGATGTGGCACAGCGGCGAGTCGGTCACCGCATGCCCTTTCACCTCGGCATCCGGTATCGGACGCGGGACGGCTACTTCCGCAGGGAAAGCGGTCGGGAAAACCACTGACCCGTCGTAACTGTCGAGGCCGGCCAGCGGGAAGTTCTGCTTCGTGTACCATTCGAACACCTTGCTGGCGTGAGTGCCGTGCAGATTCATAAGGTTCAGCACCCCGGCGGAGCCGGCGATCGCGCCGCACAGTGTGCCCCAGCCGCCAGCTCCGCCACCGTTGCACCAGGCGTAAAGATTGAGGGGGACGTCGACCCAGCGCTTGGGGTCGGTGCCTCCCCTGGTGTGGGCATCGAGGATGCCTGCGAGCAGAGCGCGCGCGGAGCCGAGGCCGCAGCCACTATAGCTTTTGTAGCAGTAGTAGCCGTACTGCCGAACCTTTTCAACGTCAATTGCGACGGTCGGGAGCGGGAAATCAGCCGTACCTATCGACGGGGTGGCAGCCTCGGCCTCACGGGGATTGACCAGAGACCCCGCAGTGAAGCCGACGGCGGCAAGGCCAATGGCACCCACTGCCGTGTTGCTGAGGAAACTGCGCCGGGACAGACCTTCTTTTTTCTCTTCCATTAATTCTCTCCTTTTCGAGATCGCTGGGCGATCGGTCATTATTTGATTTGCATCTCTGACTGCTGGATTGCAGTTTCTTCGTCGTTACAGGCCGAGCGCGCCGTCGCTTATGAAGTCGATGGAATCGTTTATGAGCTTCATCGCGTAGCTGTAGTTGTGGGCATAGGCGCCCTTCTCGCTCCAGAGCAGGTTGTAGTTGTAAGCCGCACCCATGGTGTGCTTCCAGTTTGCGGCGCCGTATGCCGCCGCCCAGTCTGTGACGGGAGTGTTAGCACCGCCTTCCACGTACGGTGCGGTGAAGAAGAAGGGGTGTACCGGCCCGTAGTGGATCCCCTTGGCGGCAAGCGCGAGCTTCAGGTTGTTGAGGGCGGCATCGTAATCTGCTTTCAGCTGCGCTGCGTCCAGGGTCCGGGCCTTCGTCCCGTCGTGGCAGGTGATACAAGCGGCAGCGGCAAAGCTGTGGTTCTTGCCGGGCATGTGGCAGGTTACGCAGGGGCCCTGGCCGGTGGCGCCGAGGTTCTTGTGAGCGCCGAGATCGTCGTTCAGACCGAAGTCATACCCCTTGTTGTACAGGGTGGCGGCAGCCGGCTGGTAGTGGGGGTCGACGAAGACGCGGATGCCGGTGGTGTTTGTATCGGCCTTGATGCTGTTACCCGTTTCGCGACCGCTGTGGCAGCGGGCACAGAGGGCGGAAGCTCCGGCAACGTTGAAGGTGGCAGTGGTGTTCGTCATGTTGATGGTGAACTCCGGAGCCGCATCGCGCAGTGCGCCGGTGGCGACGTCGGTGTGGCAGGCGGAGCATGCGAGGGTCTCAGCGGGCTTGAGGACATCGCTTGCCTGAAAGACGTTAGCGATGTTGTTCTCGTTTCCAAGCTTCTCCACGAATGCGGTGCCGTTGTGGCAGCGGGCGCAGGCAGAGCGGTTGGCGCTGCGCCAGTCGAAGTGAATCCACGCTTCGCCAGCGGTATTGCCGTGGGCGGACCCGGCATACTGCGGGAGGGCGGTCTTGTTCGCTGCCGTATCGGCGTGGCATTCGGCGCAGGAGACCGGCAAGGAGGCGGTGCTGATGTACTGGGCCTTCTGGAGGGAAGAGCCGCCGTTGTGGGCCGGGGTGACGCTGGTGTGGCAGTTCGCGCAGGAACCTTGTGCCGCCAGATTCGCCTCGGTGTGTGCTGTGGCAAGGGTGGTTGCGCCGCTGGTGAACGGTCTGGAGAGCGCATCCATCTGTGCATCGGTAAGAGGCTTGACGAACTCGTCCGGCATGTGCACCGCGTCGGCGCCACGCTTGAAGAGGACGCGCGGGCTCGCCACGTTCATCTGCTCAGGCATCCAGGTTCCTTTCGGATCCACGAGGTCAACGAAGTCGAACTTCAGGAGGCTCACGTTCTGCGGGACCGGGATTACCCCTTTCGGCCCTTGCCATGCGGTGCTCAGATCTGCTACCGCGACACCTGCTGCCGCTTTCCACTTCACGACGTCGACGGGAACGCCCGCGGCAAGGTTCGTGGCGGTGGCGGTGCCATGGCACGATACGCACCTGAGCGCGCCGGTTCTGGTGATGGAGTGGCTGTAGTACGGAGCGATGGAGACAAACGTCACACCCTGGCCGTCGTCCGCGCTGCTACCTTTTGCAGTCTGGTCGGCCATGAGGCTCTGCATGGAGCCGGGATACACCTTCGTCTTGCCGTCCGGCATGACGCGGTTCACGAGGAAGCGCCACGACTTGTCGCCCTGCCCGCCGAAGCGCGCGCTGGCGAACTTCTGGTGGGTCACGCTGCCGTCCTTGATCCCTTCGTTGTCGAAGTGGCAGTTGTAGCAGGCGACCACGGACTGGATGTGGCAGGTGGAGCAGTCGATGTCCGCCATGTGCTGGACGTGCTCCGGGATGTTGCTGATCGGGCCCTGAGCCTTGTTCAGCCCGTGGCAGTTGGCGCAGGCCGCGGTGATGGCGCCCGGGGAGAGGAGGCTGGTTTTTGCCGTGCCGTCGCCGTGCATGTCGCTGGAGGAGTGGCAGGCGGCGCAGCTCATACCCGCTGCGAAGTGTACGTCGGAGAGACCGAACCCTTGCGGGCTTCCTTCATATGCTTGGCGGCTGTGGCAGCCGTAGCAGGTCATGGGGGAAACGGCCGTTGCGGGGGTTGCGGGGGTGTGGCAGTCGACGCAGGAGGCTGCGGTCCAGGTGTCTACCCCGTCGACGGTCGTGGCCTGCGCATTGTGGCAGCTGGCGCAGGGGATCTCCGAGTAGGGGGTGTCGACGTAGTTGCCGAAGCCGAGCTGCAGCGGGGTGGCGTTGGGGTCGCCAAGGCCGTCATTGTAGAAGGTACCCTTGCCGGGGCGGGTACCGTGCAGGCTGGTGCTGAACTTCGTCTGGACGGCGTCGTGGCACACGATGCACGAAGAGGCGGGGGCGCTTACGTGGGTGCGAGTCGCCGAGTGCGCCGTGACGTGGCAGGAGACGCAGGTGCCGGTGAAATCCTTGTGCGGTGCAGTGGTGGCGAACTGGGGGTTGCGGTTGTAGTGGCAACCGGTGCAGGCGTCGATGGAAGCCTGATCGGCGCTCTTCACATTGAAGCTCAGGACCTTCGAATCGCTGGCGCCGGAGGCGCTGGTAGCCGTCACTGTGACGCTCACGCCGGTGGTGGCCGTAGGCGTAAAGAGTCTCTTTTCCGGGTGGTTGGCAACCGGTGCCAGAGTACCGCCATTGGCGCTGAACTGGTAGGTGGCGGGGCCGTCGTTGGTGATGCTGGCGGCGGTGATGGTGATGGGGACGGGGCTGTCTACCACGCCACTGTAGTTATCAGCGTACGGTGCCGCCTTTATGGTCGCTACCAGGCCGAACCCGATCTGGTTATAGGTGGCGTCGCCGGTGACGGTGACATCGTAGGTGCGCGCCTCCCCTTCGAAGACGCCGGTGACGGCGTTGCCGTTTATGTCCTTAACGATCTTGTAATCGGCATTCGGCGCGGCGGTAATCCTCACCTTAGCGCCCGACTTGAGGCCGCTGATGGAGCCTTTGCTGATGGAGCCGATCGGCCTGGGCACCGGATCGGATGAAAGTGCCTGAAGCGTCACCACGCCATGTCCCGGCTGTACGACGGATACTGTGTACGTGGTCGCGGTGTAGTAGACGACGAGGGTGTGGTTTTTCGCCGGGGCTCCGGCGGCAACCACGTAGGCGCCGTTTACCGGGTCGACTTTCACACCGTCGACGGCGACCTGAGACAGGGAGTACCCTGTCGCCGGTGCCACGGTGAAGCTCTGGGACGCGGCGGTCGACTTGAAGTAGCCGATGCGCGGCGTGTTCCCGGTCTTGGTGATGGAATAGACCCGTGGGGTGCCAGTGGAATAGGTCCCAAAACCGACGGACCCGGCACCTGCCTGCAATGACCCCAGCCCCGAACTGATCTTTCCCGTGACCGTCCAGGCCTGGGCAAAGCTCGGTACCGCGAGCGCGAGGGTCAGTAGTAACCCTACTTTTCTCAACATGTATCTCTCCTTTGGAAGTATTTTTTTCGCTGCTTCACGGGACGACGCGAGCGGCCAGGCTCGCGGATCCCATTCCGGCTCACTACTTGATGTGGCAGGAGAGGCAGAGCGCGGAACCTTCGTTGGTGGCAAGAAGGAGATAGTTGGTGGAGCCCGCCTTGTCCTTGTTTTTCTTGTTGTGGACGTCGTGGCAGGTCGCGCAGGTCATGATCGGTTTTCCCCCCTGGCTCGCGCTGGCCCAGAGACGATCGGCAATCTTCAGGCCGCTTCCTGCATAGGTGGCGTTCTTGTTGCGGATCCACTCGTCTTTCCCTTGGACGTGGTCCTCAAGATTAGGGTTGCCGGTCTCAGGCCCCTTGGCGATACCGCCGTCGGCGTCGTCATAGATGAAGCCGATCGGATGGTCGTTGGAGAGATTCCCCTTTTCCCCCACCGCCGGGGTGGAGAAGAGGTTGTCGTCCTGCTGCAGCTTCTTTCCGCCGGTGAAGGCGTAGTGGGTGTCCACCGCCACGGAGCCGTCGTGGCAGCTCATGCACAGCTTGCTCGGGCCTTCCATCATGGTGGTGGGATCGATGTTGGCATCGATGGTGGCGGATGCGTACGGGGTAAAGGTCTGTGTGGTCACCGTGTGGGACCAGAGGGGGAGGTAGTCATTCCCTTCCGTTATGGCGTGGTGCGGGGTGTGGCAGTATGCACAGACGCGTCCCTGCTGGACTTCCGGGTCGCCGCTCCCGTAGGCGCCGTAGATGGTCATGTCGTGAATCGATCCGGGCACGCCGCTCCCTGCTTCGGTACCGGCAAAGGCCGCGGTCCCTGCGAGGGCGACAAAGCTCAATGCTGCCAAAAGCTTCCTGTTCATTACGAGATTCTCCTTTTGATTGAATGAAATTGACTGCACATACAACGTCTTCCTTCCTTGAAGCTGCCTGGTTGCTATCCTCCTTTCCTGAATTTCCCGTTGGCGCCGGTGGTCGGGAGCCGGAGAGGGATAGCCAGCGACTGCAATGCGAACGCCATTGATGACGGGAAAATGATGGGGGGGAGACGGTGAGGTGACGGGAGGATTAGACCATGTAAACAAATTGAAATAAAAATAGGTATTTATATGAATGGTAATCTATATAAAAAAATGAATATATTCCGTTTCCTGCGTCGTGACAGCGGAAAGAACGGGAAGTGCAGACGGAATGCCCGGTGATTTGGCGGAAACAGGCAGCGATATGGCGCAGGGGCCCGTCCTTTGGCGGCTGCGTGCGTCCTTCCTGAGGGGCGGACGGCATCGGGAGGTCCGGAGGGGGGAGAATCCCGAGTCGTTGCAAGTGGCTGAAAAAGGCGGGTTTTTGCAGATGGGGGCAGAAGGTATGGCACAAGGAACGCAGCCGGCGGCGGCCAGCGTTCCCTGTTCCACCCTCGGAACCTTACTTGCTGGAGAGGTATTCGATGAGGAGCCTGACCCCGACTCCGGTCGCTCCTTTCGGGGTGTAGGGGCGGGCCTTGTCCGTCCAGGCGGTGCCGGCGATGTCGAGGTGCGCCCACGGCGTGCTGCCGACGAACTGCTTCAGGAACCACCCGGCGTTGATGGTGCCCCCGTCGCGGCTGCCGGCGTTTTTCAGGTCGGCGATCTCGCTTTTCATCGCCTCCCCGTACTCATCCCACAGGGGGAGCTCCCAGATCCGCTCGCCGCACCGCTCCCCCGCACCCTTCAGCGCCTCTACAAGCTCCGCGTTGTTTCCCATGATCCCGCTCGCCTCGTGCCCCAGCGCGACGACGCAGGCGCCGGTCAGGGTGGCGAGGTCGATCATGAGCGACGGCTTGTAGTTGGTAAGGGCGTAGTGCAGCGCATCGCAGAGGATGAGCCTCCCCTCTGCGTCGGTGTTGGTGATCTCTATGGTAGTCCCCGACATGGCGGTAAGGACATCGCCCGGCTTGAAGGCGTTGCTGTCCGGCATATTCTCCGCTGTCGGAATGATCCCCACCACGTTCACGGCGAGCTTCATCTCCGCGACCGCCTGCAGAGTGCCGAGTACGGCCGCCGCTCCCGCCATGTCCATCTTCATCGCCTCCATTCCCTGCCCCGGTTTTATGGAGATCCCGCCGGAGTCGAAGGTGACCCCTTTACCAACCAGCACGACCGGAGGATCTTTCTCCTCTCCCCCCCGATATTCGAGGGTGACGAGGCGCGGCAGCTCGACGGAGCCCTTTCCCACCGCTATCAGTGCGTTCAGGCGCAGTTCCTTCAGCTCGTCCATCTCCAGCACGCGGCACCCGAGGCCGTAGCGCTCCGAGAGCTCCCGCGCCGTTGCACTGAGGTAGGCGGGAGTGACCACGTTTCCCGGATGTGAGACCAGGTTGCGGGTGAGCTGCACCGCGTTGCAGATCGCCTCCGCCCGCTGAACGGCGGCGTGTGCGCCTTCGTTGCCCCCCTCGGCAAAAAGGATGGTCATCGTGTCGAAGGAAAAGCGCTCCTCTTTCTCCTTTGTCTTGTAGGCGTCGAAGGTGTAGCTTCCCAGCAGAGCCCCGGTGCAGACCGCCTCCACAGCACTGTCGCTGGTGCCGGAGAGGTGCAGCGCGGAGGCGAAGGAGGCGACGCGGACGCCGCGCAACGCCTGCATTGCGTTGCCAGCCCCCTGGCGCAGGCGCTCGCCCGTGAGCTCCCCCTGCTTTCCGAGCCCCACAAGGAGGAGCCGCTCGGCAGGGAGGCGCCCCATGGTGTGGATCAGCCGCGTGGAGTTGTGCTTGCCGTTCAGTTCCTTTGTCGCCGCGAGCCTTTCGAGCAGTCCGTCGAGGGCGGCGTCGCATTGGGAAAAGAGTTCCCCTTTGGCGTCCTGGAAGTACCCTATCACCAGCGCCGGTGTTCCATGTTCGAGCGGAGAAGCGGAGGAGGTTTCTATCTTCATTGGGACCTCGTGTTTTGTAGTAGTCGGTTCAGGTGCAATGGTGATCGCTACGTAGAATGTAACTCATTTTCGGTGACTTTCTCCCCCCTTTCATTGCTGATATCCTTGCAGAAGCCGGACGACGCGCCCTTTCCGCTGAAAGGGGACGCGGAGCTGCAGGGGAGGAGGACCGTATGGAAAAGGGTGGGGCTGATCGAGGCTTCCGGGAGATGCTCTCTTTCGGGGTGGTGGAGGCTTTGCTGGGGCGGCGTTCCAGGCGCTTCTTCATGGGAGCGGAAATACCGGACGGGGTGCTGGCGTTCAAGTCGCGGCAGCTGCCGCACGCTCTTTCGGAGCTGGAAAAGATGCTGGTGGTATCGGCCTGCGGCGGCAACACGAGCTGGCATCACATGATCTATCGCGCCGCCCGCTATGCCCCGCACCTCTCCAACTACGCAGGTGCGGCAGGAGGGCGTACCTTTCCGTCAGCCGCGGGGTTTCACACCAGCCAGACCTTCTTCACCGACGATGACGGTGTCTATACCCTCGAGATGCGTGACGCCCCTGCCTTTGCTGAGAGGGGGGCGGAGGGGGAACTGAGCCTCGAGGCGTTCGTCGCCAACGTACGTGGGCGAATCCGCAAGATCCAGGACGGCAGGCTTCTCTTTCCGTCGGAGGTGCCGTTCACGGAGCCGCACAATACGTGGGTCTTCAACAAGCCCTCGACGCTGGTGGTGATACCGGTGGGGGACCTTTCGCAGCATGTTCTTCTCAACCTCTGCTACATGCTGCAAAACGGCCTCGTGCTCCACGACGACATCAACGGGAGGCCGATCCCCGGGATCGAGAGGTACAGCGATATCGTCGACGTGCAAAACGTCTGGCCCCTCACCTTCGTGGAGCAGTGGTCGATGGCAGAACTGAGCGTCGAGCTCGGGACGAGCTGCTACGCGGGGGTTCTCATGCTGCAGGCGATGGGGCTCGGTGGATGGATGTTCAACGGGATCGATCCCTTCGCCATGCTCGGCGCCAGCGGCGACCCCTCCGTGAAGGGGCTCGGCTTCCGCTTCGACACCGACGAGCGCTGGCCCTACGCCAATCCCACCGGTCTTGAGGGGGTGATGGAGGGGTACTGCCCGCCGCATCACGGTGACATGCGGGTAGCGGTAGAGGCGCTTTGCGAGCGAAAGTTCGGAGCGGGCGGGCCGTTCAATCCGGAGACACCCGGCCCCTGGAAAGACAGCCGCAGGGTGCGCTCCGCCGCCCAGGTGCATGAGGAACGATTCCGCGCCTGCGTCGCGCACCAGGCCCAGTATCTCTACGAGACCTTCGGCAAGTTCCCGGCCACGGTCCCCTCCATTTTTGTCCTCATGTACCTGCAGGCGCACCACCTCGACCTGGACTTCTACGACGCCTTCTTTAACGACGGCGCCTACCTGAAGACGCATGGAAGACATATGCAGGACTGGCACCCCGAAAAATAGGGTTAGCGTATTTCCGGCATCCGCCGGACAGTCCCCACCCCCCTTGCGGGGGAGGGTTAGGGTGGGGGGGAAGGCGCGACCACTCCAGCAGATGGCAGCTTCACCCACCCCCTGTCCCCCTCCCGTCAAGGGAGGGGGAGCCTCTCCGATGATGCGAGATGACTTTCGGTGCGGAGCTTACTATGTCAGATCAATCAATCATCCTGTGGAGCATCGGAATCGTCCTCACCGTGCTCGGGCTCGCCGGGCTCCTTCTGCCGGTTTTGCCCGGTGCGCCGCTCCTCTTTGCCGGCCTTTTTTGCGCCGCCTGGGCTGAAGACTTCCGCTACGTCGGCGTCTGGACCCTCTCGGCCCTCGCCGTCATGGCGGCCCTGACCTACCTCGTGGAGTTCTTCAGCTCCATCTTCGGGGCGAAAAAGTTCGGCGGCTCCCGAAAGGCGATGACCGGAGCCGCCATCGGTGGGGCCATCGGAATCTTCCTCGGTATCCCCGGCATCATCCTCGGCCCCTTTCTGGGCGCGGTCCTCGGGGAATTGTCGCAGCAGCGGACCCTGCACCACGCCACGAGGGCTGGAATCGGGACGGTGGTGGGGATGGCGCTCGGGGTCGCCGGGAAGCTCGCCATCGGAATCGCCATGGTCGGTCTTTTCGTCGTCGTCAGGTTGTTCTGACGGGACTCACCGATTGCACAGGAGGTCGTTATGGCAGAGCAGAAGAAGTCCCTGCCGTTGAACGGGAAGACCGCGCTTGTCACCGGAGGGGGGCGCGGCATCGGGCGCGCCATAGCCTGCGCGCTCGCGGAAGCGGGTGCCGATGTGGCGATCGTCTACAGGAGTAACGAGGCGGCCGCGTACCAGGTGAGGGATGCCATCAGGAGCCTGGGGCGGCGCGGCGTTGCACTTCACTGCGACGTCTCCCGCTCGGCAGAGGTCAGTGCCGCGGTGGAGGGTATCCACCGGGAGCTGGGTGCCATCTCCATCGTCGTCAACAACGCCGGCATAGCGCAGATGCGCACCATGGACGAGATCACGGAAGGGGATTGGGACGAGGTCCTTGCGGTGAATCTGAAAGGGGCGTTCCTGGTGACGCAGGCGTCCCTTCCCGGCATGAGGGGGGCCCGCTGGGGGAGGATCATCAGCATCTCTTCAGTGGCCGCACAGGTCGGCGGGGTGGTGGGGATGCATTACGCCGCGTCGAAGGCCGGGATCATAGGGCTCACCCACTACTACGCCGCGTATCTTGCCAATGAGGGGATAACCGCGAACGCCATCGCGCCGGGGGCGATAGACACGGAGATGGCCGCAGCATTGCCTCTCCTCAAACCGGAAAGCGTGCCGGTGGGGCGTCTCGGAACGGCAGAAGAGATCGCCGCGGTCGCTGTCATGCTGGCGTGCAACGGCTATATCACAGGACAGACCATAAACGTCAATGGCGGGCGCTACCCGGGCTGAAGATGTGGCGCGGCCGCACGTGCGGAGGATCTCGCCTCTTGCAGCACCTGCCGAAAGATGGGGAGGGCCTTTCCGATCATCTCTTCGCTTCCGGTGAGGGAGAGGCGGAAATAACCTTCCGCTCCCTGGAGGCTCCCGGGGATGCAGAAGACGTCGTGTTCGGCGAGCATGTCGACAAAGACGCGGTCATCGGCGAGGGGGGAGCGGATCAGGCAGTAGAAAGTTCCTTCCGGCGGCCTCATCCGGTACCCCATGGAGGAAAGCTCCCGCACCACCAGGTCGCGCTTGCGCTGCAGACCCTCCACGTCGATGGCGATGTTGTCGAGTTCACCGAGGGCGTGCTGCATGAGGGCATTGGGGAAGGCCCAGCTGTTTAACATCTGCTGGGACCAGATCGCCTTCCTGAGCTGAGCCCGCTCCGGCATCGCCGGGTGGAGGGCGAGGTACCCTATCCGCTGCCCCGGCGTCAGGAGCGTTTTTCCGTAGGTGTACACGACGATGGTGCGATCATAGAAGGCAGCGGGACTTGGAAAGTCCATGCCGTCGAAGATGATGCGGGCGTACGCCTCGTCCGAGATGAGGTACACGCTGTGCCCGTATCGGGCGCTCGCCCTGGAGAGGATTGCGGAGAGTGCGCGGAGTGTCCTCTCGGAGTAGACCCTGCCGGTCGGGTTGTGCGGTGAGTTTACGATGACTGCGGAGGTCTTTTCGGTGATCGCTTCCTCGATGGCGTCCAGGTCGAGGTCGAAGGAGTCCGGAAGAGCCTTCACCGGTACCGGTACCGCGCCGGTGTTTATGATGATGGAGTCGTAGAGAAACCAGGACGGCGTCGTGTATATAACTTCGTTCCCGGCGTCGGCGATGGTGTGCAAGACGACGGCGAGGGCCCCGGTGGCGCCGTTGGTAAGAAAGATGTCCTCCACCTCGAACTCCATCCCCCGCCACTTTTTCAGCGATGCCGCTACGACCCTCCTCGGATTTTCCTCATTCATCTTGTATGCATACCAGTATCGGTCCTGCGGCTCCACTGAGTGTTTCAGCGCGTCGACAAAGGCCGGCATCGGCATCTCGTGCGGGTTGCCGATGGTGAAGTCACAGATGCCGGGGGTTCCAAACCGCTTTGCCCAGCGCGACTCGGAGAAGAATTGCAGAAGGGGCGTGACCGTTTTCAGCGCATGTTCCGCGCGCAGCGAGATGGCTCTTTTATTCATTGATAGGTCCCTTCATTGATGAGGAGTGCCTTCCTTACTAAATCTTAGATTGGGGGGAAGGGTGACGCAACGAAAGGCAGATTTAGTATGCTGAATTATCTGGGGGAGGGGCTATTTGCTGATGCGGATGCAAAGCTGGAGCTTTGCAGGCAAGTGCGTTCCCAAGGTGACCTTGGGAACGAGAACAAGACGTAGGCGCAAAGAAAAAGCCGCATCGATTGATGCGGCTTTTTGCTCGGCCTGTTTCTGGAGAAGGTCGAAATTACTTGGAAGCCGGTGCTTCAGCCGGAGTAGAAGTGCCACCGGCAGCGCCGCTTTCTTCCTTCTTCTCGGACTTCTTCGCCTTCTTGGCTTTTTTATGTTTTTTGTGTTTCTTGGTGGCCTTCTTCTCAGCCTTCTGGGTCTCAGCAGCCGGAGCGGAAGTATCGGAAGTTCCACCTGCAGGAGCAGTCGCGTCCTGTGCGAACACGACGCCAGCGAAAGAAACGGCTACCAGGGCTGCAACGATGCTGGACAAAACTTTCTTCATGTGTGACTCCTCTCAAAATTGTGGGTTGATTGCTGCTGCTCTACGGGACAGTGCATCTCGAATGCCAACTTTATCTGCTGCGGAAAATAGCAGTTTTACGGGCAGTTGGTGTCGTTACGCGGCAACGAATTTCCTTCCGCCTTGCCGCAAAACCTCAAGTTTCTGCTTCATATGAGGTAGTGCGAGTGGGGTGGGCCGTATTAATTAATTTGAACGCAGAACCGGAAAGCACAAAAGCCGCTCTCGGTGGAGCGGCTTTTGTGACTGCGCTTGAAGCTGCGGAATATCTTTTAGTGGAGCTCGCCTTCACTGAAGGAGGGAATCCTTCTTGATTTGGTCCTTTCTTATCTCATACTCCTCTTTCGTAATCTTTCCCGCCTTGTAATCGTCTTCCACCTGCTGCATGTTGCGGTGGTGGACGTACTCATAGGCACCCGCGCCTACTGCCGCTCCTCCCAATGCTCCGCCTGCAGCACTCCCTCCCTTTGAGCTGCATGCAGAGGTCAGTGCCATGAGGAGCAGGCCAACCAGCAGAAGATAACGTCTCATGATGTGGCTCCCGGATGTAACGCGTCGGCTTTAGGTTTGTCTCCATCAGCAGCGTAACATACCGGATTAAAAGGTGTCAATTTGACGGTTTCTGCCGCTGAAATAGCCACAGGACGGGCTTCCTCCGAAGTTCATGGTAAACTCCAGTGGTATTGCAGCTGTCGGTGTTTTTGAATGACAAGGAGGGGGAAGCATGGCCGCAACAATGCCGGCTCTTTTCGTGGGGCATGGCAACCCACTCAACGCTCTCTACACAAATAGCTACACCCGCGGATGGGAGAAGATCGGAAGATCCCTCCGCCGCCCGTCGGCTATCCTTTCCATCTCAGCCCACTGGTACATCCCGCGCTGCGCCGTGATGGCGAATGCGGCTCCGCGCACTATCCATGATTTCGGCGGCTTTCCCCAGGAGCTCTACGATGTGCACTACCCTGCTCCCGGGAGCCCCGGACTTGCCGAACGGGTGAAAGAGCTTCTCGCTCCGGTATCCGCGGAGTTGGATGAAAGCTGGGGACTCGATCATGGGACGTGGTCGGTGCTCAAGCACCTCTTTCCGGATGCCTCCATACCTGTCGTACAGCTGAGCATCGACGAGCGGCAACCGGCACCCTTCCACTACGCCCTTGGCAAGCGCCTCCTGCCGCTGCGCGACGAAGGGGTTCTCCTCCTCGGCAGCGGCAACCTAGTGCACAACCTGCATTCCTATGCCTGGGGGGAGGGTGGGGGAAAGCCGTACGAGTGGGCGGCGCGATTTGAGGAGCGGGTGCGAGAGCTGCTGGTCGCAGGCGATGATCCCCAGCTGGTCTCCTACGAGGAGCTCGGGCGCGACGCCATGCTCTCCGTCCCGACGCCGGACCACTACCTCCCCCTCCTGTATGTCCTGGGGGCCCGCAAGGAGAAGGATCGCATCACCTTTCCGGTCGAAGGGGTCGATGGGGGCTCCGTCTCCATGCTCGCGGTGAGGATGGGGTAGGGAAAAAAGAGAGGAAGAGGTATGGACAACCTGCTGTCTGCCCGCGCGCTGATGGGAATCTCCCTGGCGTTTCACATCATCTACGCCACCATCGGGATCGGGCTCCCTTTCATGTTGATGATGGCCGAGGGACTCTCCCTTTCCAGTGGCGACGACAGTTACCACCGCATCGCCCGCGGCTGGATCCGCCCCGCCGCCGTCCTCTTCGCCGTCGGTGCTGTCTCCGGCACCATTCTCTCCTTCGAGCTCGGGCTCCTGTGGCCCCGCTTCATGGAGTTCAGCGGTCCCCTGGTGGGGTTTGCCTTCTCCATGGAGGGGTTCGCCTTCTTTACCGAGGCGATCTTTCTCGCCTTGTACAGCTACGGCGAGAGGAGGCTGTCGCGCAGGGCGATCTTTCTGTGCACCATCCCCCTTACCGTGGCGGCGGCCACCTCTGCGCTCTTTGTCATCAGCGCGAACTCCTGGATGAATACCCCTGCAGGGTTCAGGCTGGTGAACGGGGTCCCGGCGCAGGTGCAGCCGTTGAAGGCGTTCTTCAACCCCGCCTGGCCCCACCAGGCGCTGCACGGAACGATCGCCGCCTATGTCGCCACAGCCTTCGCTCTTTCCGGGATGTACGCCTGGCGCTTCCTGCGTGGCCGCATCGACGAGGACGGGAAGCGCGCCCTCACCCTCTCCCTGGCCGTGGGGACGATCTGCCTGCCGCTCATGTTCCTCTCCGGAGACTGGGCAGCCTATTTCGTGGCCCAGCATGAAAAGCCGAAGCTTGCCGCCATGGAGGCTCATTTCAAGACTTCCAGAGGAGCACCTCTGGTGATGGGGGGATGGCCCGATCCCGCGACGGGGGAGGTGCACTTCGGCCTCGAGGTGCCGAAACTCTTGAGCTTCCTCGCGCACCGCGACCTGAACGCAGTGGTGGAAGGGCTCGACGCCTTTCCAGCCTCAGACGTGCCCGATCCCCGTCTGGTGCACCCCTTCTTCGACCTGATGGTCGGCTCCTTCTTCGTCATGTTCGTTGCTGCCTGCCGCTTCTGGTGGCGGCGCCTGCGGCACCGGGAGGTTCCCCTGGACAAGTGGTCGTTGTGGTCACTTCTCTTTGCCGGACCGTTCGGGATGATCGCGCTGGAGGCGGGGTGGATGGTGACGGAGTTCGGGCGGCAGCCGTGGGTGGTGGTCGGTTTTCTGCGCACGGAGCAGGGGGTGACGGTGAGCCCGGGGATAGGCCCCATCTTTCTGCTCTTTCTTCTGGTGTACCTGGCATTGACTGCAGGACTGCTGAAGCTACTTCTGGGCGGCGAGCCCGCAGGGGGCGGTCCGGGGGAGGGGCCTTATGGTGCGCCTTGAGCTGCTGGCGGCAGGGGTCCTCTTTCTCGGCCTCGTCATGTACGCCGTCTTTGCCGGCGCCGACTTCGGCGGCGGAATCTGGACGGCGCTCTCCTCCGGCCCGCGGGCGCGGGCGCAGCGGGAGAAGCTCTTTGACGCCATCGGGCCGGTATGGGAAACGAACCACGTCTGGCTCATCTTCGTGGTGGTGACCCTCTTCACCGCCTTCCCGAAGGGGTTCGCCGACCTGTGCACGACCCTCCTTGTGCCGCTGACCATCGCCCTTGTGGGGATCACTTTCCGCGGTGCCGCCTTTGCCTTCCGCCACTTCGGAAAGGAGACGGGGACAGGCGTCCCTGTGCTGGCGCGTTTTTTCGAGATCTCCAGCGTCCTCACCCCCTTTGCTCTCGGGGTTTCCGTCACCGCCGCCGCGTCCGGGACGATCTATGCGGCAAGCTCGCAGGTCCGCCCGCCGCTCTGGTCCTGGGTCACGCCCTTCAACCTCACCGGCGGCGTCATCGGAGTCGCCGTATGCGCCTACCTCGCGCCGCTGTACATGACGGTGCGCACAAAGGGGGATCTGCAGGATGATTTCCGCATTCGCGGCATCCTTGCCGGCATCGTTCTCGGCGTCGTCACGGCGCTGCAGATACCGGTTGCACGCTTCAGCGCGCCTCTCTTTGCCGACCGCCTCTTCAGACCGTGGGTCGTTGCCGTCGTCTGCCTCGCGGTTGCCGGAGGGATCGCCACCCAGGGGGCGCTCTGGCGTCGCCGCTACCTCTGGGCCCAGTTTTTCGGGGCGGGGACTGTGGCGGCAACGATCGCAGGTTTTGCTGCCGCTATTTATCCCGATCTCCTGATCGGCACCCTCACGCTCTCCGCCGCCGCTGCCCCCCGCGAGGCTCTGGTCGCCTTTCTTGTCGTGGTGCCGGTGGGAAGCCTTGTACTTGTCCCGTCGCTCATATTCCTTTACTGGACCTTCAGAGGGGAGCCGAATCCGGAGGCGCCGCCGGATGTGGAGGAGTAGCGTGATCCGGGGAGAAGAGTCTGCCGCTCAAGGCTCCTCCAGCAGCTGCCACTCCGCGTACCCTCGCTTGCGCCGCGCCACCTTTTGTCCTGTGAGCTCTATGCGGGTCCGCAGCGGGTCGGCCTTCACTGCGAGGTAGGCGCGGGCGATGGCAGCGATCGTCGCTTCCTGAAAGGTGAGGGAGGTGCCGTCGGCGAGTTCGATGGTGGTGCGCAGATGTAGATGCCCCTCGGGGATCTCCGCCCTCACCCTTACGACGTCTTCGTTGGCAAGAATTCTTGCCGCAATTGGTTGCATTGGTTCTCCTTTTGGTACCGCTATATTCCAGTCACTTCCCGTCCCCATGGGACGCCACAAGGAGCAGGTATGGCAAAGCTGGCGCTTTTGTATGTAGAAGATGACCCGGTCGGCAGGGGGCTTATCAGCAAGGCGATCTCGCTGAAGTTTCCGCAGATGACGCTCCTTGTCGCGGAGAACGGCCTGGAGGGGCTGCAGCTCTACAAGAAGCACAAACCGGAGCTGGTCCTGACAGACATGCAGATGCCGGTGCTCGACGGGATCTCCATGGCCTCGGAAATAAAGCGCCTGCAGCCCGATGCGGAGATCATACTTGTTTCGGCCTATTGTGACATACCGGAATACAGGACAAGAAGCAAGGAGGCGGGGATTACGCAGTGCATCCCCAAGCCGGTGGACCATCGGAAACTCTTTTCCGCCATAGAAAAAAGCATTGCAGAGGCGGAGCGGGAGATTTCCTAGCCCCCGACCCCCGACCGCACAACCTTTCCCTCGGCCCACCCCCATAGGACGCCTGCCAGACAGACGTTTTAGCCCGCAGGTACATCCCTCATCTTCTGAACCTCCCATATTTTCCCGCCTAATCAGGAGGACGCATCACCGAGAGCGTCCTCCGCTGCATCATTGAATAGCGATATGGATTTGGTATTTTTTAATGTGACGGGCGGCGCGAACAGATCGTCGCGCCCCCGCTGCGAGAAAAGGGGGCTTCCATGCCAGCAGAAAAATCAACGGCTTGCGTACCGGTCGCGACGTACCGGCTTCAGTTCAATAAGGATCTCGGATTCAAGACGGTTACCTCCCTGATCCCCTATCTCGCCGAGCTCGGCATCACGCACATCTACGCCTCCCCCTATCTCAAGGCGAGGCCCGGCAGTCTCCATGGCTACGACATCGTGGACCACCGCTCCATAAATCCGGAGGTAGGTACCGAGGAGGAGTTCCGGGAGTACCTGGAAACGCTGAAGAAGCACGGCATGAGCCAGATCCTCGACATCGTGCCGAACCACATGTGCGTGGAGTGCCGCGACAACAGGTGGTGGCAGGACGTCCTGGAAAACGGCAAGAGCGCACAGCACGCCGGCTACTTCGACATCAACTGGGCGCCGGTGAAGCGCCAGCTGACCGACAAGGTTCTCCTGCCGGTGCTGGGAGCACAGTTCGGAAAGATCCTGGAGAGCCAGGAGCTCCAGGTCACCTACCAGCCGGACGGCTTTTCCGTCGCCTACTACGAGCACAACTTCCCCCTTTCTCCCAGGAGCTATCCCCTTATCCTGTCGCACCGGATGGAGGAGTTGCAGCAGTCTCTCGCACCCGAGACGGTCGGGCAGCTGCAAAGCGTGATCGGTCTCCTTGGCGCCTTGCCCTCGGAGACGGAGACCGATCCGGAGCTTACGAAGAAACGGTACGACGACGCGGAGGTGGGGAAGAAGAGGCTGTGGCAGCTCTATCGGGACAGCGAAAAGGTAAAGGCCTTTATCGACGAGAACGTGAGGATCTACAACGGAGATACGGCCGATCCCTCATCGTTCGCACTCCTGGAGCGCCTGCTGCAGCAGCAGTCTTTCCGGGTGGCGCACTGGCGGGTCGCGACGGAGGAGATCAACTACCGCCGCTTCTTCGACATCAACGGGCTCGGCGCCATCAAGGTGGAGGAGGCAAGCGTCTTTGACGAGGTGCACGCACTCGTTCTCGACCTCCTGGAGCAGGGTCACGTGGCCGGATTTCGCGTCGACCACGCCGACGGCCTGTATAACCCGGTGAAGTATTTCCATCAGCTGCAGTACGCCTCCTTCCGCAGGATGTTGATGCAGAAAAAGGAGAACGACCAGACCGACGCGCAGATGCTGGAGCGCTTCCACGAACTCCTGGCGGAGGACCCGGATTTCAAGCCGTTTTACCTCGTGGGGGAAAAGATTCTTCTCGGGACCGAAAGGGTGCCGGCTGACTGGGCGATCCACGGGGAGACCGGCTACTCCTTCGTAAACAGCGTAAGCCAGCTCTTCATCGACCAGGGGAGCCAGGATACCCTCGACGGCTTCTACCGCTCCTTCACGGGGCTGCAGACGAAGTTCCAGGACATTCTCTACGAGAAGAAGAAGCTCATCATGTACGCCTCCATGTCGAGCGAGATCAATACCCTCGGCTACCACCTGAGCACCATCGCGGAAAACAACAGGCATACCCGCGACTACACGCTGCAAAGCCTCATAAAGACCCTCGTCGAGGTCATCGCCTTCTTCCCGGTGTACCGCACCTATACGAACTCGCTGCAGATCTCCGAGACGGACCGGGAGCATATCGAGCTTGCGGTGAACAAGGCGCTGCGAAAGAGCAAGGGGATCGACCCCTCCGTCTTCGACTTCGTGCGCGACGTCCTGACCCTCAACTTCCTCCCCGACATGGAGGACGACCAGAAGCACGAATGGCTCGATTTCCTCATGCGCTTCCAGCAGATCACCGGCCCGGTCATGGCGAAGGGGATGGAGGACACCTCCTTTTACATGTACAACCGCCTGATCTCGCTCAACGAAGTGGGAGGGGACCCGGACCGCTTCGGCCTTTCCCTCGAGGAGTTCCACGCCCAGAACGTGGAGCGGGTGCAATCGGTGCCGCACGCACTGCTCGCCACCACCACGCACGACACGAAAAGGAGCGAGGACGCCCGCATCCGCATCAACGTCCTCACCGAGATCCCCGACGAATGGACGGGTGCGGTCACCCGCTGGAGCAAGGCGAACCGCCGGCACAAGAAGATCGTGGACAACGACGTCATCCCCAACGCCAACAAGGAATACCTCCTCTACCAGACCCTGATGGGCGCCTGGCCCCTCAATTACGACGATCCGGAGGAGTTCGGGAGGTTTACGCAGAGAATCCAGCTGTACATGCAGAAGGCGCTCAGGGAAGCGAAGGAGCACACGAGCTGGATCAACCCCAACGAGCCGTATGAGCAGGCGGTGAGCCAGTTTGTGGACGAGGTGCTCGCTGACCGCACCTTCATCGACGACGCGAAGATCTTCGCCCGGCAGGTCGCCTGGTGCGGCATGTACGCGTCCCTCTCCATGACCCTCCTGAAGCTCACCTGCCCCGGCGTCCCGGACTTCTACCAGGGGAGCGAGCTGTGGGATCTCAGGCTGGTCGACCCGGACAACAGGCAGCCGGTCGATTTCGAGCACCGCACGGCCCTTCTGGCGGAGTTGAAGGACGCGATGTCGCAGCAGGGGAGCGCCTCCACCGCCCAGGGGCTCGCGGAAAACCCGGAGGACGGAAAAGTGAAGCTTTTCCTGATTTCCAAGGTGCTGCAATTCAGGAAGGCTCACGAGGAGCTTTTCGGGAGCGGAAACTATACCCCTCTGGAGGTGGCGGGTGCCCGCGCCCAGGAGGTCTGCGCCTTCTCCAGGCGTCACGACGAGGAGGAAGTGCTGGTGGTGGCGCCGCGCTTCTTCGCCCGCCTTACCCTGAGCGGCAAAAGAAAGCCGCTGGGAGAGGGGGTGTGGGGCGGCTCGCGTCTCATGCTGCCGGAGTCGGAAGGTGTGCGCTACAGAAACGTCATCACCGGCGACCAGTACGAGACGAAGGAGGGAGCCATCGACCTTGGCGAGGTGCTGAGGGCATTTCCGGTCGCACTTTTGGAGAGGGAAAAGCGATAAAGGGCGCAGCCGTTTTGCACGGGAGGGAGTTATGAAGATCTGGCCGGGAAAACCGTATCCGCTGGGGGCCACCTGGGATGGCTTCGGCGTCAACTTCGCCCTTTTTGCGGAAAATGCCGAGCGGGTGGAACTGTGCCTCTTCGACGCCCCGGACGCGGAGGCGGAGTCCGCGCGGATCCAGATGTCGGAGGTCACCGACCAGGTGTGGCATGCCTACCTGCGTGAGATTCAGCCGGGGCAGCTGTACGGCTACCGGGTGCACGGCCCGTACCGCCCCGAGGACGGCCTGCGCTTCAACCCGAACAAGCTCCTCATCGACCCGTACGCGAAGGCGATCGCGGGGGAGGTGGCCTGGGACGACAGCCTCTTTTCGTACACCATCGGGCACGAGAGCGGGGACCTCTCCTTCGACGAGCGGGACAGCGCCCGCCGCCTTCCGAAGTGCGTGGTGGTGGACCAGACCTTCGACTGGGAAGGGGACAAGCTCCTGCGCACCCCGTACCACGAGAGCATCATCTACGAGATGCACGTGAAGGGGTTCACCATGCGCCACCCGGAAATCGCCCCGGAGCAGCGCGGCACCTACTCGGGGGTTGTGGCCCCCGCTTCCCTCTCGTATCTGAAGTCGCTCGGGGTGACCGCGATCGAGCTCATGCCGGTGCACCAGTTCATCTCAGACCGCATCCTGGAGGACCAGGGGCTTTCCAACTACTGGGGATACAACACCATCGCCTACTTCGCACCGGCTGTGCAGTACGCCAGCACGGGCGTCATCGGAAAGCACGTCGCCGAGTTCAAGTACATGGTGAAGACGCTGCACAAGGAGGGGTTCGAAGTCATTCTCGACGTGGTGTACAACCACACCGCCGAGGGAAACCACATGGGGCCGACCCTCTCTTTCCGCGGCATCGACAACACGAGCTACTACCATCTCATGCCGGAGCGGCGCTACTACCTCGACTTCACCGGGTGCGGCAACACCCTCAACACGAACACCCCCCGGGTGCTGCAGCTCATCATGGACAGCCTGCGCTACTGGGTGCAGGATATGCACGTCGACGGCTTCCGCTTCGATCTCGCCTCCGCGCTGGCCCGCGAGCTGCACGAAGTAGACAAGCTCTCCTCCTTCTTCGACATCATCCACCAGGACCCGGTCCTCTCCCAGGTGAAGCTCATCGCGGAGCCGTGGGACGTGGGGCTCGGCGGCTACCAGGTCGGGAACTTCCCGGTGCTGTGGACCGAGTGGAACGGCCGCTACCGCGACACCACCAGGCGCTTCTGGCGCAGCGACGAGGGGCAGATGTATGACATGTGCTACCGCCTTACCGGCTCCAGCGACCTGTACAGCCGGGAAGGGCGGCGCCCCTACGCCAGCATCAACTTCGTCACCTGCCACGACGGTTTCACCCTGCACGATCTGGTGAGCTACAACGGCAAGCACAACGAGGCGAACCTGCAGGGGAACACGGACGGCGCCGACAACGACCTGAGCTGGAACTGCGGCGCGGAAGGGGGGACGGAAGACGAGGCGATCCTCGTGCTGAGGGAGCGGCAGAAGCGCAATTTCCTGGCGACGCTTCTCCTGTCGCAGGGGGTCCCGATGCTGCAGGCCGGCGACGAGATCGGCAGGACCCAGCAGGGGAACAACAACGCCTACTGCCAGGATAACGAGCTCTCCTGGCTCGACTGGAACCTCGACGACGCCAAGCGGGCCCTCTTTGACTTTACGAGGCTCATGATCCAGATCCGGCGCAACCATCCGGTTTTCCGGCGGCGCAACTTCTTTCAGGGGAAAAACGTCCGCTCCTCCGAGGTGAAGGACCTCACCTGGTTCCACTCCACCGGCGATGAAGTCAGCTTCGACCGCAGCGATTTCAACATGCGCTGCTTCGGGGTGCGGCTGGCCGGTGACGCTCTCGAGGATGTCGACGCTGAGGGGAACTTTCTCCTGGACGATACGTTTCTCATTCTCCTCAACGCCTACGTGGAGAAGGTTCCCTTCGTCATTCCGGGGCGGGGGGATACCGTACAGTGGGAACTGGTCCTGGACACCGCGAACCCGGCCGCGGCGGAAAGCGTCATGGGGCGGCACAGCCTCGTGGAGCCCCCCCTGGTGAGGAACCCGGCCTCCTCGGAGGTCCTGACGGTGAGGGTAGGGGACGTGTACGACCTGGAAGCGCATTCACTGGCGCTTTTCAGGCTGAGGGTGAAGCCTGTTGAGTCGAGCGTACTCCCGGAGCGGATTCAACTGTAAAAAGAGTGGGAGTCGCGGGGATTTTTCTGGATCAGATGAGGACGGAGCCGACGAAATTTTCGCCGGCTCTTGTTATTTGTAGAATTTCATGTATTGTACTCACTTTACCCCCGTTGTATGAGTGTGCTTCACTGTCATGTGAGAGAATCTATCACTCTACAGCCAGTACCGCTCCCGGGCTACTTCATCCTTTTCAGAGACAGGTGTCGATGAACCAGCCGCCATCCCCCGCGCTCCGTCCGTTGCGTTTCATCGTCCCCCTGCTTCTTTTGGCTCTGCTCGCCCTCGCCATCTGATACCGCTCCGTTCACGTTAAGCCCCGACCCCCCTCTCAGCGGGTGACTGTTGCCTTCAGCTCGCTCCCCTACGCCGCTCTTGCCCAGGTTGCACAGGCGCGCGGGTTCTTTGCGCAGGAGGGGCTGGAGATAGTCCCGTTGAGATTTGCCTACGGCAAACCTGCGTTGCAGGCTGTAATCGACAGCACCGCGGACTTTGCCACGGTGGCTGAGACCCCGGTTATGTTTGCAGTTATGCACGGTCAGAAAGTCTCCGTAATCGCCACCATCCACAGTTCCGGGAAGAGCCACGCGGTGGTGACGAGGAAGGGGAGCGGGGTGCGCACGCCGTACGGGCTGAGGGGGAAGACAATCGCCGTTCCTCTTGGAACGACGGCGCACTTCTTTCTCGATGTCTTTCTCGTCTCCAACGGCATCCCGCTGGAGGAGGTGAAGATCGTCGACATGAAGCCGGATGCCCTGGTCGATGCCCTTGCCAGCGGCAGTGCCGATGCCGTCGCCGCCTTCGATCCGTATGTGGTAATGGCGCGTCGGAGGCTCGGGGAGGGCGCGGTGGTCTTCTATGACGAGGATATCTACAGGGAAATGTTCACCGTCGTGGGGCGAAGCGCATACGTACAGAAGAATCCGGAAGTCGTGCGCAAGGTACTCCGGGGGCTGCTGCGCGCGCAGGAGTATGTAAGGAGCGAGCCGGCGCAGGCGCAGGAAAGCGTCGCGGAGCAGACGGGATTCGCGGTAGATGTCATCAGATCCTCCTGGAGCGGGGCCTTCCGCGTCACTCTGGACCAGTCGCTGGTACTGGCGCTGGAGGATGAATCACGCTGGGCGGCCGGCAGAGGTGTTCCCGGCGCCTCTCTCCCCAACTACCTGAACAACCTGTACCTGGGCGGGCTCGATGCGATCCAGCCCCAGGCGGTAAAGATACTGAGGTAAAAGATGCAGGTCAGAAAGGCGCTCAATCTTACCGTCTCAATCTCCGCCCTGGCTGTGGGGCTCGTCGTCTTTGTGCTCCTGTCGATGCTTTTTCAGGTCGAAAGGGCGATGAAGGCGGGGGAGGTCGCCGATTCCATCGTGAGTTCCGTCTTCGAGCGCTCCACCTTGCGTGACGACTATCTTCGCACCAAGAGCGAAAGGGCGCGCATCCAGCTCCTGGCCAAACAGCAGGAGATAGGGCGACTGTTGCACATCGCCGAAGAGAAATTCTGGCGTGCGGAAGACAAGGCAATTATCGTCGAGATGGTGCAGGACCATCAGTCGACGCAGAGGCTCTTCACCGCCGTCATGACGAGTGGCGCAGCGCCGTTGTCCCCTGCCCAGGCTGCCATACATAGCGAGATGGAGGAGAGGCTGCACACGCAGATCATCATGAGGGCGTACGAAACTGTAATCCACGCCCGGGACCTGCAGCAGGCCGGGAGGAGGCAGCTGATATCCTCTCTCACCATGGCCGGGGGGAGCATCGCCGGCACGATTGTGCTCCTCGCCGTCGCCGTCTTCGTCAATGGCTGGACCGTCGGCCGGACCGTTACCCGACGGGTGGCCGCCCTCAGAGACGGAGCCGCGACCATCGGTGCGGGGAATCTCGAGCACCGGATTTCCATGTCAGGCGACGACGAGTTCGTCGAGGTATCCAACGCCTTCGACAGCATGGCGGCCAATCTGCAGCGGTCGTACCGGGAGCTCGAAAAGGAGATCGCCCAGCGCAGGCGCGCCGAGGAGGCGCTGCACAAAAACCAGGAGGAGCTGGAGCTGCGTGTCGCGGAGAGAACAGAGGAACTGGAGAAGATACGGCAGGAGCTGGAGAGGCAAAACGAGAGGCTGCACGGTGCATTTCACGATCTGAAGGTCGAATCGGAGAACCGGTTGCAGGCTCTGGAAGAGTTGCGCCAGAAGGACCGGATGCTGATCCAGCAGGGGCGGCTGGCCGCCATGGGGGAGATGCTCAGCCACATCGCACACCAGTGGCGCCAGCCCCTGAACGTGGTCGGCCTCATCACTCAGCAGCTCGCCATGGACTTCGACTGCGGCGGCCTCGACCGCCACGCGCTGCAGCTGCATGTCGAAAAAACGATGCGCATCCTTGGCCACCTTTCGCAGACCATAAACGACTTCACCACCTTCGCCGGCCCCGACAGGGCGCGAACAGTTTTTCAGGTCGATGAGGTGATCAGCAGGACGATATCTCTGACAGAGCAGAGTTTCAGGAGCCAGAGGATAAAGATGGAGGTCACGGTTGAAGGCTCACCGGTGATAGACGGTTATCCGAATGAGTATGTCCAGGTCCTCCTGAACATACTCATGAACGCGAGAGACGTCCTCCTGGAGAGGAATGTGGGGAACCCGCTGGTAACCGTCCGCGCGGTGACGGAGAAGGGGAAGGCCGTAGTCTCTATCAGGGACAACGCAGGGGGTATCCCCGAGGAGATCGTGGAGAAGATCTTTGACCCTTACTTCACCACCAAGGAGAGCGGTAAGGGGACGGGGATCGGGCTCTTCATGTCAAAGACGATCATCGAGAAGAATATGGGAGGGCGCCTGACCGCCCGCAACGTGGGCGACGGCGCCGAATTCATCATTGAGGTATGACAATGGGGAGTGAAGCTTCGATATTGATTGTGGAAGACGACAATGATGCCTGCGCGGTCCTGTGCAGCGCGGTGCAAAGACGGTTCAACGTCACCACCTACTGCGCGGACAATGGAAGGACGGCGCTGGAACTGTACAAGACGCACAAGCCCTTCATCGTGCTGACCGACATCAACATGCCGGAGATGGACGGGCTGGAGATGGCCTGCGCCATAAAAACGATCACTCCTGATGCCCACCTCATCGTTATCACCGCCTATAGCGGAAAGGGGTATGTCGACAGGTTCAATGAGATCGGCTGTTGCCATTACCTGCTGAAGCCGCTCGAATTCGGCAAGCTTTTCTCCGCCATCGAAGGTTGCCTGGCCGAGAGTCAGAGCTAGCGCCCCACCAATATCCCCTCCGCATGAGCCATAAATCTCCCCTGCTGAAAGAGTCATCTGCCGCTTCGCGTCCCTCGCCTTGAGAACCCGTCCGTCGGGACGTGCTACACCATAACCCCCGCCTTTACAGCTGTTCCCACACGCCTGACCGATCCCTCTGCCTAAAAAAGCGGCATCGAGGCACCCCTCTGCCTACTTTCTATGCTCAATACTGTTAACTCTCTGTAATCAATCGTCGCTATGGATGCAAGTGGCTGACTTTATTGTGCAATACGCCTCAGGTACGGGCCTCATTAAGTGGCAGGTAAGTTGCATAAAAGCGGGCACTTCGCGGCGACGCTCACGCGCTGCGGAATTCATAAGCAGATCCGAATCGTCTTTCCCAACGACGGGAAAAACCTATACCAATGGAGGTATTTTGGATGGATGCTGTATCAACGGCAGCTAACTTGGGGAGCAGCACGGACGTGCTGTTTCTGATGCTTGGGGCGGTCATGGTTTTTGCCATGCACGCCGGTTTTGCCTTTCTTGAAGTCGGTACCGTTCGCAAGAAGAGTCAGGTCAACGCCTTCGTGAAGATCCTGTCCGACTGGTCCGTGTCGACAGTCGTCTACTTCCTCGTCGGCTTCCCCATAGCCTACGGCATCTCCTTTCTGAAACCCGCCAACGAACTGATGGGTGCCCAGGGGTACGATCTGGTGCACTTCTTCTTCCTCCTGTGCTTTGCCGCCTGCATCCCCGCCATCATCTCGGGCGGCATTGCCGAGCGCGCGAAGTTCTGGCCGCAGGTGGTCGCAGGCGCCATTTTCGCCGGCCTCGTCTATCCGCTTTTCGAGTCCTTCATCTGGGGGAAAAACGCCTCCATCCTGCAGGGGATCTTCAAGAGCATCGGTGGTGCGGAGTTCCACGACTACGCAGGCTCCGTGGTGGTGCACTCCATCGGCGGCTGGCTGGCGCTCCCGGCGGTGCTGATCCTCGGCGCCCGCGCCGACCGTTTCCGCGGCGGCAAAAATCACCCTCTCCCGATCAGCAACATCCCCTTCCTGGCGCTCGGTTCCTGGATCCTCGCCGTGGGTTGGTTCGGCTTCAACGTGATGAGCGCGGGGCATCTGCAGGCGATCTCGGGACTCGTGGCGGTAAATTCGCTGCTCGCCATGGTCGGCGGCGTCCTCTTTGCCCTGGTGGTCAGCAAGAACGACCCGGGCTTCATCCACAACGGCGCCCTCGCCGGGCTGATTGCCGTATGCGCCGGTAGCGACCTGATGCACCCGCTGGCAGCCTTCCTGACCGGCGGGATCGCCGCGGTGATCTTCGTGTACGGCTTCGAGATGGAGCAGTTCAAGCTCCGGATAGACGACGTCCTCGGCGTCTGGCCTTTGCATGGCATTTGCGGCACCTGGGGCGGGATTGCCGCGGGTATTTTCGGTTACAAGGAACTCGGCGGCATGGGCGGGGTGAGCTTCGTCTCGCAGCTCCTCGGCAGCGTCACCGCCCTTGTCTTTGCACTGGTGAGCGGCTTCGTCGTCTACACGCTACTCAACAAAACCGTCGGCATACGCCTGAGCCAGGAAGACGAATTCGCCGGCCCCGACCTTTCCATCCACCATATCGATGCCTACCCCGAGGACTCGATAAAGTAGCGGCAATAGTTTAGACGGAGGTAGAGAATGAAGCTTGTGGAAGCCATTATCAAGCCTTTCAAGCTGGACGATGTGAAGGGCGCGTTGCAGGAAATAGGGGTAGAGGGACTCACGGTAACCGAGGTGAAGGGGTTCGGCAGGCAGAAGGGGCATACCGAGCTGTACCGCGGAGCGGAGTACGTGGTCGACTTCATCCCCAAGGTGAAGATACAGATCGTCATTGCCGACGAGATGGTGACGAAGGTCGTGGAGACGATCGAGACGAGCGCCAGGACCGGCAAGATCGGCGACGGCAAGATATTCGTGCTCCCCCTGGACGGCGCAGTCCGCATCCGCACCGGTGAAAGGGACAACGACGCCATCTGACGCCTCACCATGACCTGCCCCCTCCCTTGACGGGAGGGGGACAGGGGGTAGGTGAAGCCGGCATCTTCTGATCCGGTGGCACCTTCCCCCCCACCCTGTCCCTCCCCCGCAAAGGGGGAGGGGACGTTTGTAGCGACTCTCCCTGTCCCCACCCGCGCATCCACCCCCGACCACCTTTTTGTCCTCTCATCCCACGGCTGGCCCACCTGCTCTGGATCCTCTTCCCTTTCGACTTTCCTTTATCGAGTCTTGTGTATAATTGGCATTGGCTAACGGTGGAGGGTCCACAGGAGCTTTATGTCATCCTTCCACCCGGAGCACTGCTATGATCTGTAGAATCAGGAGGGAAACTGCACATGTGGATGCGTCACTTCCCGTATCTGATCTTTTGCCTCCTCCTCACAACAACAGCTCCGTCAGTACGAGGAGCAGATCTTTGCCCTGTCACGCTCAGCCAGACTGAGATCATGCGCGGCAGTACCTTGAGAGTGACTGTTGAGAACGCCACGTCTGACAAAGAAGGCACCATTTACTTGAGAGGCGGGCGCTCCTACGGTCCAAAGGCAGTAAAAGTCAGCAACGGCACCCTCGACTACACCCTCCCCGACGATCTCTCACTCGGCCAATATGCGGTAACGGTAACCCTGGGGGGGCGCGGCTTCCACGCCTGCGACCTCTTGCATGTCGTTCCGGCTCCCAAATGGGAGGTGAGGCTTTTTCCCTTCGACCCGGAAGGGAGCTACGAGGCGGAGACAGTGTGGGTGCCGGACCGGAAGGTGCCAAAGCTGAAGACGGCGCGCCTTTCGCTGCGCGGCAGAGGGTTTTTGACCCAGAGGCCGCAAGACAACGAGATCATCATCAACGGACAGACGCAGGAGGTGCATTGGGACGGCTGCACCCTCCCCGAACCGGATCCCGCACATCCATCCCCAAATGTCATTCACGGCAGCGTCTTGTCGCCGGAAAGGATCGAGCTGTGTCGCGTCCCCGTCCCGCGCGACGGGACGCTGCGGCTGGCAGTAAAGCAGGGAGAACTCACCACCGAGGTGCAGCGTTTCACCGTGTACCGCTGGGGCGCCACGCCCGTCGCCATAGCCGCCGGGATAGGTGCCGGTCTCCTCGCCCTTGTCGTCGTTGCCCTCATCTACCGCTTCATCTCCGATCAGCCTAAAAATGGGCGCTACACTCCGCTGAAGGCGCTCTTTCTCGACCCGGAAACCGATACCTACAGCCTCTCCAAGTTGCAGTTCTACCTCTGGACCCTTGCCGCTCTCTTTGGCTACGGCTATCTCGTCATCAGTCGTGTCCTCGTGCAGCAGCAGTCCTGGCCCGACATCCCGGGGACGCTGCCGGGGATCATCGCCATAGGCGCGGGGACATCGGTCGGCGCCCAGCTGGTGACGAACGTGCGTGGGCCGAAGGGGTCGGGGACGGAGAATCCGAGCCTCGGGGATTTTGTCACCAGCGGCGGAGTGGCAGCGCCGGAGCGGGTGCAGATGCTGGTGTGGACCCTCTTTGGCGTCGGCATCTTCTGCCTCTCTGTCGTGCAGCATCCGCCGGGGGCGATTCGCGAACTCGACCCGGTTCCGGACGGGATGCTGTACCTCATGGGACTGAGCGCCGTCGGCTACCTGGGAGGGAAGCTTGCGCGGAAACCTGGGCCGGTCATAAACGAGATTTCCATCTCGCCAGCCGAGTCCGATGAGGCACTTTCCAATGCCGCCACACCTCCCCCTGCACCGCCGCCAAATATCGCCAATGCCGTCGCGGTGGCGGAAGCGTCTCTCGCAGAACTGAAGGAGGTCCCCGCCGGGTCGCTGGCCGCGGTAAATGCGCTGAAGGAGGCGGTTGCCGCGGCCTCGGAGACAAAGACCGCGTCCGATGTCGGCGCTCTGGTGGAGACTCTGAAGGAGAAGCGGCTCACCGCGGACGCCGCTGCACAGACAGCGGCGGAAGGGTATCTGAGGTCCGCAGCCACAGCCGGAGGGGCGCGTGCCGCCGAGATCGCACAGGAGGCAGCGGCCGCCGTGCAGGAGCTTGCCGCTGCGGTCTCCGCCGCCGTCTCCCTTGCGAAGGCGCCGCGGCTGCAGGAGAAAGGGGTGCTCAATTTCACCAGATCGGTTGAGCTGCGCGGGAGGAATCTTTCGTCGGAGGGGATTATAGAGATCGACGGCGACGAGTTGCCTTTCAGGATGCTCAGGAAAAACGACCAGGGGCACCGCGCTCCGGAGGTAGTGATCCGGGAGCAGGAGGATCCGACACTCGGGCGGGTACTCAGGCTGTTGATAGATCCGGCGGAGCTGGAGGGGCCCGATTTCCAGAAGTACAAGCGCTGGTTCGGGATGTCGAGCACCGGGAAGAAGACCTTCACCATCATCAATCCGGACGGGCAGAAGGCGGACCTGAGTTTCACAGTCCCCCCCGCCTCCGCCCAGAGCAGCGTGAAGAGGGGGCAGGAAGTGGAGGCGCCGGCAACGGCAGCGGGATAGGGCGCACGTTACGACGCCGCGAAGCTGCCCTCCATTCAACGGGAGGAAAAGGGTGGATATGGTGAGGTGGGGTGTAGCATCCATGTAGGCCGGGATAAGCCGCAGGCGTTCCCGGCAGTCCACCACAGACGCAGCCGCGCGGCAGCGAATGCCGGAAACGCTCCGCTTATTCCGGCCTACAATGTCAGCGCCTGGAGCAGGGTGGGGATAGGGTGAGCCTCCGGGGTAACGTCCATGTAGGCCGGGATAAGCCGCAGGCGTTCCCGGCAGTCCACCACAGACTCAGCCGCGCGGCAGCGAATGCCGGAGACGCTCCGCTTATTCCGCCCTACAATGTCAGCGCCTGGAGCAGGGTGGGGATAGGGTGAGGCTCCGAGGGCAGCGTCCATGTAGGCCGGGATAAGCCGCAGGCGTTCCCGGCAGTCCACCACAGACGCAGCCGCGCGGCAGCGAATGCCGGAAACGCTCCGCTTATTCCGGCCTACAATGTCAGCTCCGCGTCTCCGTATAAGGAACAGGGCAGGGATGGAGTGAGGCTCGGAGGCAGCGTCCATGTAGGCCGGGATAAGCCGCAGGCGTTCCCGGCAGTCCACAGACTCAGCAAGGCGGAGCGATTGCCGGAAACGCTACCGCTTATTCCGGCCTACAATCAAGCGCCTGCTGGAGGGGCTCTATGAACGAGCTGCAGAAAAAGACCGCACAGGCAATCGTCAATATATTCGAGAGCGGGCGAGTGCACGGTGACTACGGGGCGGTGGCGGTTCTGAAAGGGGACGAGGGGCATCTGACCTACGGGCGCAGCCAGACGACTCTCGGCAGCGGAAACCTCTTTGTCCTCGTCAAGTCTTACTGTTCCCGACCCGACGCCCTCTACTCGGAGGATCTGCGACCCTACCTCCGGGACCTCGCCCAGTGCAACATCGCGCTCGATTCCGACATGCACCTGCGCACCCTCTTGCGGGAGGCAGGGGAGGACCCGGTTATGAGAGACGAGCAGGACCGCTTCTTCGACGCCCATTTCTTCGAGCCTGCCCTTCGGGCCGCGAGCGGGCGAGGGGTCCTGACACCGCTTGGGCAGACGGTTATCTATGACAGTTTCATCCAGGGGGGCTTCAACCGCATCGTCTCCCTGGTCGGGGCGACGATCGGAGACAGGGACGTCGACGAGAAAACCTGGATCGCGCGCTATGTGAAGGCGCGGGAGGAGTGGCTTTCCCGGCTGAAACCGCCCCTTCCCACCACGGTGTACCGCCCGCAGGCTTTTTTCCGCCTGATCGAGCGCGATCAGTGGGAGCTTCCTCTGCCGCTTACGGTGCGCGGCGTGGTGATCTCAACCGAGACGCTGGAGGATACCATGCCGGTGGTACGGGCGTCGGCTGTCGATCCGTGCGATCCTCTCCCCGGAAAGGTACTGTACCTGACCACCCCGTATCTGCGCGGCCCGGAGGTGCTGAAGGTGCAGGAAGCATTGAGCACGCACGGCTTCGCCAATGGCGGTGACGGAGTCTACGGCCCCTTCACCGAGGCGCTGGTAAAGAAGTTCCAGGAGTCGAAGGGGCTGGCGGTTGACGGCATGGTCGGTCCGGCAACGCGTGCTGCATTGGGGCTGTGACACCGTAAGGAGGAGACCCTTCATGTTCGATAAAAAAGGCGCTGCTGTCCTCATTCTGTTCATCGTTTCCTTGTCTGTATTAGGATGCAAAAAATCGGACCTCTCCAACCGCTCCGGTGATAACGTCATCAAGATCGGGTTCCTCGGAGCCCTCACCGGCGATGTGGCCATGTTTGGGAAGCCAACGCTCGACGGCATGAAGCTGGCCGTGGACGAGGTGAACGCGTCGGGCGGCGTCCTAGGAAAGCGTCTGGTGATAGTCGAAGGGGACAACCGCGGCGACAAGCAGGAAGGGGCGGCCATCACCCAGAAGTTCATCGGACGGGACAAGGTAGCCGCCATAGTCGGAGATCCCACCACCGGAATAACAAAGGTCGCCGCTCCGATCGCGCAAAGGTCGAGGGTTGTGCTCCTCTCCGCCGGCGCCACGGGGCCCGGTGTCGTCGAGACCGGCGAGTACATCTTCCGCGACACTCTTCTCGACAGCGTCGCCATCCCCGCCTGCATCGAGTACTTCGCCAATGACCTCGGCTTCAGGAAGGTGGCGGTCATCACCTCCGACAACAACGACTACAGCGTCGGGCTCTCCCAGACCTTCCGTGATGCCACGGCCAAGGTGAAGGGGATCTCCATTGTTGCAGACGAAAAGATAAAGGACGGCGACAAGGATTTCAGCGCCCAGCTCACTACCATCAAGACGAAGACCCCGGATGTCATCTTCTTCTCCGGCTACTATACGGAAGGCGCCCTCATCATGAAGGAGGCGCGCAAGCAGGGGGTGCGGGTGGTGATGTTCGGCGGCGACGGGCTCTTCTCGCCGAAGTTCATCGAGCTCGGGGGGACTGCCGTGGAAGGCTCCATGGTAGCACTCGGCTTCTCCCCCGAGCACGCGGGGCCGGAGACGACGAGGTTCGTGAACGGGTACCGGGCGAAGTACAACGGCGAGCTTCCGGGGCTCTTCGCCGCGCAGGGGTACGATGCCATCCTTCTCCTTGCCGATGCCATGAAGCGGGCGAAGAGCAGCGACCCGAGCGTCTTCAAGAATGCGCTCGCACAGACACGAAACTTCAAGGGGGTCTCGGGGACCATAACGATCCGCCCCAACCGCGAGCCGATCAAGACGCCGCTGAGCCTTCTGGAGGTAAAAAACGGCAAGTTTACCCTCAAGGTGCAGGTGCCGGTAAGGATGGAGTAGCGAGCACGCTCAGGAGCACGAAATGAACGACAGCGAACTGAACAGCCGGATCATCTCCCGCGGCAAGGAGATATTCTCCGTAATCGCCGGAGAAAAACCGTCTCTTTTCGACAAGGGAGCCTGGGTAGGGAAGGTGATGGACTGGTGCATGAAAAACGAGGCGTTCAAGGTGCGCATGTTCCGCTTCGTCGATGTCTACCCGACCCTCAGCACCGGGAAGCTCCTGGCGAGCCACGTCCGGGAGTACTTCGGCGACGCAAAGGACGTCCCTGCCTTCCTCTCCACCGGCGCAAAAGTGGCCGGAAAGCTCGGGTCCCTCGGCGGCGTCGTCCTCGACAGAATCCTCAGCGGCAACATCGAGGAGATGGCCCGCCACTTCATCATCGGTGAGAATACGGGAGAGGCGCTCCGGACGCTGGCGCGACTCAGAAAAGAGGGATTTGCCGCCGTGGTCGATGTGCTCGGTGAGGCTACAGTCTCCGACAAGGAGGCGGAGCAGTACCTGGAAACCTACCTCGAGCTCCTCGCGGTCTTCCGCTCAGAATTGGAACGGTGGAAGTCCCTCCCGGGGGGAGGGGGGGAGCCGCACCTTGACTGGGGGCACGCCCCGAAGGTGAACCTCTCGGTGAAGCCCTCGGCTCTGTACGGCCTCGCTTCCCCGCAGGACTTCGAAGGCTCGGTGCAGCAGATCCTTTCCCGGTTGCGCCGCCTGATGCAGGAGGCGGTGCCCCTCAATGCCTTCGTGTGCATCGATATGGAGAGCTATCGGCACAAGGACATCACCATCGAGGTGTACAAGAGGGTGAGGCTCGAGTACCGGGACTATCCCCACCTGGGGATCGTGCTGCAGGCCTACCTGAAGGACACGGCCGCCGACCTCGAAGGTCTCCTCTCCTTTGCCCGGGAAAACTCCTGCCCCATCTCCATCCGGCTGGTAAAGGGCGCTTACTGGGACTATGAGACGGTGAAGGCGCGCCAGAACGGATGGGAGATTCCGGTGTGGACGATGAAGGCCCAGACCGATGCGGCGTTCGAGCGGCACGCCCGGAAGATCATGGAGAACCACGACATCTGCCACTTCGCCTGCGGCTCCCACAACATCCGCACCATCTCGGCGGTGCTGGAGATGGCGCGCGAGCTGCGGGTGCCGGAGGAGAAGTATGAATTCCAGCTCCTGTACGGGATGGCGGAACCGGTGCGCAGGGGGATACTGAGGATAGCCGGGCGGGTGCGACTCTACTGCCCCTACGGCAGCATGGTCCCGGGGATGGGATACCTCGTGCGGCGCCTCCTGGAAAATACGGCGAACGAGTCGTTCCTGCGTCTCAGCTTTGCCGAGGGGGCGCAAATAGAGAAGCTTCTTGCCGATCCCGCTGTCGCCGCCGAGGGCGCGGAGCCTCCAGCGCACGAGGCGCCGGCTGCTGCACGCCCCTTTGAAAACGAGCCGCTGGTCGATTTTGCGAGGGCGAGCCAGAGGGGGGAGTTCCCGAGGCACATTGCCCTGGTCCGCCAGTCGCTGGGGAAGCGATACCGGCTTCTCATCGGCGGTCGCGAGGTCGAGACCGCCGATACCCTCCCGTCCGTCAATCCGGCCCATCCCTCGGAGATCATCGGGGTGGTATGTCAGGCGGGAACCGACGAAGTGTCGCTCGCTATCGCAGCTGCGGCGGAGGCTTTTCCGTCCTGGCGCGATACGGATCCCGTGCGGCGGGCGGAGTATCTACGCAAGGGCGCGGCGCTGGCACGCGGCAGGATCTTCGAGCTCGCGGCATGGCAGATACTGGAGATCGGCAAGCAGTGGGACCAGGCGTACGCGGATGTGGCGGAGGCGATCGACTTCCTGGAGTACTACGCCTGGCAGATGACCCTTCTCGCCGGGGAGCGCCGCCTGGGGCACGCACCGGGAGAGGACAACCGCTACTTCTATGAGCCGAAGGGGGTGGCGGCGGTAATCTCCCCCTGGAACTTCCCCCTTGCCATAGGGATGGGGATGGCTGCTGCAGCAATCGTGGCGGGAAATACGGTCGTATTCAAGCCTTCCGGACTCACGCCGGTCGTCGGGTGGCAGATGACGGAGATTCTCCAGGAGGCGGGGATCCCTCCCGGCGTTCTGAACTACACACCGGGGCGCGGCAGCGTCATGGGGGACTTCCTTGTCGATCATCCGGGGATCAGTCTCATCGCCTTTACCGGCTCGCTGGAGACCGGGACCCGCATCCTGCAGCGCGCCTCGGTCGTCCACCCGGGGCAGGCTAACGTGAAGAAGGTGGTGTGCGAGATGGGGGGGAAGAACGCCATAATCGTGGACGACGACGCCGACCTCGATGAGGCGGTGCCGCAGGTGGTGTACAGCGCCTTCGCTTTCCAGGGGCAGAAGTGCTCCGCCTGCTCGCGGGTCATCGTCCTCGATGCGGTGTACGACAGGTTCGTGGAGCGCCTCCTCGAGATGGCGCGCTCTCTTTCCATCGGTCCTGCCGAGGATCCTGCGCACTATCTGGGCGCGGTGGCGGAGGAATCGGCGGTGCGGCGTATCCTCGAATACATCGAGATCGGCAGGAAGGAGGGGGAGCTTCTCTATGAGAGCCCGGTTCCGGCGGGGGGCTTCTATGTTCCCCTTGCCATAATCGGGGGGATCAGGCCGGAACACCGGATCGCGCAGGAGGAGATCTTCGGCCCCGTCCTTGCGGTCATGCGGGCGAAGGACTTCGACGAGGCGCTCGCCTTTGCCAACTCCACCCGCTTCGCCCTCACAGGGGGCGTCTTCAGCCGCAGCCCGGTCCATCTGGAGCGCGCCCGCCGGGAGTTTCGGGTAGGCAATCTCTACCTCAACAGGAATATCACCGGGGCGCTGGTGGGGCGCCAGCCCTTCGGCGGCTCGCGCATGTCCGGCGGAGGGACGAAGGCAGGGGGGCCGGACTACCTCCTGCACTTCATGGACCCGCGTGTGGTCACGGAAAACACCATGCGGCGCGGCTTTACGCCGGAGGAGGGGGCGGAGATGTAGCGGGGGTGAGCTGCGGGGATCAGGGTCAGTCGCACCAAAATCTGACATTCGTGACGACTTTCTGGCATAGAGTTAGGAGCCATTCTCTAAAGAAATGTAAAGTTCACTGTGAGGGCGCAGTCGTAAACTTTTTTACTTGCTTTGGAGGGGAAATTCGCATAATCTTACCGTCGTAAGATAATTCTAATTTAAAACTAATCGGGGGGTGCCATGCCAAGCGAACCGGGAAAAACCAAATTTCAGATTGATCTGCGCCGCCACCTGCGTCAACAGGGTATCTGTGACAATCTCGTCCACCTCATCTGTGAGATAGCAGAGGCCAGTAAATATGTGATCAATGCGGTGCGCACCGGTGATCTGGGTGTAGCTGGTACTTCCAACCTGTACGGCGAGGAGCAGCTCGCTCTCGACGTCCTCTCCGACCGCATCATGCGCAAGAGGCTGATCCAGTCCGGCGTGGTGTGCAACATCGCCTCCGAGGAGATGGACGAGATATACGAAGTGCAGGGGGACGCAAACGGTCTTTATTCCGTCGCCTACGATCCCCTCGACGGCTCCTCTCTCGTCGACGTCAACCTGGCGGTCGGCACCATCGTGTCGATCTACGCCGGCTGCGACCTGCTGCAGCCTGGCCGCAACCAGGTGGCCGCCCTCTACATCCTGTACGGACCGCGCGTCTCTCTCGTCTACACCGTCGGCGACGGCGTTCACGAGTTCACCATGAACCACCTGATGGAATTCACCCTCACCAGGGAAAACGTGCGCATGCAGCCGGAAGGGAACATCTACGCTCCGGGCGGGCTGCGCAACAAGTACAACGACGGAGACGAAGCCTTCATCAAGTACCTGGAGACGAAAGGGTGCAAGCTGCGCTACTCCGGCGGGTTCGTTCCGGACATCAACCAGGTTCTTATGAAGGGGAAGGGGCTCTTTATGTACCCGGCCCTGGTCGGCTCCCCGAACGGGAAGCTGCGCGTGCTTTTCGAGCTCAACCCGATGGCGTTCATCATGGAGCACGCCGGCGGCGCCGCCACCAACGGCACGATTCCCATTCTGGACATCAAGCCGGAATCGCTCGACCAGCGCGCCCCGATCTACATCGGCTGCAAGGCTGACGTAGCGAAGGCGATGGAATTTCTGAACGGCGCCGAGGGAGTAAGCGCTGGTAATTTGGAAACGAAAAGTGTAAAGTACGGCAGTGTTTGAAGCACAGCAACACGAGTAATATCAGGGGAAGTGTATGGAAACAAAAGAACCGGTGCGCAGGCTCTGTAGCGAAATCCAGCTCTTTGACCTGTGCAGTCTAGAAAACTGCCGCCAGAAAGAGGGTCGTTTCTGCACCAACAAGGAAGCGATCGAGAAGTTCGAGGCGATCCAGGAGGAGGATACCTCCAGCCAGTACCTCGCGGAAGAGTACGACGAGGAGGAGGACGAGGCATCCGACTACGAGGCGGACGAATACGAAGAAGAGGAAATGTAGCACTAAAACTTAATATAGCTGGAACTGGAAAGGACCGCCCTTGGAAAGGGGCGGTCCTTTTTTCGTGCAAGGCAAAATCCCCCGTGTCCCCCTTCGCAAAGGGTCATCCGGGAATTCCGGGAAGCTTGTATAGCTTGAATAAACCGGCCTTGTGTGCCTTTAGCAGAGCTCGAGCTCAGGCGTCCCCTCCCTTTCAAGGGGAGGGACAGGGTGGGGATGGGGTAGAGGTTGGCCGTGCCGACCCCATCCCCCTCCTGTCCTCCCCCTTGAAAGGGGAGGAACGCGCTGCCGACGGCTTGCTCTCATTGATCTCCTCCCCACAATTCCCGGAAGAACCTTTTCGAAGGGGGACAGGGGGGATTTGCTTTTTGTGGGTTCCGCATATGCGGCCGGCGCGGAGGAGCCCGCCCTGCGGCTCGAGACTCAAATGCTAGCTCCTTGCACAAAAGACGCCGTTAAAGGCTGGGCGGCCTCAGGAATTGCTGCAACTCTGGTATAATCCTCCTGTGATGCCCGGCCCGTACGACCGGTTGCATGTGATTTCTTTACTGTTTCCGCGATTTAAGCCTCATCTATTTCCTTACTCCCGCCGATAAGTCTGTAATACAAGAACTGTAAGCGCCGGACGATCCCGGTCGAGCGGCAGAGTGGAGAGCCGCTATATCCGAACCGGGCGCTAGAGGGAGGGCAGAATGACCGCAAAACTACTGATACTGGACGATGACCACGACATACTTCTCATGCTGAAAACCGTTTTCGCCGGAGAGGACTTCGAGGTATTCCTGGAAAGCGACAGCGAATCCGCACTGAGGAGACTGGTGGCCGATCGTCCCAACGTGGCGATCATCGATATCGGCCTGCCGCAGAAGTCCGGCCTCGAGGTGCTCCAGGAGGCGAAAAAGATCGACCCCGGGCTCGCCGTCATCATGGCCACCGGGTACAAGACCACGAAGAACGCCATCGAGGCGATGAAGTTCGGCGCGTTCGACTACGTCACCAAGCCTTTCGATACCGGGAAGCTGAAGGCGGCGGCGAAAAAGGCGCTGGAGTGCAACCTCCTGAGCAGAAAGGTGCGCTACACGAAGGAGCGCCCCAATATGGTGGTGGAGGAGGATCTGAGCGAAGACGTGATGATCGGCTCCTCCCCCGAGATGATCGAGATCTGGAAGATGGTCGGCTCCGTCGCCGATTCGGACGCCACGGTCCTCATCCAGGGTGAGTCCGGCACGGGGAAGGAGCTCCTGGCGCGCGCCGTGTACAACAACTCCAAGCGCAAGAACCGCCCTTTTCTGGCGGTGAACTGCGCGGCGCTCCCCGAGTCGCTCCTGGAGTCGGAGCTTTTCGGCCACGAGAAGGGCGCCTTCACCGATGCCCATTCGCGGCGCATCGGGAAATTCGAGCAGTGCAACGGGGGGACGATCTTCCTCGACGAGATCGGGGAGATGAGCCTCGCCAACCAGGGGAAGTTCCTGCGTGTCCTGGAAAACCAGGAGTTCGAGCGGGTAGGGGGGAACGAGACGATCAAGGTGGACGTGCGCGTCATCGCCGCCACCAACAAGAGCCTCCTCAACAGCGTGAAGGAAAAGAGCTTCCGCATGGACCTCTTCTACCGCCTGCGGGTGGTGAACTTCTTCCTGCCGCCGCTGAGGGACCGCGCCGAGGACGTCCCGCTTCTGGTGGACCTTTTCGTGAGGAAGTTTTCCAAGAAGTACGGGAAGAATATAAAAGGTGTGGCACCGGAGACGATGGCGCTCCTCGTCAATCACCCGTGGGAAGGGAATATCCGTGAACTGAAGAACGTGATCAACTCCGCCACGGTCTTTTGCCGCGGCGACATCCTCGTGCCGGCGGACTTCGAGTCCTTCCTGAAGGCGAAGGTGGGATTCAAGGAGATCGATCTTGAGGCGGCGGGGGACGATTACTACGAGGTCTTCTGGAGCATGCTGGAGCCGGTTTTCGACGGGATCTGCCAGAGGAACAAGGGTACCATCTACGAGAGCGTGAATATGGGGCTGGAAAAGGCGCTCATCCACATGGCGATGGAAAAGAGCAACAACAACCAGGTCTTCGCGGCGAAGCTCCTGGGGATCAGCAGGAACACCCTGCGCGACCGCCTAGAGCGTTACAGGATCGGGGCGACCGACTGATCTTCTCCCTCTGAAGGCATATATCAGAGATGAAACAAAAAAAAGAGACGCCGGTTGCCTCAACGCCCTTACTTAAAGTGTTGAAGGTTTGATCGCTTGAGCAAAACAAAACTCCCACCAATCCAGAGGTTAGGATGGTGGGAGTTTTTGTTTTTTCCTCGGAAAATATTTCCCCAGGCATTTTGAACTCAGTTTTCAGGACACCGTACGTGTCCAGGCTGTACGGATTTCACCGTTCTGGTAAGCCCCTCAATCTTCGTAGATCGGCACGAATCGGCTAAACTCGGGCATCCAGACCATAGGCAGTGTTGTAATTTCAGGCTCGTCGAAAGCTTGAATCGCAACAGCTTTACCTGAGAGTAACCGCTCCACAGCATTCTTAATCGCCTCTTCCACTCTCTTGGGGTTTTTCGTATATTCCTTGCTGAGATACCGCTTTGCGATTACATAGATCGAATTGGGTGCAGTTTTATCGAATACGCCCACGTTATCACTCGACATTTTCATTACCATCTGGTCAAGGTAATCGTGGAAAAACCACTTGCACTTACAATCAGTATATCCAGTACAGCCACTGATGTAGTTCTGTTCAGCGAAGAAGGGCTCAATTCGTTCATTGCTTCCACTTTTCTTGTAAATGGTCTTTCCTTTTGAGTATATCTTCAGCTCCCACTTGAAAGGTGAGTTAAAGTTTTTACTTTTGACGTGGAGTTCGATTTTGTCTTGAATGCCGTCTCCATCCACGTCTGCAAGTCTGGTTATGACCTCGTCTACAGGTTTGGAGGTGTCGTTCGGTGGACATGGTGAAGCAAAGGCAGTCGCAGAAAGAATGAAGAAAGCAGAAACTAGCATAAACTTCATAGGTTCCTCTTCCGTTGCCCATCATAGTGGTTGGCTGAGTATTGCTCCGTCGGATGACAGCAGACTGCTATACACTTGTTTACGACGTTCTGCAAGGAATTGATAGTTTATGACCCTGGGCTGTAATAGATGATGTCTTCAACAGTGCACGGTCCCTTGGCGAGGCCGAGTCGCATAGCCGGCGTTTTGCGATCATCACCGATTTTGACGAAGTTGTAGTAGACCCGGTAAATTTCAAGCATTTTCGCAGCCATGGCAGGATCGTAGGCGCTGTATCCATACCATCTCCTGCCCTGGACTGACGAGGAGGTGATCGGCCGCTCCAGCATAGATGTCTTGCGACGTGTCTGCATGAAGAATCGGTCGATTGGATGCAGGGTTGCCTTGAGCAGCAGGTTGGCCAGGTGTTCGTCATCGTAGTCGAACCAGTCAGCCTTCAGGCTAGTCAGATAGCACACCTGCTTCTCTGGCTCGGCCATATTCGGGAATGGGTACTCCAGCCAGCGATCCCCCCACTTCCCCTTCTGGCTCCACAACGTGTGCATCTTGTCCTTGAGGTACTGGCGCCGCTGTTCCTGTAGGTGCAAGCACTCATAGCCGTATTGCGCCACGTACTCATTCAGCTTCCGCTGGCTCTCGGCCACCAAAGCCAAGGCCCGATCCTTGGTGACTCCCTTACTGATGCTCACATAGAAGGCATCGCAGGTCTTAGAGAGCACCTCGTCGGCGAACGCCGACAGGCAGGCTGCCCGTATACCCGATTCCTGGTCGAGGAAGAACCTCACCTTGCCCGCTCCGGCCAGAAGGCTCTTGAGGTACAGGAAATGCGCGTAGAGGGTATATTCTGCGTGCACCAGCAACCCACGCCCAGGAGGCTGCCACTCACTCCTTGGGGAATCCGGTTGCTCGACGTCACCCCGAGCTGCCGCAGTAGCATAGACGGCATCTATCCAGTCGTCGAGGCTTTTCATCCCTTTAGTGCTGGGAATCTCCCCCTTTGCCACCTGAACCGCCTTCTCGTACTCTTCAGGCAGCCATAACCGCGCAAATCTCCTGAAGGGCGGCTGCTTTTCGTGGTCCGCACATTCAATGGCGGCCAACGCAACCTCGTCCTTTGAGAGAGTGTCGTCGTAGTTCACGTGCAGCGCCAGCACGAACCCCGTCTTCAGCTCAGCGCTCCCCACCGCCTGAATGGTGATGTTGCGCCTGTCGGCGCGGTTCGACCAGTTGATGATGTGGTCCATGCGGTCGACGCAGACGTACATACGGTCGAACTCCATGGAAGGTAGGCGACGCTCACGGTTAGAGGCGAAAAGCACGCACTGTCGGTGGATGAAGTCTACCTTACGGTACACAGTCTTCGGCGAAACCCGTGCAAACTCGGCAACGCAGCTGAGAGGCATCTTCTGGGTAAGAGCACGGAAGATCTCCGAGTTGAGGTGGCTCTTCCGTTGCCGCTTCGTCGACAGCCCCCGCACCGTCAGTGTCTTATTGCAAGCCTTGCATCGGTATCGCGGCGTACCTGCTTTGGTCTTTGTGTGCGACCAATACTGACTCGGCGCGGCGGAGGGTGGTACGCCCTCATTCGGGCATCCCGGTGTCTGGCACGACGGCTGAGATGGTGGCGCAAGTGGCGCCATCAGCCGTTGCAGCTCTTCAGCGATACCCTCGTTCGATTTGACAGGTATGTGCTCGCCGCAGCTCAGGCAGTTGAGTGTGGGGGGAGTTCCGGTGAGTTTGTATCGATCGGTGGTCTTTTTTGATCTTCCGCGTAACTGCTTAATTTCACTGGCAGGTATGCCGAAATGGCAGCATGCGGGGTTTTTGCAGAAGTTGACTTGGATGTTCCCACTGGGCGGCGGAATGCGTGGAATTTCGGCGAGTTGTAGATCTTCAGCCATAAAAAAACTCCCCCTAACCCGAAGGCAAGGGGGAGTATAGCTTACGTCACGACTTTTTCAACACTTTAAGTAAGGGCGTTGCGGTTGCCTGGCGTCTCTTTTTTACTTTGCGGCAGCGTTGAAGCCCTATCTCTAGTTCAGTTCCCTTCCCGCCGCGGCTTCCCAGGCTCCCTTCGGGATCTCCATGAACACCTCCACGAGCTTCGGGTCGAACTGGGAGCCGCTGCAGCGGACCACCTCTTCCCGCACCGTCTCGAAGGATAGACCTTTGCGGTAGGGGCGGTCGGAGGTCATGGCGTCCAGCGTGTCGGAAAGGGCGAAGATCCTCGCATTCATCGGTATGCCGATGCCGCACAGCCCGTGCGGATACCCCATCCCGTCAAAGCGCTCGTGGTGTGACAGTACCAGCTCCGCGGCCCCCTCGAAATACTTGATCCCATCCAGGATCTCGAAACCGACCAGCGGGTGCTGGCGCATGATCTCCCACTCCGCCTCGTTCAGCCTCGAAGGCTTCAGCAGGATGTTGTCGGAGATGCCGATCTTTCCGATGTCGTGCAGAAGCGCCCCCTTCGCCAGTATGGAGCACCCCGCCTCGTCCATCCCCGCCTGCCGGGCCAGAAGGGTGGCGTACGCCATCACCCTCTCGGAATGGGAGCCGACCTCTTTCTCCCGCGCGTCGAGCGCCCGTATCAGTGCCGCGAGGGTGTGCTCGTACGCCTGATTTATCTCCCCCATGACGGTGCGGATCACTTCCGTCTGCTCGCGGACCTTCTGCTCGAGGTTTATCTGGTACTCCTTGTTCTCGAGGGTGAGCGCGCGCTTCTCCAGTACGTTTTTCACCGTGAGAAGGACCCGGTCCACGTTGAAAGGCTTCGTGATGTAGTCTTCCGCGCCGTGGTGGATGCAGGAAAGTGCAGTGTCGATGTCGGTTCTGGCGGTGATCATCAGGACCACGGTGTCCGGAGACATCTGCTTCATGTCTTTTAGGAGCTCGATTCCCGAACGCCCCGGCATCATGATGTCCAAAAGGGCCATGTCGAGGTCCACCTTCCGGACGATCTCCAGCCCTTCCTCTGCGCTGCTCGCCTCGTGGCAGGTGAAACCTTCCTTCGAGAGTGTCAGGTTTATCAGGCCGCGGATCATCTCCTCGTCATCGGCGATAAGGATGTTCCCTCTCAATAGCTACCTCCCGATAGATGTTGTTCCTCTGCGGCGGAAAGGGAGTCCCCAAGCGTCTGCTTTACCTTTGCGATCAGGGCGTCGCTTCCGAACGGCTTCGGGAGGAAGGGCGCCCCCTCTTCCAGTACCTTCTCGAAACCGATCTTGTCGTCCGTGTGCCCGGACATGAAGAGGACCTTGAGCCGCGGGTTCTTCTGCAGCAGGGTTTGCGCGAGCTTCGGCCCGCTCATGAAGGGCATCACCACGTCGGTCAGGAGGAGGTCGATCCTCCCTGCGTTTTCCTCGAAGATGGTGACGCCATACAGCGGATCGGTCGTCTCCAGGACGGTAAACCCCTTCTTCGTCAGGGTCTGCACCACCAGTTGCAGCACACCCGGTTCATCCTCCACCACCAGGATCGTCTGCCTCCCTTCCGCTTCGTCCTCGGCCGTTTCCTCCACCACCTCCACGGGCTTCTCGAAGACCCGCGGAAAATAGATGTTGAAAGTCGCGCCCTGCTCAGGCTGGCTGATGACCTCGATGTAGCCGCTGCTCTGCTTCACGATGCCGTACACGGTTGCAAGCCCGAGCCCGGTACCGCGCCCCATCTCCTTTGTGGTGAAAAACGGCTCGAACACCCGCCTCTTCACCTCGTCGCTCATGCCGAAGCCGCGATCCTTCACCGAGAGCCTCACATAGCTCCCCGGATAGGCGCCGGGGTGCGAGAGGCAAAAAGCCCTGTCGATGTCGCAGTTCGCGGTCTCGATGGTGATGAGCCCTCCGGTCTCGGAGGCGTCCCGCGCGTTCACCACGAGGTTCATGATGACCTGCTCCACCTGCCCCGGGTCAATCTTTACAAGTCCCGTGTCGCTTCCGAGCGTGGTGACGAGCTCCACATGCTCCCCGATGAGGCGGCGCAGCATCTTTTCGATGGAGCGCACCTGCTCGTTCACGTTCAGGATGCGCGGCTCGAGGATCTGGCGCCGGCTGAAGCTCAGGAGCTGCCGCGTGAGATCCGCTGCGCGCTCCCCGGCTTTAAGGATCTGCTCCGCCTCCCGGTACATGACGGTCCCCTGCGTGAGGTCCTTCAGCAGGAGCGTGCTGTAGCCGTTTATGATGGTGAGCAGGTTGTTGAAGTCGTGGGCGATACCCCCGGCGAGCTGGCCGATCGCCTCCATCTTCTGCGCCTGGCGCACCTGGTCCACCTCGCGCTTTCGCTGCGTGATGTCCTCCTTCACCCCCACGAAGTGGGTTATGCGCCCGTCGCTGTTTCGCACAGCCGATATGGAGGCACTCTCCCAGTACAGCTCCCCGCTCTTTTTCCTGTTGTGAAACTCCCCGTGCCAGTCGCTCCCGGCGCTGATCGTCTGCCACAGGTTGCGATAGAAGGCGTCGTCCATCTCCCCCGACTTGAGGATACGCGGGTTCTGGCCGAGGACCTCCATCTCCGTATAGCCGGTGAGCTCGGTGAACTTCGGGTTCACGTACTCGATGTTCCCCTTCAGATCGGTGATGACCACCGCCACCGGGCTCTGCTCCACGGCGGCCGAGAGCTTGCTCAGCTGCTCCTCGGCGCGCTTTCGGTCCGAGATGTCCAAAAGGGTGCCGATGATAGCCTCGTTGCCGTCGTGGCGCGTCCTCGTGCCGTTCGCCTCCAGCTCGATAAGCTGCTGATCGTTGCGCCTCCCCTTGAAGAAGAGGTGCACGTTCTCCTTCTTTTCCGAAAGGGGTCGCAGGAAGTTCAGCATAACCGGGACCTGGTCGTCGGTCGCCACGAGGTCGAGGAGCCCCTTGCAATCGATCAGTTCGTCCTGGCGATAGCCGAACATCTGGGCGAACTTCGGGTTCACGTAGGTGAAGCGCTCCTGGCCGAGCATGAAGATGCCGACCAGCGACTGCTCCACGAGGCTCTGGAAGCGGGCCTCGGTCGCTCTGAGCGCCTCCTGCGCGATGCGCCGCTCCCGGCGCACCAGGGCCTCCTTCAGCTCTCTTTTTACGGCGGGAATGAGTCGGGTGAGGTTGTCCTTGACGAGGTAGTCGTGTGCGCCGGCGCGCATCGCCTCTACTGCGAGATCCTCTCCCGCCTGCCCGGAGAGGAGGATGAAGGGGAGATCCCTGCCGCTTTCGTGAAGGACCTGCAGCGCACAGAGGCCGCTGAAGTGCGGCATGAAGTAGTCGGAAATGACCAGATGCCACGACTCCCGCGCCAGCGCCTCCCGCATCTCCTGCGCTGTCTCGACACGCTCGTGTCCGATCGCGGAGAACTCCTGCTGCAGCCAGCGTATGATCAGAGCCGTATCTTCGGTGGAGTCATCTATGACCAAGATACGCAATGGCTGTTTCATCGGATGCCGGTCCTTTCTGTTCGGGCAGGGGAAGTGTCTTTCTAGCTTATCGGCAGCGTTTCCGGGAGGTTTAGCGTTTAGTGCCGTCATGCCCCCTCTTTCTGGCGGCCAGTGGCGATCCCTTTTTTCCATGTGCCGGAAAGAAGCGGATCTATTTACCCCTCCCGGTGAGCCGTTTGTACTACACTTTTTACCGCTTCTGCCGAAAAGTGATAGCGATGTGCCGCACTTTCGGCCGGGGGAGAGGATGCTCGTCAGCGACAACGTACAAAGGCAGCTGCTGGAACTTCTGGCGCGCGATTCGGCGCGGCAACCGGGGCAGGAGTCCGAGCAGCGCTCCGCAGCCCATCTGCAGCTCAATCCGGGGCAGCAGGTGAAGGCGGAGATCATCTCCACGCTGAGCAACCACCTCTATCTTGCGCGCGTCGCCGGAGAGCTCTTCAAGCTGGAGATACCGCGGGTAGTGCAACCGGGACAGAGCGTACCGCTGACTCTCGTTGCGGTCAAGCCTCGGGTGGTCTTCGAGGTGCGCGGGGGGCAGCAGGGGGGGGAGGCCGTCTCCCTCAGTTTCCTCGGGAAGAGGCTCTCGCTCCCGGAAGGAGGGGAAGGGCTCCCCCAGGAAGGGATCGCGGCGGAGCTCCCTGAGGGGGGGGACGCTCCCGCGGCGATAGTGCCGGATCCTCCCGAGCTGTCGATACCTTCCCCCACGGTGGAGGAAGAGAAGCTCTCCGCGGCGAAGCTGCAGCTCGCTCCGGGGCAGCAGGTAAAGGGTGAGGTGGTGCAGACCTTGGGGCGAAACCTCTACCTCGTGCAGGTGGAGGGGGAGACCTTTCAGCTGGCGCTCCCCGCGCAGCTGAAGAAGGGGGATAGCGTCTCCCTTGCCTTCGTCTCCTCCGATCCCCAGGTCCTCTTCGAACTGCAGCACGGCGAGGGGGCGGCTGAGCCGGTGCGCGTGAGCTCTCTCGGCAGGTGGCTGGCAGGGGCTCCTGATGAGGAGGCGGCTCCTTTCCCGGTGCAGGGCCCGCTTCTTGGCCGCGCAGGGGAGGGGGGGCCCGCCCTTGCCGCCCGATTGAAGGATGCACTTACGGCAGGGGGGCTCTTCTACGAGTCTCACCTCGCCAGATGGGCGGCGGGGGCGCTGCCGCTGGCGGAACTCTTGAAAGAGCCGCAGGGGAAGCTTTCCCGGCTGCGGCGGCCATCTGCGGGTGCTGCGGAAAGGGGGGAGGGGACGGCACGGGGAAACGGTGTAGCGGACGACCGCACGCTCCCCCTGGTGCGGGAGCAGCTTCTCCTCCTCAATACCCGTGTCCTCTCCTGGAAGGGGGAGCCGTGGGCGGGGCAGGAGATGGCGCTCACGGTGCGTGAAGCCGGCGATGAGGATGATCCTGGCGTCGAGGCGTCGCTGGCTCTGGACCTCCCGCACCTCGGCGGGGTACGGGCGAGGGTGCACCTCGGGGCGCAGGGGACGGCAGTGGAAGTCGTCGTCGAGACGCGGGAGAGCTGCGAGCTTCTGAAAAGCGAAAGGGGCAATCTGACGGCGGCGAGCAGTGCAGCAGGGGTGAGACTTTCGCGGGTGAGCGTGAGACATGAGGAAGAAGGGGAGTGACATGCGGCGCGCGGTGGCGATGGCCTACCGCGGCGGGGACGGCGCGCCGAAGGTGGTGGCGAAAGGCGCCGGTGTCAGCGCGGAGGCGATCATTGCGCTTGCGCGGGAAAACGGGGTGTACGTCCATGAATCGGCGGAGCTCGTGCAGCTCCTCATGCAGGTCGATCTGGACAGCGAGATCCCCCCGCAGCTGTACCAGGCGGTCGCCGAGCTCCTCGCCTGGCTCTATCGGATGGATCAGATGAGCCAGTCGAAGAGGGGGAAGGACTCCAGCATGAGGTAGTCGGCGTCCTCCGGGGTCATGTTTTTGGCACCGAGTCCCGGGATGGCGGGGATGATGACGCGGTAGGATGTGGTGCCAAGCTCCATCGGAATCCCCCCCTTGTGGCGGGCGTGTCCCGCACCTGCCAGAACCACCATCGTCCTTTCAGGATGTCTCGCCAAGTATCTGCTGATCCCCTGGGCCATGTAGCGGTTTCTGAGCATCTGTGCCTCGCAGATACGCCGGAAGGCGTCCCCCTTCCTCCCGTGGCTCGGGTAGGAGGCGCCGATGAACTTGAGGTAGGCGTCGCTCACCTCGCCGGTCACTCCCGGCGGGAGGGACTTGATCTCGGCGTCGGTGAGGGAATCGAAGCCGCGCACAGAAACCTGCTGCACGATGTTACGCGGGGCATTGAGCCCCACCATCGGGATGTGGTTGTCCCGGGCGTAGATGAATATATCCTCGTAGAGCCCCCACGGCAGATTTCTCCAGTTCCACTGGTACACCTTGATGAAGGCGCTTACCGGCACCTTCCCCGCCACCCAGGCGTCGAGCGCCCCCTGCGTAGAGGCTTCAAACATCTCCAGCCCGATCGCCACCGGCTTCCCCTGCTCATGGAGTCTCTTCACTATCTCGAGTTGCAGCTTGTGATGCGCCGAGACATCGTGGTGCTCCCCCACGAGGATGAGGGGCGCGTTGCGTACCTCTTCCATCATGACTTCGAGGCTCACACTCTCCCTGTCCTCCAGGCGCATGACCTTTGTGACGGAGGAGCAGCCTGCGCTGCAAAGAAGCGCCAGTACGAGGAGAAGGACCTTCGTGGTGTTGCTCATGATCTTTCCTTTGAGAAACCGGTGCGGGAAGGGGGGGTGACGCGGCGCGCGGGAGGGGGCGCAGCGGGGGCGGTGCAGTCTGTGCGGGAAGGGGTGGTGCAGCGGCGAGCTGTCGTCACTCGGGGGCCACCACGACCCGTCTCCCCTCGACGGTGAGGCGCCCCTGCGCGAAGAGCTTCACAGCCTCCGGATATATGCGGTGCTCTTCCATGAGTATGCGGGCGGAAAGGGCCTCCTCCGTGTCGTTCTCGAGGACGGGGACGGCAGCCTGCGCGATGATGGGGCCGGTGTCGGTCCCGGCATCGACGAAGTGCACGGTGCATCCGGACACCTTCGCGCCGTATTCCAGCGCCTGGCGTTGGGGGTACAGCCCGGGGAAGGCGGGGAGGAGTGACGGGTGAATGTTCATGACCGCCTGCGGGAAGGGGTCGAGGAGAACCTCGGTGATGATGCGCATGAACCCCGCCATGACGACGAGATCGACCTCGTGCCCTTTCAGCGCCTCCACCAGCGCCTCGTCGTAGGAGCGCCTTCCGGCGTAGTCGCGGTGGTTCAGGAATATCGCCGGTATCCCGGCCTGCCTCGCGCGCTCCAGTGCAAACGCATCGGCTACATTGCTGATGACGCAGACCACGCGGCCGTTGATCTCTCCCGCGGCGCAGGCGTCCATGATGCTCTGCAGGTTCGTGCCGCCGCCGGAGACGAGGACTCCTATTTTGATCTCGCTCTTCATTCTGTGGGGGATCATCCTGTACCTGCTGCCGGCACCCTGTTGAGGGGGCTCCCGGCGTGCAGAAAAAAAGGCTGAAGTCTGAGGAGTGGACCCTTCAGCCTTCAGCCTTCAGTGAGAGAGGTGCTTTTCCCTTCAGCTTTCAGCCTCAGCTACACCAGCTCGACGCACTCCTTCCCCGACTCGCACTTGACGACTTCGCCGATGTGGAAGGCGGTCTCGTTGAGCCCGGAGAGGCGGATCAGGATGTCGTCGACCTCGTTCTCCGGGACGACGAGCACCATGCCGATGCCGCAGTTGAAGGTGCGGAACATCTCGCTTTCCTCGATATTCCCCCCCTGCTGCATGATGTTGAAGATCGCCGGGACCTGCCAGCTGTCCCTGCGGATCACCGCCTTGCAACCGTGGGGGAGGACGCGGGGCACGTTCTCGAGGAGGCCGCCACCGGTGATGTGGGCCATGCCGTTGATGTTGAAGTCGCGCAGGAGGTTCAGAATGCTCTTTACATAGATCCTGGTCGGGGTGAGAAGCTCGTCCGCTACCGTCTTTCCGAGCTCGGCGATGGTGTCGTTGATGCCGAGCCCCATCCGCTCGAGGATGACCTTGCGGGCGAGGGAGTAGCCGTTGCTGTGCAGGCCGCTCGATGCGAGGCCGATCAGGTGGTTCCCCACGGTGATGGAGGAGCCGTCGATGATGCGGTCGCGCTCGACGACGCCAACGGTGAAGCCTGCGACGTCGTACTCCTCACCGGTGTAGAAGCCCGGCATTTCCGCGGTCTCGCCGCCGATGAGGGCGCACCCTGCCTGGACGCACCCGGCGGAGATACCTTTCACGATGGCGGTTGCCTTCACCGGGTCGAGCTTCGCGGTGGCGAGGTAGTCGAGGAAGAAAAGGGGCTCGGCGCCCTGCACGACGATGTCGTTCACGCACATCGCCACCAGGTCGATCCCTATGGTGTCATGGCGGTCCGCCATGAATGCGAGCTTCAGCTTCGTGCCGACCCCGTCCGTGCCGGAGACGAGCACCGGGTTCTTGTATTTCCCGGTGTTGAGCGAGAAGAGTCCACCGAAACCACCGATGTCGGCGAGAACCTCCGGGCGTGAGGTAGCCTTTACCAGCGGTTTGATCATCTTTACAAACGTGTTACCAGCATCGATGTCCACGCCTGCGTCTTTATAGGTGATTTTTGTCTCGTCCAAGAGTCGACCTCCGTTAAATTAAAAGGGAAATCTAACCGATCCGGTCGCAAATGTCAAAACGAAAAAATCGGTTTACTTCCCCTTGGGGTTTGCCTATCATACTGCGCTGTGCAGGAGAGCCAAAAGCATATCACGGTGCGCTCGATGACGGAAAAGGACCTCCCCGCGGTGCTCCGCATCGAGGAGGATTCCTTTCCTCACCCCTGGACGGAGTGCCACTTTCTGGACGAGATCGGGTCGCCGCACGGGTATCCGGTGGTGGCCGTCGCCGGTGCAGAGGTGGTCGGCTATCTTTGTCTGAAGGTGGTGCTGGATGAGGCGGAGATACTCGACGTCGCAGTCAACCGCTCCGCACGCGGTAGAGGGATCGGGCGCGCACTCGTTCAAAGCGCGCTCTCTTTTTGTCGCGAGCGCGGCGCCTCCTTCCTCTTTTTGGAGGTCCGGGCCGGCAATGCCCCCGCGCAGGCCCTCTACCGGGCCATGGGGTTCAGTGAAAGCGGGATCCGCAAGCGCTACTACCACGACGGCGAGGACGCCCTCCTGATGCAGTTCGACTTCTGACAAGACTCCCTCCCGTTTCAATCCAAGGAGTGCCATGCAGTTCAAATCTTACGTCATGAGCAATGCCGAAGTCTCCCCCGGGTACTTCCGCATGCGCTTCACCGTTCCTGCCGCGGTCGTCGAAGGCTCGGTCCCCGGACACTTTCTCATGCTGCGGGTGGTGGACGCCATCGACCCCCTGCTGCGCCGCCCCTTCGGGATCTTCGACGTCGGCACCTGCAGCGCCGTCTTCGCCGAGTCCGGCCGCACGAGCTACGGGGAGATCCTGTACAAGACGGTCGGAAAGGGGACCCGCCTCCTTTCCACGCTGCACCAGGGTGATGTGGTGGACCTCCTCGCCCCGCTCGGCCGCGGCTTCGACCTCGGGGCTGCGGGGGAGGAGAAGCTCCTCGTGGGGGGTGGCATCGGCCTCGCGCCCCTCTACTATCTCGCGAAAGAACTGACCGCAAAGGGCGAGAAGGTAAGACTTTTCGCCGGCGGCAGGAACCGCGACGACATCCTGTGCATCACCGAGTTCGAGCGGCTGGGGGTGGAAACGTACGTCTCCACCGACGACGGCACCCTCGGAGAGCAGGGGCTGGTGACCGAGGTGCTGGAGAGGCACCTGCAAAGCTCCGGTAAAAGGATCTTTGCCTGCGGGCCGACCCCCATGCTGCGCGCGGTCGCTGTCATGGCGAAGATGCACCGCGTCCCCTGCCAGGTCTCCATGGAGGCGTACATGGCGTGCGGCGTCGGCGCCTGCCTCGGCTGCGTGCTCCCCGGCGCGAACCACTCCCCCGAAACCCCGGACTACCGCTGCGTCTGCAAGGACGGCCCGGTCTTCGACAGCGAAGAACTGCAATGGAGTTAACGATGCAAAGACCGGACATGTCCGTCGAGGTTGCCGGGATCAAGATGCGCAACCCGGTGATGACCGCTTCCGGCACCTTCGGTTACGGAGCCGAATTTGCCGAGTATATGGAGCTTGACAGTATCGGTGCCCTCGTCACCAAGGGGCTTTCCCTGAAGCCGAAAGCAGGGAACCCTACCCCGAGGATCGTGGAGACTCCGGGGGGGATGCTGAACGCCATCGGCCTCCAGAACGTGGGGATCGACGCCTTCATCACCGAAAAGCTTCCCTACCTTGCAGGGGTTTCCACCCCCGTCATCGCGAACCTCTACGGCAATACCCTGGAGGAGTACGGCGAGGTGGCGAGCCGCCTTGACGGCCTTCCGGGGGTGGCGGGTATCGAGGTGAACATCTCCTGCCCGAACGTGAAGCAGGGCGGGATCGTCTTCGGGACCGATCCCGGGTGCGCGGCGGAGGTCGTATCCCTCGTGCGCCGCAACACCACGAAGCCGCTGATCGTAAAGCTCTCGCCGAACGTGACGGACGTGGTGGAGATGGCGAAATCGTGCGCCGACGCCGGTGCCGACGCACTCTCGCTCATCAATACCCTCACCGGGATGGCTATCGACCTCGACCGCCGCCGTCCGGTCCTCGCCAACATCACCGGCGGGCTCTCCGGCCCCGCCATAAAACCGGTGGCGCTGCGTATGGTGTGGCAGACTGCCCGCGCGGTAAAGCTTCCCCTGATCGGGATCGGCGGTATCATGAATGGGCGGGATGCCCTCGAGTTCATCCTCGCCGGCGCGACGGCGGTCCAGGTCGGCACCGCGAGCTTCCTCGACCCGGGAGCGGCGCAGCGGATCGCGCAGGAGATGGAACTCTACCTGGCGGAGCACGGCATAGCCGATGTAAAAAGCCTCATCGGAGCCCTGGAGATCTGATGCAGAGGTGGGAAAGACAGATAGCGCAGAGCGTAACCAGCCCGGAGGAGCTTTCCGGGCTTTTTCGTCTCGACTCCGGTGCGCTCGACGCCGTCGTCGCCCGCTATCCGATGCGCATCACGCCGTACTATCTTCGGCTCGTCACCGAGGCGGGGGATCCGATCTGGCGCCAGTGCGTCCCCGACCCGTTGGAACTCGCCGACCTCTCCCAGTCCCCGGACCCTCTCGACGAGGAGCGTCTCTCTCCTGTTCCGGGTCTCATCCACCGTTACCCGGACCGGGTGGTGTGGGTTGCCTCCTCCGCCTGTGCCGTGTACTGCCGCTTCTGCATGCGGAAGAGGGGAGTGGGGTGTGCCGGGATGGCATCCGCCTCGACGGATGCGGCCCTTGCCTACATCGCCTCGACCCCGGGGATCCGGGACGTCATCCTCTCCGGGGGAGACCCCCTCATGCTGCACGAAGACGTGCTGGAGGGGATCCTCACGGGGCTGCGGCGCATTCCGCACGTGGAGATCGTGCGCATAGGGACGAGGATCCCGGTGACGCTCCCTGAGCGTATCACCCCGAAGCTTGTCCGGCTCCTCAAGAAGTATCACCCCCTGTACATCAACACCCACTTCAACCACCCTGCAGAAATCACCGCCGAGTCGGCCGCCGCGTGTGCGCGCCTTGCGGACGCGGGGATGCCGCTCGGAAATCAGACCGTCCTTCTGAAGGGGGTAAATGACGATCCAGCGGTCATGCGGCGCCTGATGCAGCAGCTCCTTGCCATCCGGGTGCGTCCCTACTACATCCACCAGATGGATCTGGTAAAGGGAACGGCGCACTTCCGGACCGCGATCGACGACGGAATCTCGGTCTTGAAGGCTTTGCGAGGATACACCTCCGGGCTCGCCACTCCGCACTTCGTGGTCGATCTGCCGGGGGGGAAGGGGAAGGTGGAGGTAACCGCCACGGAGGTGGAACGGAGCGGGCGGGACTTCTTCTTCACCAACTTCCTCCGAGAGCGCGTTCCATACCGGGATGTGGAGTAAGCGCTGACGCTTCATTGCAAATCCCCCTCAAACCGTCCCTTCATGCTCCACTTCAGTAGAACCAATCCTCACCCTCTCACCCGCCTACCGCCCCTCATCCCCGATTCTTTAGCTATACTGAAACGGATGCTTTTGCTCATCATCGACCAGAGGAGGAGACGACAATGCTCACCCACAACCTGGGGTATCCGCGCATCGGCAGGCGCCGCGAGCTCAAGGAGGCATGCGAACGGTACTGGGCCGGCGAGTCCACCCTCGAGGAACTGCTCTCCGTCGGGCAGACGCTGCGGCGCTCGCACTGGCTGACGCAGCGCGAGGCGGGACTGGATCTCATCCCCTGCAATGACTTCTCCTACTACGACCACGTGCTGGACATGTCGCAGATGGTCGGCGCCATCCCTCCCCGCTATGCACCACTTGCCGGACTTCCCGCCATGGATCTCGCCTTTGCCATGGCTCGCGGCTATCAGAAGGACGGCCACGACCTCATCGCCATGGAGATGACGAAGTGGTTCGACACGAACTACCATTACCTCGTCCCCGAGTTCCACAAGGCGCAGACCTTTACCGTGCAGTCGAGCAAGGCGCTCGACGAGTTCCTGGAGGCGAAGGCTCTGGGAATGAATGCGAAGCCGGTACTCCTGGGACCGGTGAGCTACCTTATGCTCGGGAAGGAGAAGGAGGGGGGATTCCATCGGCTGCAGCTCCTGGAGAGGCTGCTGCCGGTGTACGCGGAGCTCATGCGCGATCTCTTCGAGGCGGGGGCGGAGTTTGTGCAGGTCGACGAGCCCTTCCTCTCTCTCGATCTCGAGGAGAACGTCGTCGAGGCGTACCGGACCGCCTACCGCGAGCTGAAGAGGGGGGTGCCGGGGATAAGGATCATCCTCACCAGCTACTTCGACGGGCTGCGCAACAACATCCCCCTTGCAGTGCACCTCCCGGTCCACACAGTGCACCTCGACCTCCAGCGCGCGCCGGAGCAACTCGAAGAGGTGCTCGCCGCAGCCCCGGAGGAACTCTGCTTTTCCCTCGGAGTCGTGGACGGCCGAAATATCTGGCGAAACGACTTCTCCGCTTCCCTCGCCCTCATCCGGAAGGCGATCGATGCCGTCGGCAGCAGCCGCCTCATGATCGCCCCCTCCTGCTCCCTTCTTCACGTCCCCTACGACACGGCCCTTGAAAGCGGTGGCGGCGCCCTGCCGGAGGTCGTGCTGGAGTGGCTCGCCTTTGCGCGCCAGAAGGTCGGGGAGGTCTGCGACATCGCCTATCTCGCCTCATCCCCCGGATCGCCGGAGGCGGCACTGCGCCTTGCGGAGAATGCCCTCGTGGTGCAGCGTCGCCGCTCTTCCCCGCTGTTGCACAACGAAGGGCTCGAGGAGCGGCTGGCAGATGTCGCGCCGCGCGATCTGAGACGGGAGAGCAGCTTCGAGGTGCGCAGCCGGAAGCAGGCGGCGGCCCTCAATCTCCCGCTCTTTCCGACGACGACGATCGGCTCCTTCCCTCAGACCACGGAGCTGCGCAGGCTGCGAAACCGCCTGCGCAAGGGTGAGATCGACATCGAGAGCTACCGTGAGGCGATAGAGGCGGAGATCGTAGCCGCCGTGCGCTGGCAGGAGGAGGCGGGGATCGACGTCCTCGTGCACGGCGAGTTCGAGCGCGCGGACATGGTCGAGTATTTCGGCAGGAAGCTGGACGGGTGCGGCTTCACCGCGCACGGCTGGGTGCAGAGCTACGGCTCCCGCTGCGTGAAGCCTCCCGTAATTTATGGAGACGTGGTGCGCAAGGGGGCGATGACGGTGCGCTGGAGCGACTTCGCCCGCTGCCTCACCAGAAAGCCGATGAAGGGGATGCTGACCGGGCCGGTGACGATCCTGCAGTGGTCCTTTGCAAGGGACGACCAGCCGAGGCGGGAGACTGCGCGTCAGCTCGCGCTCGCCATCCGCGACGAGGTGCGGGATCTGGAGAGGGCGGGACTGAAGATCATCCAGATTGACGAGCCCGCTTTCCGCGAGGGGATGCCGCTGCGCAAGGGGAGCCGGGAGGAGTATCTATCGTGGGCCGTGGAGGCCTTTCGCCTCGCCTCCAGCGGGGTGCGCGACGAGACGCAGATCCACACCCACATGTGCTACAGCGAGTTCAACGACATCATGCCGGAGATCGCGGCACTCGACGCCGACGTCATCACAATAGAAACGTCGCGCTCGCAGATGGAGCTTCTGGAGGCGTTCAACACCTTCCGCTACCCAAACGCCATCGGACCGGGGGTCTTCGACGTGCACACCCCCCGTGTGCCGACTGTGGAGGAGATGGTGACCCTTCTGCGCCGCGCTCTCTCGTACGTCCCGAAGGAGCGGCTCTGGGTGAATCCCGATTGCGGGCTGAAGACGCGGCGCTGGGAGGAGACGAAAGCAGCTCTGTCCAACATGGTGGCCGCTGCGCGCATCCTGCGGGAGGAGGGAGGGGAGGGGGAGGTGGAGCAGGAGGAGATGCCTGCCGCTTCCGGATCCGCTCCTTGCAAATGAGGCAGGGTCCGGTAAGGTTTGTGTGTTCAAATTTAAGGAGATATCGGAAGGACCGGCTTCAAAAATCGAGGGGGGACCATGACCAGCGAAGCAACCCCTGTGAGCAAATCGAGCATACTCCTTGTCGACGACGACCGCACCGCGCTGAAATGCGCATCGGTTCTCCTTTCCCAGAACGGGTATAGCACCGTCCTCTCCGACAATGCCGGTGATGCCCTCAGGATTGTACGCACAGACAATATAGAGGCCGTGATGACGGACATCAGGATGCCGGGGATGTCGGGGCTCGACCTCATGGAAGAGATCCACAAGGTCGACCCGGAGATCCCTGTCGTCCTGATGACGTGCGATGCGGAACTGAACACCGCGGTGGAGGCGATAAAGAAGGGAGCGTTTGACTTCCTCATCAAGCCGTACAACGTGCTGCAACTGACGCACTCGGCGAAAAAGGCGCTCGATTACCGTCGCCTGCTGCAGGTGGAGAGGAACTACAAGAAGACGCTCGAGGAGACCGTGCGGCTGCGGACCGAGCAGGTAAAGAACGCCAGTCGCGAGATGATCATGCGCCTCACCGTGGCGGCTGAATACCGGGACGACGAGACGGGGCACCACATTCGCCGGCTCGGCCTGTACGCCAAGAAGATCGCCCAGGCGATGGGTCTGTCACGGGATTTCGTGGAGGCGCTGACCTTCGCGAGTTCCATGCACGACATAGGAAAGATCGGCATTCCCGATCACATCTTCCTGAAGCCGGGGGTCTTCACCGACGAGGAATTCGAGGTCATGAAGACGCACACGATGATCGGGCACAAGATCCTGTCGGGCTCGACACACTCCAATATACAGGTCGCAGCCTCCATCGCGCTCACGCATCACGAGCGCTGGGACGGGACGGGATACCCGCAGGGGCTCAAGGGGAAGGAGATACCGCTGGAAGGGCGGATCGTCATGCTGGTGGACCACTACGACGCGCTGCGCAGCGAGCGCCCGTACAAGGCGGCGTTCAGCCACGACGACGCGGTGCGCATCACGAAAGAAGGGGACGGCAGGACAAAGCGGGAGCATTTCGATCCGGAGGTCCTGGACTCCTTTCTTTCCTGTGCGGGGGAGATTGACAAGATCTACTTGAAAAGGGGGGACTTTCGGGGCTGAAGGTCCCCGGAGACGCTACGGCTGTCCCGCTTCCAGGACTTCCCTCATGATGGCGAGGGTTTCCTCCGCCTCTTCCGTATTGAGCTTCGAGATGGCGAAGCCGGCGTGGATGATGACGTAATCGCCGAGGCCGACTTCGTCGCTGAGCAGGGACAACTTCACTTCACGGCGCACGCCGTCGCACTCCGCAACCGCGTCACTCTCACCGGTAAAGCTCACTATCTTCATCGGTATTGCCATGCACATGTAACACTCTCCTGTACGGGCCGCCAAAGCCGTTACTTTACGCTATTCCCTGAAGCAAATCAACACTCTGCGGAAGCAATTAGAGAACCAGGCACGAAAAAGGGGACAGGGTAGCCTGTCCCCTTTTTCTATAGATTCCTTTTTCTAAAGATGCTGCCGGTACACCTCGAGGGCGGAGGGGAAGGGGCCGAGGGCACGTTCCAGGATGCCGAGTGAGAAGGCGATGGCGAGGCCGTAGTTGGTGATGGGGACTCCCGCCCTCTGGCAGTGCAGGATGCGGGAGAGCATCTCGCGCCTGTTCCACATGCAGGAGCCGCAGTGCACCACCAGCTTGTACGATCCGAGGTCGGGGGGAAAGTCGTGCCCCTGGAAGTGGGTGAACTCGAGCTTTCCTCCGACGTACTGGGTAAGCCAGCGCGGGATCTTCACCCGGCCGATGTCCTCCCCGATCGGGTGGTGCGAGCACGCCTCGCACACCAGGACCTTGTCCCCCGGGCGCAGGTTTTCAATGGCGACAGCCCCTGCCACGAAGGCGGAGAGGTCCCCCTTGCTGCGGGCGAAGAGGATGGAGAAGGAGGTGAGGGGGACGCCGTCGGGGGTGTCGCCGGCGACCTTCAGGAAGGCCTGCGAGTCGGTCACCACGAGCGCCGGGGGGCGGTTCAAAAGGCCCAGGGCGTCGCGCAGTTCGCGCTCTTTCACCACCATGCAGAAGGAGTCGTTGTCCAGGAGGTCGCGGATCGACTGCACCTGCGGGAGGATGAGCCTCCCCTTCGGGGCTTCGGTGTCGATCGGCACCACGAGGACCGCGAGGTCGCCGGGGCCGACGAGGTCGCCGAGGATGCTCGGGGCGTTCAGGTACTCCTCCGGGGTGAGCTTGATGAGCGCCTCCCGCACGTCGAGGACGCCGCTGCCGTTCATGGCGGCGGTCTGGATGCAGGGTATCTCGTCGCGCCTGAAGCGCTCCAGGTGCTCGGCGGAGACATCCGCCACGTCGATCTTGTTGAAGACGACGATGGTGGGAGTCAGGCGCTCGGTGAGCTCCTTGAGGATTGCCTCCTCGAACTCTCCCCATTCCCCGGCGACCGCCACCACGATCCCGATGTCGGTGCGGTCGAAGATCTGCCGGGTCTTCTGGACCCGCATCTCGCCGAGCGCGCCGACGTCGTCGATGCCGGCGGTGTCGATAAAAAGAACCGGACCAATGGGGAGGAGCTCCATCGGCTTTTCCACAGGATCGGTCGTCGTCCCCGCCACGTCGGAGACGATGGAGACGTTCTGCCGGGTGAGTGCGTTGAGAAGAGAGGACTTGCCGACGTTCCTGCGGCCGAAGAGGCCTATGTGCAGGCGAACTCCCTTAGGTGCGCTTTTCATGCTCATCCTTTCGTAACGGTGATCCGAGTCTGGTGACGCTTTCCGGTGACACGAGCTGCTCGAAGTGCTCCCTCGTCATAAGTCCGCGCTCCACTGCGAGCTCCACGATCGGGCGCCCCGTCTCCTTCGCGGCGAGGGAGAGCTCCTGGGCCGCCTGGTAGCCGATCTCGTCCACCAGAGCGGTGACGGTCGCGGTAGCGCCGGCGACGTGGAGGCGGCAGCGCTCCTCGTCCGCTACGAGCCCGGCCACGCAGTGCCTGCGCAGGATCGAGCAGGCGTTCGTGAGCAGATCGAGGCTGTTGAGGAGCGCGTCGGCGATGAGGGGGAGAAAGGCGTTCAGCTCCAGGTTCCCGAGCGCCACCGCGACCGCAATGGTCTGATCATACCCCATAACCTGGAGTGCTGCTTGGGAAACCGCCTCGGGAATGACCGGATTTATCTTGTCCGGCATGATGCTCGAGCCGGACTGGCGCGGCGGCAGCCTGATCTCGCCAAAGCCCGCGTCCGGCCCGGAGGAGAGGAGCCTCAGGTCGCCGGCGGTCTTTAATAGATTGGTGGCGCACGCCTTCAATATTCCGCTTACTTCCACGAAGACGTCGTTATTCTGCGTCGCCTCGAAAAGGTTCTCCGCGCGGGCAAGTCCTATCCCGGTGATCGCCTTCAACTTCTCCGTGACACGGAAGATGTACTGGCGCGGCGCGGCAAGACCCGTTCCCACCGCGGTCCCCCCGAGGTTCAACACCCGCAGGCGCTCCTCGCACTTGTAGATGCGCCAGCGGTCGCGGGAAAAGGCCTCGGCATACGCGGACATCTCGCGGCCGAGAGTCACCAGCACCGCGTCCTGGAGCTGGGTGCGGCCGACCTTCACCACGTGGGCGAAAGCCTTCTCTTTTCCCTGGAACTCCTCCTGGAGCGCCACGACCTCCCGCTCCAGGTTTCGCAGGAGATTTATGGCTGCGACCTTCAGTGCCGAAGGGTAGGTGTCGTTGGTGGACTGGTGCAGGTTGATGTCGGCAAGGGGGCTGACGGTGCAGTAATCGCCGGGGGGGCGCCCCAGGATCTCCAGGGCGCGGTTGGCGAGCACCTCGTTCACGTTCATGTTCGTGGAGGTGCCGGCGCCACCCTGGAGCGCGTCGACCACGACGTGCGAGTCGAGCTTTCCCGCCATCATCTCCTGGCAGGCCTCCTCGATCGCCCGGGCCTTTTCTTCGTCCCACCAGCCGAGTTCGTGATTGGTGCGGGCGCAGGCGAGCTTCACCGCGCCGAAGGCGTGAATGAGCTCGCGATTTACCGGGCGCCCCGCCAGGGGGAAGTTTTCCAAAGCCCGGTCGGTGTGCACGCCGTACAGGGCCTGCGCCGGTACCTGGCGCTCCCCCAGCAGGTCTTTCTCGGTGCGGAAGTCGGGCATGTGCTATCTCTCACCGGGCCCTCCATTTCTGGCCGGCCCGGTCGGTGTGGATTTAGAAGGTGAGGTCGCGCTTCCCCTTCTCCTTTACGTCGGCCAGCCACTTGACCACCTTTTCCTTGATGTCGCCGTCCTGGAGGAGGGCGAGTTCATCGGCGATCAGCTTTTCACCGGCGGCGCGGGTCTCGGGGGAGGCGTAGTCGGAGAGGTACTCCTGCAGGGTGAGGAGCGCGTTGGGGGTGCAAAATTCCTTGATGAAGCCGGGGATGGAAAACTCCATGAAGTGCTCCCCGGTCCTACCGAGCCGGTAGCAGGAGGTGCAAAAGCTCGGGACGTAGCCATCGGTCATGAGCTCGCACATGACCTCGTCCAGGGAGCGCACGTCCCCGAGGACGAACTGCTCGCGCTCCATGACCTGTGCGTCCCCCGCCTCGGTATAGCCGCCGAGCTCGACACGGCTCCCGGCGTCGATCTGGGAGACGCCGAAGGACATGGCGGCGCGCCGCAGCTCCGCGTTCTCCCGGGCGGTGAGGATGAGGCCGGTGTACGGGACGGCGAGGCGCAGGACGGCTATCACCCGTTTGAAGTCCTCGTCATTTACCAGGAATCTCTCGTCCAGATCGACCCCGGAGGCGGGGCGCAGGCGCGGGAAGCTTATGGTGTGCGGCCCGACGTTGTAGCGCTCCTGCAGGTGCAGCGCATGGGTGACAAGGCTCAGCACCTCGAACTTCCAGTCGTGCAGACCGAAGAGGACCCCGAGGCCGACGTCGTCGCACCCGGCCTCCAGCGCGCGGCTCAGGCCGTCGAGGCGGTACAGGTAGTCACCCTTTCGCGTGTTTGCCGGGTGGATCTTCCCGTATGTCTCGTGGTGGTACGTCTCGTGGAAGATCTGGTATGTCCCTATGCCGGAGTCCTTCACGATCTTGTAGCCGTCCTGGTTAAGGGGCGCGGCGTTGATGTTCACGCGGCGGATCGAGCCGTTGCCGATCTTCGTCTCGTAGACGGTGCGCACGCACGAGGCGATGAACTCGGGATCGTACGCCTGGTGCTCGCCGAAAACGAGGATCAGTCTCTTGTGTCCCTTCTGCTCCAGCGCCTCCACCTGCCCCTTGATCTCCTCCGGGGAGAGGGTGCGGCGCACCTGAGCCACGTTGCTGCGCTTGAAGCCGCAGTAGGAGCAGTCGTTGACGCACTTGTTGCCGATGTACAGCGGCGCGAAGAGGACGATGCGGTTGCCGTAGACCCGCTTTTTCAGCTCGCGCGCGGCCTCGAAGATTTCCTCTATGAGCTCGGGCTGGTCCGCTCTCAGAAGGAGCGCGGTTTCCTTCACGGAGAGCGCCTGTTTCGCGAGGCTCTTCGCAATGACCTCGCGCACCTGCGCCGGGTCCGGTGCCCCCTCGGAGAGAAGGTCCGTGATGACCCCTTCGTCGATGAAATCGACTGCGCCTTTACTCAGTTGGAAAGCCGGTATTGCACACATGTACTACCTCACAAGTATTGAGTGTCTTTAGTTTCGCGATGGATCGCCCCTTACCCTTCTTTGCTGAGGTTCGGGGAGTCGCCGCGCCCCTGGCCGACCGTCCTGCCGATGGAGTGGATCCTTCCCCTCATGCAGGAGCGGCACTCGGCGGCGGTTTCGTCGATGCACGCCTTCGAGGGGTAGATCTCGTACTGGGCCCGGTACTTCTGCGGGCTCAGGTTCGGCATGACGATGTTCGCGCCGCGGCAAAGGCCAAGCTCCCGTCCCTTTGCCTTGTTGAGGGTCGCGAGCGCCGAGGTGCTCGGGATGTTCGATTTCGGGCAGACAAGGCGCGCAAGAGCGACCGTCTTGTACGTCATGAGTTCCCCTGTCGGCACCTGTTCCCCCTCAGGAAGGGGAGGGAGCTTTTCCGGGTCGCCGAGCGGAGTCAGCGGGTGCGAGATGTACGGGCCGACGCCGATCATGTCGAGATCGAGGGTGCGGAACATCTCTATGTCGTTTGCAAGGTCTTCATAGCTCTGCCCGGGGATCCCGATCATGACGCCGGAGCCGATTTCGTACCCCATGTCGCGCATGCGGCGCAGCAGGGCGAAGCGGTCGGACACGCGCCCCGGGAGGGGGGGATGGATCTTGTCGTAGAGGGCCCGGTTCGAGGTCTCGAAACGCAGGAGATAGCGGTCCGCACCCGCCTCCTTCCAGGCGAGGAGCTCATGGTCTTCACGCTCGCCGAGGCTCAGGGTGACGGCGAGCGGCGTCTCCTCCTTGATGCGGCGCACGAGGTTCGTGACCCGCTCCGTGCTGATGCCGTAGTCCTCGCCCGCCTGCAGTACCACGGTGCCGTAGCCGTACTCGACCCCTTCCTGCGCGCAGGATATGATCTCCTCGTCGGACATGCGGTAGCGCTCGACTTCCTTGTTCTCCAGCCTAAGCCCGCAGTAGCCGCAGCTGCGCGCGCAGTAGTTGGAAATTTCGATGAGCCCTCTCAGGTACACCTCGTCGCCGACGTTCTGGCGCCTCACCTCGTCCGCCTGCTGCCACAATGCTTCCAGCTGGTTCTCGTCGGTGGCGCGCAACCAGCCGAGGATCTCTTCCCTCTTCATAGTCTCTTTCCTCGCTCTTAAGCCGTTGAAGCAAAATTAATGTGCGGGAGACCGATCTCCCGTCTTTTCGGTATCCCTTCTCTTAAGGAGAACCGGCCCGACCCGGTCTGCGGAGGGCCTTCTGTCCGGGGAGTTTGTAAGTATCTAAGCGTGCGCAAATTAAAGAAAAAATCGGTAATGTGGCCCCTTGGCCGCATTCGGGTTGTATCGTACACAAAAGATATTCTTCCTGTCCAGCGGTTCTTGAGAAAAACACGTTTACATAATCCGGCACATTACAAGATGTTACCGTCGCATGCAGCGGCACTTCGCAGGGGGTATGAGGGCGCGCGACGGTAGTGGCGCTCCGGGCAACCATCCTTATTCTCTTCCATCTCCGGTTCCTTCCGGAATCCGGAAGGGCCATCCGCTGCCGCTGCGGTGGGTGCCGTTAGAGAGCAAGACACGTACCACTAATTAAGAAGTGTCGATAAGGTGGAAATTGGCTCAGGTGTATTATGTACATACCATCGGAGTTGATGAGCCCTTCTCGAGGAGGTCAGTCCCGATCTGGAACATCCGCAGTGACGGCTTTCTGACACCTGTTCCATAATGGAACCGGTGCGCTCTTTTGGAGCGTGCAGAAGGGGAACATGCTCCAACATGTTGTAAACACTGTAAAATGTTGATTGGCGCCTGTCTAGGACCCCCTCTGCGGGCTCCTGTTGTACTACCCTTTTTTAGAACGCCACCCCCGGATAGGGTATACGGGTGGTATACGTCTTGCAGTATACGTTGCCTCTCCTTCAACTTTCAAATAGTTACCCATTCCGAAACTCCCTCTCGCCCCTCCGGCGGGGCAATAGTTGGTTCCTTTTTTGCTCCTCAAGTCGCTGTCGCTGGCGAAGCGGAGGGTGCGGTACGCCCTGGAGATGGGAAAAGGGATGTTTCGTGTGGCGGAACTGAGGGTGTTGTTTTTTTAAACCCGATCCTGTAGAGTGAACTTGTCCTCACACGGCTCCTCCTAATCCTGATTTTCCAGGCACTTCCGCTTCTCTTCTCCGCTTACTTCCAGGTTATGACTCAGGCAACAGCACATGCTGTCTGATGCCATCAGCCGCGCCAGCTCCCTGACATAGATCCACGTTTTTTTTTAAAGTCGCACGGCTTGACAACCGATAGAGACGAGATAACTGTTTCTGATTGGCCAAAACTTTAACGTAGAGCCTTAGAGGAGGTAACGAAAGAGATGCTTGATACATTAATTGGTATCTGTATCCTGCTGCCGGTAGTATCTGCGATTCTCTGTTATGTCGCAGGAAGCAGCAAAGCAAGAAGTTACATCGTGGTATGTACAGGTGTATGTCTTGCTGTGAGCTCCCTACTGTTCTACAACCACGGTGCCTTCTCCTACACTCCCGACTCGATCCTGGGGCTGAAAGTCAACCTCCTCGTCACGGCAGCGGACTTCGGGCTTCTCTTCCTGATCTTCGGGATCGGCTGGAGCCGCCGCAATCCGCTGATCATGCTCCTGACGGTGCTCCAGATCCTCCCCCTGGCCTACTTCGAGTTCAAGATGGTGCATCATGTGGAGGTTATGCCCGCCTTTTACGGCGACGACCTCTCCATCATCATGAACCTGATCATCTCCATCGTGGGGTCGCTGATCTGTATCTTCGGTATCCCCTACATGGAGGAGCACGAGCACCATCTGCACCTGAAGAGGACGCGGCAGCCGCGCTTCTTCTTTTTCCTGATGGTCTTTCTCGGGGCGATGAACGGGCTCGTCTTCGCCAATAACCTCCTGTGGGTCTATTTCTTCTGGGAAGTCACCACGCTCTGTTCCTTCATGCTCATAAGCCACGACGGGACGGACATCGCCATAAAGAACGGCTCCCGCGCCCTGTGGATGAACATGCTCGGCGGCGTCGCCTTCGTCGCGGCGATCATCTTCCTGTACAAGAATACCGGGACGACTGCGTCGTTGTCGCTGCAGTACCTGGTGCAGCACCACGACCCGTCACTCGGCGTCCTTCTGCCGCTGGCGCTCCTTTGCTTTGCAGGCTTCACGAAGGCGGCCCAGGTGCCGTTCCAGTCGTGGCTGTGCGGCGCGATGGTGGCGCCTACCCCGGTCTCGGCGCTCCTGCACTCCAGTACCATGGTGAAGGCGGGGGTATACCTCATCGTGCGCCTGGCGCCCGCCTACGCCGGCACGACGCTCAGCCTCATGGTGGCCACCTTCGGCGCCTTTACCTTCCTCGCCACCTCGATGCTGGCGGTGAACATGCGTAACGGGAAGAAGATACTGGCCTACTCCACCATCGCGAACCTCGGCCTCATCGTCGCCTGCGCCGGGATCAATACCCCTGCGGCGATTGTGGCGGCGATCCTCCTCATCATCTTCCACGCCGTTTCCAAGGGTCTTCTCTTCCTCTGTGTGGGGACGATCGAGCACAACATCGGCAGCCGCGACATCGAGGACATGCGCGGCCTGTACAACCGCTTTCCCGCTGTGGCGCGCATCACCATCCTCGGCATGCTCACCATGATGATCCCCCCCTTCGGCGCCCTCATGAGCAAGTGGATGGCGATCGAGGCGGCGGCGAGCATCCCCTGGGTGGTGGCGATGCTCGCCCTTGGCAGCGGTCTTACCATGCTCTTCTGGGCGCGCTGGGCAGGGATCCTCGTCTCGGGAGCGTATCTCGAGGCGACCGACCAGGGGCGCGAGGTGTCGATGCTGAAGGCCTTCACCGACACCCTGACCCACGGTTTCGGCTCGCGGAAGGCTCCCTGGAAGGAGTCGATCGCCATCAAGATCCCGCTCCTCACCCTCGCTGCGGGAGCGATCGGCCTCTCGCTGGTCGCGCCCTGGGCCTACTCGCACCTCATCGACCCGCGTCTTGCGGTCGCCACCGCCACCCTGCCGTTCAGCGCAGCCGTGGGAGGGGCGGGGGCCGGCGCCCCGAGCGACGCCGGATCATTCTATGTGCTGCCGATCATGATCGTTTCCTTCCTCGGCTACTCCTTCGCGGTCCTCGCGGCACGCAGGAAAGGGCACCGGGTGATCAGCGCCCCCTACATGTGCGGGGAGCAGCACCCCGATCTTGGCCAGCCGCGCTTCAGGGGTCCCTTCAACGTCTGGAAGGACTACACCGCAGCCAATATCTACGCCTCGGAGTTCATCGGGGAGGAGAAGATCTCCACCTGGATCAACATCGCAGCGGTGGTGATACTTATTCTACTTTTCGCGGGGGTTGCTAGATGAAGATGGAAAACGTGGTGGCTATCGCTTTGGCACTGTTCCTCTCCCCGATCGTCGGGGGGGTGGTGGCGGGGATCGACAGAAAGATCACCGCACGCCTGCAGGGGCGCTACGGCCCGCCGATCCTGCAGCCTTTCTACGACGTGATGAAGCTCATCGGGAAGGAGAGCATGATCGTCAACCTGTGGCAGATCCTCTGCGCCTACGTCTACCTGGTGGCCGCGATCCTGACCGTCGTCCTGCTGGCGCTGCAGTCCGACCTGCTGCTCATCTTCTTCGTCCTCGCGGTGGGGGGTGTCTTCCTCGTTATCGGGGCACTGGCGGCGCAATCGCCGTACAGCCAGATAGGGGCGCAGCGCGAGCTGATCCAGATGCTCACCTATGAGCCGCTCCTGATCCTCGTCTTTGTCTCCATTTATCTCGTGACGGGGAGCTACAAGATCTCCGAGATCCTGAAGTTCCAGGAGCCGCTCCTGATCCCGCTGGCCTTGATGTACATCGTGCTCGGCTACGCGCTGACGATCAAGCTCAGGAAATCTCCTTTCGACATCTCCACCTCGCACCACGCGCACCAGGAGATCGTGAAAGGGGTGCTGACCGAGTACTCCGGGCCGTATCTCGCCATCATCGAGATCGCCCACTGGTACGAGACGGTCTTCGTGCTGGGGATCTGCGCGCTCTTCTGGCACACCAACGTGTACATAATGGTGCTTCTGGTGGTCCTTACCTACCTCGCCGAGATCATCATCGACAACGTCTGCGCCCGCCTGACCTGGCGCTGGATGCTCGGGTACGTCTGGAGTGCCGGGCTTCTCCTCTCCTTTGCGAACTACACCTGGATCTACGTCCGCTAGGGTGGGGGGCGCGCCAGTCGCGCCATGACGATGGAAGTGGCCGGGCCTGACGGTCCGAAAGCGAAAGGAACAAGAGGAATAACATGATACCGAAGAAACTTCTGAACAAGTCGCGGGTCAAGTCCCCCTGGCTCATACACTTCGACTGCGGCAGCTGCAACGGCTGCGACATCGAGGTCCTCGCCTGCCTCACCCCCCTCTACGACGTGGAGCGCTTCGGCATCCTGAACGTGGGGAACCCGAAGCACGCCGACATCCTCGTCGTCACCGGTACGGTGAACCACAGGAACCAGAAGGCTCTGAAGAACGTGTACGATCAGATGCCCGAGCCGAAGGTCGTGGTGGCAATCGGCGCCTGCGGCTCCACCGGCGGGATCTTCCGTGAGGCGTACAACGTGGTCGGCGGCGTCGACCAGGTCATCCCGGTCGACTCCTACGTCCCGGGGTGCGCGCCGAAGCCGGAGCGTATCATCGACGGGATCGTGCTCGCCCTGGAGAAGCTCGCCGAGAAGGGGAAGCGGGTCGACGAGGGGATATTCGAGCGGCTCGCCGGGACGCGCGAAGCCATTTCCGCACGCTAGCCAAAGGAGCGATACTTTGAACACATACGCACGAGTACTAAACGGCTTGAACACCAGCACCGTCCCCACGGAGCGCGTCGTCTCCTTCTCCAAGATCTTCAAGGACACGGGCTTTCGTTTTGTGACGATGTCGTCGAGCGATCTTGGCGACGCCATCGATCTCATCTACCACTTCGACAAGGATCTCGACCTGAGGAGCATGCGGGTGATCGTCCCGAAGGGGAGCGCGATCTCCAGCATCACCTCCGTCTTTGCCTGCGCGCTCCTGGTGGAGAACGAGATCAAGGAGCACTTCGGCGTCGACTTCGAGGGTCTGCCGATCGACTTCAACGGCACCTTCTATCTCGACGAGGAAGTGCAGAGAACCCCGTTCTGCAAGATAGGGATCGCCAAAAAGCCCGCCGACGCGCAGGAGGTCTAGAGAAGATGGCACGTACTACGTTACCGTTCGGTCCGCAGCACCCGGTTCTTCCCGAGCCGATTCACCTCTCCCTCGTACTGGAAGACGAGATCGTCGTGGAGGCGATCCCGAAGCTCGGCTACGTGCACCGCGGCCTTGAGAAGCTTGCCGAGATCAGGGATCACAACCAGATGATCCAGATCGTGGAGAGAACCTGCGGCATCTGCTCGACCTTGCACGCCATGTGCTACTGTCAGGGGATTGAGGGGCTCATGGATGTCGAGGTCCCCGATCGCGCGAAGTTTCTGCGCGTGGTGTGGGCGGAGATGCACCGCATCCACAGCCACCTTCTGTGGCTCGGCCTTTTTGCCGACGCCTTCGGCTTCGAGAGCCTCTTCATGCAGTGCTGGCGCATCAGGGAGAGGATCATGGACCTGCAGGAGGCGACCTCCGGGAACCGGGTCATCGTCTCCGTGAACGTGGTCGGAGGGGTGAAGCGCGACATAAAGCCGGAAACCCAGAAGTGGATCCTCGACACCCTGAAGCTCGTGGAGAAAGAGGTGCAGCAGCTGAAGGCGGTCATCATGGACGACTACACCGTGAAGAGGCGTACGGTGGGGATCGGCGTCCTGACGAAGGAGAGGGCGTTCGAGCTCGGCGCCTGCGGGCCGATGCTCAGGGCGAGCGGCGTGGAGCAGGACATGCGCCAGTTAGGGTACGCAGCCTACTCCATGCTCGACTTCCACGCGGTGGTGGAGACAGACGGTGACTCCTACGCGCGCACCCTGTGCCGCTTCAACGAGATCTTCCAGGGGATCGACCTGATCCGCCAGGCCTTTGCGAAGCTTCCGGAAGGGGAGATCAACGTGAAGGTGAAGGGGCTCCCCACGGGCGAGGTGGTGAGCCGTGTCGAGCAGCCGCGCGGGGAGTGCGTCTACTACATAAAGGCGACCGGGAAGAAGTTCCTGGACCGCCTGAGAATCAGGACGCCGACCTTCAACAACCTGGCGCCGCTTCTCGAGCTCCTGCCGGGGTGCGAGCTTGCCGACGTGCCGGTCCTCATTCTCACCATCGACCCGTGCATCAGCTGCACGGAGAGGTAGCCGCCACCGCGGCGAGTGAAAACGAAAACCCTGCAGGCAGGTCTTCGGCGCAGCGCTGCGTGCGCCGAACTTCCCGGGAGAGATTATCATGTTCATGCTGACTACCATTTTGAAGAACTTCTTTACCGGTTCGGCGACCCGTCTCTATCCGTTCAAGACGAGAGAGCCTTTTGAGGATGTAAAGGGAACGCTGAAGATCGACATAGAGAAGTGCACCTTCTGCACCGTCTGTCAGATAAAGTGTCCGTCCCAGTGCATCCAGGTCGACCGGAAGGAGAAGACGTGGAAATGCGACCCCTTTTCCTGCGTCTACTGCGGGATCTGCGTCGACGTCTGCCCCACCGACTCCCTCGTGCAGGATACCCAGTACCGCGAGGCGGTGTTCAACAAGTCCGCCGACTCCTTCGCGCAGCCTGCGAAGCCTGCGGCAGCAGAGACGCCCGATGAGGGGACAAAGAGTGTCTGAGGTGGGTAATGCACGAGCTTTCGGTAACGGAAGGACTGTTGAAGATCATCACTGACGAGGTGCAGGGAACGAGCGTCAGGAAGGTGTATGGAGTGAACCTGGTGATAGGGGATCTGGCCAGCATCGTCGACGAGTCGGTGCAGTTTTACTTCGATATCCTCAGCAAGGGGAGCATCGCGGAGGCCGCCCGGCTCTCCATCACGCGTGTTCCCGCCGAATTTTCCTGCCGGAGCTGCGGTTTTAATGTACAACACCGCCAAAATTGCTACAAATGCCTTGCATGCGGAGGCAATGATGTGTTAGTAACGAAAGGGTATGAGTTTTATATCGACAGTATTGAAGTAGAGACTAGCGAAGACTGTGTAAACGCAATTCCTTCCATGTCTCATTAGAGTAAAACTTCTCCCCAAACTTGTTTCTTTCAATGTGTCGTATACGAACAATGTGTTCGTATACGGAACACGAACTGTATACGTTCTATTTTTGTGTAAACGAAAATAGGTGTATACAGTATGCGTCGCGGATCGGCCTCGTTGTTGATGGGTACTGATGTGAAGATAGATGTGCGCAGGAACATCCTGGAAGCCAATCAGCAACTCTCCCAGAAAAACAACGACTTTTTCACGCTGAACCGCGTCCTCGCCGTGAACATCATGGCATCTCCGGGGGCGGGGAAGACGAGCACGATCCTTGCTACCATCGGGAGACTCGGCGGGGAGGCTGCCTTCGGGGTCATCGAGGGGGACATCGCCTCCAGCATCGATACGGAGAAGATCGCCGCGGCCGGTATTCCGGTGGTGCAGATCAACACCGGGAACATGTGCCACCTCGATGCGCCGATGATCGGCAAGGTGCTCGATCGCTTCTCCTACGACACCCCGAGCATCCTCTTCATCGAGAACGTCGGCAACCTGGTCTGCCCGGCGGAGTTCGGGATGGGGGAGGACGTAAATGTCGTCATCGCGAGCGTGCCTGAAGGGCACGACAAGCCCGCGAAGTACCCGGCCATCTTCATAAAGGCCGATGCCATTCTCCTGAACAAGATCGACTCCCGCGACAGCGAGGACTTCGACTGGGGACGGTTCCGGGAGACGGTGCAGGGGCTGAACCCCGCAGCACCCCTCTTCGAGATCTCCTGCCGGACCGGCGCGGGAATGGAGAATTGGTGCCAATGGCTTCTGGAGAGATTCCGGAGCAAATGTCTGCAATGAGGTGAGCGTCTCTCCCCTGTCGCTATGACAGAAACGGAGGGGCGCTGCACTGGTATAGAGAAGGTGAAGCTTCAGGTGAGGGAACATTGAGTCAAGGTTGTTTGCACAAACCGAGTATGTAGGTAGCAAGTGTCGCAGGCGATGCGCCACATCAAAGAAAGGAGAGGTGTATTATGCAAACCGGTTCAACGTGTCAGTTCACAGGGGGATGTAGTTTACCGCCGCGCACCAAGCTGCCGGAAGCGCTTACCCGGGAGCTGGAGGAGTTCGTCAACAGCCTGCCCACCAAGGAAGGGCATCTGGTGACGGCCCTGCACAAGGCCCAGAGCCTGTTCGGCTACCTGCCGATGGAGGTTCAGCAGACGGTTGCCCAGCTCATGGGTACCTCGCTGGCCCAGGTCTACGGCGTGGTGAGTTTCTACACGTACTTCACCATGGTCCCGAAAGGGAAGCATCCGATCTCCATCTGCAACGGCACCGCCTGCTTCGTCAAGGGTTCCGAGAAGGTCATCCACGCCTTCAAGGAGCAGCTCGGCGTTGAAGTTGGCGAGGTCACCAAGGACGGCAAGTTCTCCATCGATGTCCTCCGCTGCGTCGGCGCCTGCGCTCTCGCTCCGGTCCTCACGGTCGACGGCAAGACGTTCGCAAACGTGACCCCCGACCAGGTCAAAGACATCATAGCCGAATTCAAATAGGAGGTACGGGATAAATGGAAAAGATCAAGTCTCTTGCTGACCTCACGAACCTGAGGAAACAGCTGCAGGAAAAGGCTGTGCAGAATACCAATACCATCGTCAACGTCTCCCTCGGCACCTGCAGCATCGCCTCCGGCGGGCAGACCGCTCTCGACGTCATGAAGGCCGCCGTTGCCAAAAACGGCCTCGGCTCCGTCGAGTTCACCCAGTCGGGGTGCATGTGCTACTGCTTCGCAGAGCCGACCGTTGAGGTAAAGATCCCCGGCAAGGAGCCGGTCGTCTTTGGCTACGTCGATGCCGCGAAGGCTGAAGCTATCGTCGAGAAGTACATCAAAAACGGTGAGCTCCTCGAAGGTGTCATTCCCGTTAACTATCAAAGAGCTTAGGAGAGGGGGACCATAATGGAAGCAGTGAAAAAGCAAATCAGGATTGCCACCAGGAATTGCGGTTTCATCGATCCTGAGAACATCAACGAGTACATCGCTACTCGTGGGTATGAGGCTCTTGCGGATGCGGTGACCAACAAGACACCTGCCGACGTCGTGAACGAGATCAAGAAGGCCGGGCTTCGTGGCCGTGGGGGCGGGGGCTTCCCGACCGGCGTGAAGTGGGAAGTCGCTTCCAAGTACCAGGCCGACCAGAAGTACGTCGTCTGCAACGCCGACGAAGGGGACCCGGGTGCATTCATGGACCGCGCCGTTCTCGAAGGTGACCCGCACTCCGTCGTGGAGGCTATGGCGATCTGTGGTTACGCCATCGGCGCCACCAAGGGGACCGTGTACATCCGTGCAGAGTACCCGCTCGCCATCAAGCGCCTCCAGAAGGCGATCGACGACGCCCGCAACCTCGGCGTTCTCGGCGACAACATCTTCGGCTCCAGCCACAGCTTCGACATCGAGCTGAAATATGGCGCAGGCGCCTTCGTCTGCGGCGAGGAAACCGCCCTCATCCACTCCATGGAAGGGGAGCGCGGCGAGCCCACCACCAAGCCGCCTTTCCCGGCAGAGTCCGGCTACTGGGGGAAACCGACCGCTATCAACAACGTCGAGACCTTCGCCAACATCGTTCCGATCATGCTGAAGGGCGCCGACTGGTTCTCCTCCATCGGCACCGAGAAGTCGAAAGGTACCAAGGTTTTCGCACTCGCCGGCAAGATCAAGAACGTCGGTCTCATCGAGGTCCCCATGGGGATCACCCTCAATGAGGTCATCTTCGAGATCGGCGGCGGCATCCTCGGCGGCAAGAAGTTCAAGGCGGTACAGACCGGCGGTCCTTCCGGCGGCGCACTGACCTACAAGGACCTCGACACCCCGATCGACTACGACAACCTCATCGCCAAAGGGTCCATGATGGGCTCCGGCGGTATGATCGTCATGGACGAGGACGACTGCATGGTCTCCGTTGCGAAGTTCTTCCTCGACTTCACCATGGACGAGACCTGTGGCAAATGTACTCCGTGCCGCGTCGGCTCGAAGCGTCTCTACGAGATGCTGGAGAAGATCACCCAGGGCAAAGGGACGAACGAAGACATCGCCCGCCTGAAGCAGCTCAGCGTCACCGTAAAAGACACCGCCCTTTGCGGTCTCGGCCAGACGATGCCCAACCCGATCCTCTCCACCATGCGCGTGTTTGAGGACGAGTACAAGGCGCACATCGAAGATCACAAGTGCCCGGCCGGGGTGTGCAGCGCCCTGCTCCAGTACACGATCGTTCCTGAAAAGTGCGTCGGCTGCACCGCCTGCGCCCGCGTCTGCCCGGTCAACTGCATCTCCGGCAAAGTTAAGGAAGTCCACACCATTGATCAGAAGACCTGCATCAAGTGCGGCGCCTGCCTCGAGAAGTGCAAGTTTGACGCTATCACCAAACAATAGAAAAGGAGCGACTGTATTATGTCAATCGCGAACATCACTATAGATGGTAAACAGATCACGGTGCCGGCGGGCAGTACCATTCTGGAAGCTGCAAAGAAGCTGCACGTGGACATCCCGACCCTTTGCTACCTGAACCTTGAGCACCTCAAGGTGAACAACCAGCTCGCTACCTGCCGCGTGTGCGTGGTCGAAGTCGAAGGGCGCAGAAACCTCGCCCCGGCCTGCGCCACCCCGGTAACGGACGGTATGGTCATCAAATCGAACACCGTGCGCGTGCTGAACGCCCGCAAGACCGTCATGGAGCTCTTCCTCTCCGACCACCCGAAGGACTGCCTGGTCTGCCAGAAGTCCGGCGAGTGCGAGCTGCAGGACCTCTCCACCAAGTTCGGCCTGCGTGAGTCCCCGTACGACGGCGGCCAGATGTCCACCTATCGCAAGGACTTCTCCGAGTCCATCATCCGCGACATGGACAAATGCGTTATGTGCCGTCGCTGTGAGACGATGTGCAACGACGTCCAGACATGCAACGTCCTTTCCGGCGTGAACAGGGGCTTCACCGCCGTCGTCGCACCGGCGTTCGAAATGAACCTCGCCGACACCTCCTGCACCAACTGCGGTCAGTGCACCGCGGTCTGCCCGGTGGGCGCCCTCGTCGAGAAGGATCACACCTGGAGCGTCATCGAGGCTCTGGCCGATCCGGAGAAAGTGGTTGTCGTGCAGACCGCTCCGGCTGTCCGCGCCGCTCTCGGCGAGGACCTCGGCCTCCCCGCAGGGACCCTGGTCACCGGCAAGATGACCACCGCCCTCAGGGAACTCGGCTTCAACTACGTCTTCGACACCGACTTCACCGCCGACCTCACCATCATGGAAGAAGGGTCCGAGTTCCTGGACCGCCTCACCCGCTTCCTCGAAGGTGACAAGAGCGTGAAGCTCCCGATCATGACCTCCTGCTGCCCGGCGTGGGTGAAGTTCTTCGAGCATCAGTTCCCTGATCTCCTCGACGTTCCTTCCACCGCGAAGTCCCCGCAGCAGATGTTCGGCGCCGTGGCAAAGACGTACTTCGCCGAGCAGCTCGGGATTCCGCGCGAGAAGATGGTCGTTGTCTCCGTCATGCCGTGCCTTGCCAAGAAGTACGAGGCATCCCGTCCGGAGTTCTCCGTGAACGGCAACCGCGACGTCGACATCGTTCTCTCCACCCGCGAGCTGGCACGCCTCATCAAGCGTTCCAACATCGACTTCCCGTCGCTGCCTGACTCCGATTTCGACAGGCCGCTGGGCGAGTCCACCGGCGCCGCAGTCATCTTCGGCGCTACCGGCGGGGTTCTCGAGGCAGCTGTCAGGACCGCCTACGAGCTCGCCACGAAGACCGAGCTGCCGAAGCTCGACTTCACCGAACTGCGCGGTATGGAAGGGGTCAGGGTTGCCAACATCGGCGTCGGCGATCTCACCCTGAAGGTCGGTGTGGCCCACGA
>NZ_CP087999.1:2770000-2930000 GCF_021044625.1 Geomonas sp. RF6 | reverse complement strand
TTGTCCCAGATATGGTTGCCGGAGGTGATGGCGTGGATGCCGCACTTGAACAGCTCGTTCGCCGTCTCCACCGTCAGGCCGAACCCTCCGGCGGCGTTTTCGCCGTTGGCGATCACGAGGTCGATCATGTGCCGGTCGACGATACGGTGCAGTTCCCGGGAGAGCGCTTCTCTACCGGGTTTCCCCACGATGTCCCCGACAAAGAGGAGCTTAACGGGCATATTCGGTCGCCCTGGTTTCCCTGATGACGTTCACCTTGATCTGCCCGGGGTAGGTCATCTCGTTCTCGATCTTCTTTGCAATATCTTTGGCGAGGAAGAGAGCGCGCTCGTCGGAGACCTGCTCGCTCGCCACCATGACGCGGATCTCGCGCCCTGCCTGGATGGCGAAGGAATTGGTGACGCCGTCGAAGGAGGTGGCGATGCGCTCGAGGTCGTCGAGGCGCTTCACGTACGTCTCCATCATCTCTCGACGCGCGCCGGGGCGTGCGCCGGAGAGTGCGTCCGCTGCCTGCACGAGGATCGCCAGAACAGACGCCGGCTTTTCGTCCTCGTGGTGCGCCATGATGGCGTGCACGATCTTCGGGCTCTCGCCGTACTTCTTGGCGATCTCGGCACCGATGACTGCATGGGACCCTTCGATCTCGTGGTCGACCGCTTTTCCGAGGTCGTGCAGAAGACCGGCACGCTTCGCCTGTTTCACGTTTATGCCGAGCTCGGCCGCCATGATGCCACAGAGGAAGGCGACCTCGAGGGAGTGCTGGTACACGTTCTGGCTGTAGGAGGTGCGGTACTTCAGTCGCCCGATGAGCTTCAGGATCTCCGGGTGGATGCCGTGCACGCCGAGGTCGAAGGCGGCCTGATCACCAGCCTCCTTCATCGCCTGCTCGATCTCCTCCTCTGCCTTTGCCACCACCTCTTCGATGCGCCCCGGATGGATGCGGCCGTCGGCGATAAGCTTCTGCAGGGAGAGCTTTGCCACCTCGCGGCGCACCGGGTTGAAGCCGGAGAGGATGACCGCCTCGGGGGTGTCGTCGATGATGAGGTCGATCCCGGTGGCAGCCTCGAGCGCCCTGATGTTGCGCCCTTCGCGCCCGATGATGCGCCCCTTCATCTCGTCGGAAGGAAGCGCGACGACGGAGACGGAACGCTCGGCCACGTACTCGCCGGCGTAGCGCTGCATGGCGAGCGCCAGGATCTCCTTCGACTTCTTGTCAGCGGTCTCCTTCGCCTCTTCCTCCATGAGCTTGATCCGCTTCGCGGCGTCGAGCTTCGCCTCGTCCTCCATGGCGTCCATGAGGACCTTCTTCGCCTCCGCGGAGGTCATGCCGCTTATCTGCTCCAGGCGGGCGCGCTGCTCGGCCACCAGGACATCCAGATTCTCTTCCTTCTGAACAAGCTCCTGCTGCTTTACGGTCAGCCCCTGCTCGCGCTGCCCCATCGACTGCTCACGCTTCAGAAAATCGGCGTCGCGCTGATCGAGTACGTCCGCCTTCTTGTCGAGATTTTCTTCCTTTTGCTGCAGCCTCTTCTCGAGGGCCTGCAGGTCCCGCCGTTTCTCTTTGGTCTCCCGCTCAAACTCCGCCTTTGCCTGGTAAACCTCGTCCTTGGCCTGGACCGCGGCTTCCTTGGTGATGACCTCTGCCTCGCGCTTGGCGTCCTCGACGACCTTTGCGGCCGTAACCTCGGCATTGGCAACGAGAGAATCAGAAAGCCTCTTGCGCAGGATGTTGCCGACGGCGTAGCCGGCACCTCCAGCCACCAGCACGAGGATAATCGATATCATGATGTAAGTGCTCATTCGTACCTCCCCAACTATATTTTTTTAACGCGAACCGCAGCTGCTTCGGTGACGACGAGATCCATCATCACGTCGTGCGGTTCGCCGGCAATCTCTTCCACCAGCTGAAAATCGTAACAGAAACCGACCAGGCGCCCGCTCCCTTCCATGCGGTGCAGCGCCCTGTCGTAAAATCCCCTTCCGTACCCGATGCGCCGCCCGAAAAGGTCGAAGGCGACCCCGGGGACAACGATGAGGTCGGCAGTGAGAGGGTGCCGCGGCTCCCCCTGCGGCTCCAGAATCCCGAAGGCACCGCGGGCGAGGTCGGAGAGAGCCGCCACCCGCCGAAACTCAAGCTCCGGTCCGACCACGGCTGGAAAGAGGAGCTCCTTCCCGAGGCGAAGCGCCTCCCGGGCGACGAGCGAGGTCTCGACCTCGTTGCGGATCGGCGAGTAGAGCGCCACCGTGCTTGCCGCGGCGAACTCGGGCAACGAAAGGAAGCGCCGCTGCACGGCATCGCTTAACGAAGCGACCTCTGCCGGGGTCAGCTCACCACGCCTGGCGAGAGCCCCTGATCTGAGACTGCGTTTCGGCATAACTCACCGTTGAAAAGTAGAGACGTTGCTGCGGAGGTGCGGACGAAAGGCCGTCCGAGGAGACAGGTGGACAAACGGGGGGATGCGACTGGACTGCGACCAGGAGAGAATTGACAGTATCGGTAGAAAGGGCCGCGTTCAATTGAAGCGCCATTGAACTCTATATGTGAAGCCCCTTGATCCCAGGACAAGAAACATGCGCCTTTAGGCTACCTATGGGCAAACCGGCGAAAAATACAGGCCGTGCCGGTTCTGGCAAGACTTTACTAGCCGACTTATCAGCCGCTATATGGTGAATCTCCCGCAAGAGACCTGAAACCTCACCCCGCCTGGCTGTCCAGAAGGGTCATGAGGTGCGAGACGCGCTGCTCCAGCGCTTTCTGTCCCGCCTCATGCTCTTTCCGTACCGCCAGGTAGGCCTCGGCAATATTCATCATCGCAAGAATAACCACGAGTTGGGTATCCCCGCTAGGTACAGCTTTTTCCGCCTCTGCCAGCTTCGCGTTGACAAGGGCCTCCACCTCCGCGACATGCTGCGCCGCGGCGGTGCTTTTCACCTGGAGCTCACGCCCGAGGATCTTTATATTGTGCGTCGTGAGCGAAGTCAAAGGCCTTCCAACCTTTTGAGGATGGCGTCGATACGGGCGGTGAGGGTGCCCCGCTCGGCTTTCAGCCGCTCGTTCTCCTCTGCCAGGAGAGAATTTTCCCGGCGCAGCGCCTTCACGGCATCCAGCAGGGAAACGATCCTTTTCTCAAGTTCATCCAGCATAACACCGCTCGCAGCCATCTATTTTTGCGGTCAAAGTGTAGGCGAAGACGCCTTCAAAAGTCAAGGAATTATTGAAAAAGCGCCTCGACGAAGTCGACCGGATCGAATTCGCGCAAGTCCTCCACGCTCTCCCCGACTCCGATGAAGCGCACCGGCAGGGAATACTCCTGACTCACCGCGACGACGATCCCCCCCTTGGCGGTGCCGTCCAGCTTCGTGAGCGCCACGCCGGAGACAAATGCCGCCTCCTTGAAGAGCTTCGCCTGGGAGAGCGCGTTCTGCCCGGTACCCGCATCGAGGACGAGAAGCGTCTCGTGCGGCGCCTCCGGGATCTCGCGGCTGACGACACGGCGGATCTTCTTCATCTCCTCCATGAGGTTCACCTTCGTGTGCATGCGTCCGGCTGTGTCGATGATGAGCACGTCCGTGCCGCGCGCGACCGCGGCCTTGCAGGCATCGAAAACCACGGCGGAAGGATCCGCCCCTTCCTTGTGCCGCACCAGATCCGCACCGACTCTCCGGGCCCAAAGCTCCAGCTGCTCGGCGGCGGCGGCGCGGAAGGTGTCGGCGGCGGCCAGAAGGACCTTCTTCCCCTCACCCTGGTACTTCGCGGCGAGCTTCCCGATGGTAGTGGTCTTCCCGACCCCGTTCACACCGATCACCAGAATGACGAAGGGGGTGGCGCCGGTGACGGCGAGGGGAGCGGCATGCTCCTGGAGGCGCAGGAGGATCTCCTCCTTCAATGCCTTTTTCAGCGCATCGCCGTCCTGCAGCTCGTTTCGCTTCATGCGCTGCTCGAGTGTGCGCACGAGATCAACCGTCGTCTTTACGCCGATATCGGCGGTTATGAGGATCTCCTCCAGCTCTTCGAGAGTGTCGGCGTCGATCCGCTTCTTGCCGAGCAGGAGGGCATCAACGCGCCCGACGATGCTCTCGTGGGTCCGGCTCAGCCCCTGCTTCAGGCGGTCGAATAGGGAGGGCTTCGCAACAGGCTCCGCAACCGCCTCCTCCTCGGGAGTCTCCTTGCCGAGCGGGAACTTCGCGAAGCGCTCGAAGAAGCCGCGCTTCGCCGGCTCCTCCGCCTCGCCTCCCTCCGGTTCCTGCACCGGCAGCAGGAGTTCCTCCTGCGCCACGGGGGGAGCTCCCTGCGGCGGCTGCGGTGGAGCGGTCTCCTTCACAGGCACCTCCGGCTCGGTCCTTTCCGGCGCGTCCGGTTGTTCCGACTCCGACTGCTGCGCCTTCCCGCCAAGCCGCCCCCAAAGCCCCTTCAGAAAGCCTTTATTCTCCTCGGCCATCAGTAAATCTCCTTTTTAAGCCGTTCAACGGTACAGCGGAAGCTTCGCAGCGCCATGAGCGGCAGGGTCGAGCGCGACAGGGTCATCACCAGGGTGTAATCCTCACCGACGGCACCCACGAGGACATGCTGGGCATCCGTGGTGATTATACCCTCCCCGACATCCCCCATGGGAAGCTTCTTTCCCATACCCTTCATGCTGCTCAGGATGATCCCCCAGTGAGCCGCGGTAACCTTCATCTCGTACGGGTCGAGGAGGGTATGCTGTTCGACCGCCTCACCCTCCCAGTCCGCCAGTATGGCGCCGCTGGCGCCGGGAACACCTTCAACAAGCTCGGTCAGCAGCAACTTGAAAGGCACGCTACCCTCCTGAAAATCAACATCGCAGTACAAAGCCTCACCGCCACGAGCCCACCTCTACGCGGATGCGCCCGCATTGAGGCGCACGGAGACGAGCTTCGAGACCCCTGGCTCTTCCATGGTGACGCCGTACAAGGTATCGGCCACTGCCATCGTCGCCCTGTTGTGGGTGATGATGATGAACTGGCTGGTGGCGCTCATCTCCCGCACCATGTCGTTGAACCTCCCTATGTTGGCGTCGTCCAGCGGCGCATCGACCTCGTCGAGGAGGCAGAAGGGGGAAGGCTTGATCAGGAAGATGGAGAAAATCAGCGCGACGGCGGTAAGCGCCTTCTCCCCGCCGGATAGGAGGGAGACGTTTTGCAGCTTCTTGCCCGGGGGCTGCACGATGATCTCCAGCCCGGTGGCGAGGAGGTCCTCCTCGTCGGTAAGGCGAAGCTCCGCCTGTCCGCCACAGAAAAGACGGGGGAAGATCTGCTGGAACTTGTCGTTCACCTGCTGGAAGGTCTCCAGAAAGCGCTTCCTGGTGGTGCGGTTTATCTTCTGGATCGCCTTCTGCAGCGCGTTCATCGACTCTTCCAGGTCGTCCCTCTGCGTGGTGAGGAAGGCGAAGCGCTCCTCCATCTCGCGGAATTCGTCGATGGCCATGAGGTTCACCTCGCCTACCTCTTCGATGAGGCGCTGCAGGTCGACCTGGCGGGCGCTCGACGCAGCCTCGTCCCACTCCCGGTCCGCGTACGTCGCCAGCACCTCGGAGAGGTCCATCCGGTAGCGGTCCCTCAGGGCGTCCTCCAGGTGCGAGAGCTTGAGGTTGACCTCGGACAGGCGCAGGCTCTTTCCGTTGAAGATCTCGCGCGCGGCGGAGGCGTCGCCGCGCAGGACCTTCAGACGCTGGTCCTCTTCCTGCACGAGGGCGTTCTGTGTCTCGAACCCCTCGCGGGCTGCCACCAGGGCGAGATCCGCCTCCCGCTGCTTCCGGGCGAGGGTCCGCAGTGCCGCTTCCGCCTCCTCGATCCCTTGCAGCAGCTTCTCCTTCTCGGAGCCGGAACCTTCGATGTCTCTTGCGTGGGAGGAGATCTTCGCCGTGAGCTCGCTGCAGAGGACCTCCGCCCGGCGGAGTCCCCGCTCGGTGGCGCCTTCCTGCTCCTTCAGGGAAGCAACCCTCACCTTCAGGGCGGTCACGAGCTCGCGCGCCTGCTCCATCTCCTCCTTCGCCTCGCGCAGACGACCGGCGAGCTCCTCGACGCGAACCTCGAGCTGCACCTTCCGCTCCTCGGCACCGGCTTTCTTCGCCTCGCTCTCCTTGAGCTCCTGGAGGAGGAGGTCGCGCTCCTCGGTCAGCTGCTCGTGCTCCATCTCGCGCACGGCTTCGCTCTCCTCGATCCTGCGGCAATCGGCGGCGGCGGTCTGGAGGTCCTTCCCCGCGTTGAGGATCTGGATGTCGAGGCGGTGCACCTCCTGGCGCAGTTCCACACGCTCGGCTTCCGCCTCGGCGATCTGCTCCTTGCGCTCCTCTTTCAGACGCGAGAGTTCCGCCACCTGGTCGGTGAGGCGCGAGACCTGCGCGGCGAGATCCTTGATCTCCCTTTTCTTGTGGATGATCCCCTGCTGCGCAGGCTCCTGCGACCCTCCGTTGACAATCCCTCCAGCGTGAACGGTGTCCCCGTCGAGAGTAACAAAGGTCAGACGCGGGAACTCACCTGCCAGGGCGAGGGCTGCGGGGAGATCGGAGGCGAGGTACGCCCCCTCCAGAAGGGGCTCGATGAACGGGGCGTGGTGGTCGGCGATGGAAACCTTCCCCCGCAGATCACCCGCTCCGGCCGGGGGTGCGGCGAATCGCTCGACGGAAGGGGGTGCGGTGATGAAGGTGCAGCGACCGCCGGAGCTACCTTTGAGGTGCTCGACGGCATCGAGGGCGGAGTCGCGGGAACCGCACAGGAGATACTGCAGCCGCTCGCCCAGGACCGATTCGAGCGGCACCTCGTAGGCGGGCTCAACTTCCAGGGCATCGGCAAGCATGGTGAATGGCGCATCCTTGAACGGCTCGGCAAGAAGGAGGTTTCGCACCCCCTGGCCGTAGCCGGCGAACTGCTCCTCGAGCTCGCGCAAAGACTTCAGCCGCGAGGAGGCGGCGGTCAGCTCCTCGCGTCGTCCCTGCAGCTCGCGCTCGCCACGCTCCTGTGCCTGCTTGAGCTCCGCTTCCCGCACGGTGACGGTGCGCAGCTCCTCCTCTACTACATCTTTCCTGTCGGAAAGGTTGCGCTGCGTCGAGTTCAGGGTATCGACGCGCTGCCTTGCCTCCTCCAGACGCTCGGCGAGAAGTATCCTCTCCCGCGCCCCGGCCTGGAGCTTCTCTTCAATGGCGGAGACCCTCCTGGTGACGCCGGCGTGCTGGTTCGCTGCCTGGGCACCCTCCGCGAGCGCAGCAAACATCTGGCGCCGCGCCTCGTCGAGCTCGCGCCCAATCTGCGACTCGCCGTGCGACATCTCCTCCAGAAGGCTCTGGCGGTCGGCAAGCGCCTCTTCTTCGCGAGCCACCTCCTCAACGAGAGAAACGGCACGTACTGAAAGGTTCTCCACCTCCGCCTGCGCCTCGGCCAGCCTCACCTCGAGCGCCTTCATCTCGTCGGCGAAGCGGTCCCCCTGGCGCTCAAGCTGGGAGAGCTCGCGCCGCTGGAACTCGAGACGATTCTCCGCGGAGGAATACTCCCCCTTCACCCGGAATATCTCCTCCTGCGCCGAGGAGAGGCGGCGCTCCATGTCGACCAGGGCGAGTCTGCGATCCTCCACCGTCAGTTCAGCTCCGGCCACGGCGAGGGTGAAGTCGTCACAGCGCTTTGCCAGCGTGCCGACTTCCGCCCCGAGCGCGGCACGCTCGCTTTCGAGCGCGGTAAATCCCTTCGCGGCAGAGAGAAGCTCTATCTCCTTCAGCTCCTGGCGCAGTTCCCTGAAACGCTCCGCCTTCTTCGCCTGGCGCTGCAGCCCGTTCATCTGCCTCTTGATCTCGGAGATGATGTCGCCGATGCGCAGGAGGTTCTGGCGCGTCACCTCGATCTTTTTAAGCGCCACCTGCTTGCGCGCCTTGAATTTCGTCACCCCCGCCGCCTCCTCGATGAGGAAGCGCCTCTCCTCCGGCTTGGCGTGGAGGATCATCCCGATCTTCCCCTGCTCGATGATGGAGTAGGCGCGCGCACCGATACCGGTGTCCATGAAGAGCTCGGCGACGTCCAGAAGCCGGCAGGGGGTCTTGTTGAGAAGGTATTCGCTCTCGCCGTCCCGGTACAGCCGCCTGGTGACCTGGATCTCGGAGAAGTTGAGGTATTTAGCGGGGACGCGGCCGTCCTCGGTGGAGAAGAAGAGGGAGACCTCCGCCATGCCGAGGGGCTTGCGGAACTCGGTCCCGTTGAAGATCACGTCCTCCATCGCCTTGCCGCGCAGGTTCTTGGCGGACTGCTCCCCCATCACCCAGCGGATGGCGTCGACGACATTCGACTTGCCGCAGCCGTTAGGGCCGACGACACCGGTGATAGCCTGGGGGAAGTCAAGGACGGCACGGTCCTGGAACGACTTGAATCCGATTATCTCGAGGCGTTTTATCTTCATTAGCCGCACATAGTAGCAGAGAGGGGCTTTTCGTGTAAAGAAAGATCGCTACGGCGGCAGCGGAAGAGGAAACGAGGAGGAAAGACGGAAGGGTGCGCAGGGGTGAATCAGGGAGGGAGTGCAGAGACGACAAAAGGCACGGTTTCCCGTGCCTTTTGTCTTACTTCTCTCTCGCGGTGCAGCTTACTCTGCCGGAGTCTCGGCCTCGACAGCTACTGCTGCCGGAGCAGCTTCGACGGCGGCCTTGGCCGGTGCCGGCTTGGCAGCCTTCTTCGGCTTCATCTCCGCTTCCACCAGTTCCAGAACGGATACCGGAGCATTGTCGCCGGGGCGGATCCCCAGCTTGATGATCCTGGTGTAGCCGCCGGGACGATCAGCGAAGCGAGGTGCGATGACGGAGAACAGCTTCGTCACAACCTTCTTGTCGCGGATGAAGGCAGCAGCCTGCCTCGTCGCGTGCAGATCGCCCTTCTTGCCGAGGGTGATCATACGCTCAGCGATGGAGCGGAGCTCCTTCGCCTTGGCGTCCGTAGTGGTGATCTTTTCGTGCTCGAGAAACGAAGTCACCATGTTCCTGAACATCGCAGTACGGTGGCTCGTGGTCCTTCCTAATCTTCTACCCGCATTATTGTGACGCATGCCGTTTCACTTCCTTTCTATCTATGAGTAAGATCCTTTCGGACTATTCTTCCTTCTGCTCACCACGCAGACGACGCATTACCTCTGGATCAGGGAAGTTGTCCAGCTTCATGCCGAGCGTAAGCCCCATGTCCACCAGGATGTCCTTGATCTCGTTCAGGGACTTCCTGCCGAAGTTCTGGGTCTTCAGCATCTCCGCCTCGGTGCGGGAGACGAGCTCGCCGATGAGCTTGATCCCGGCATTTTTGAGGCAGTTCGCGGAGCGGACCGAAAGCTCCAGCTCGTCGACGGAACGGTACAGGTTCTCGTTGAACCGCTCCCTCTCCTCTTCCGGCTCGGCCTCTTCCTGGGGCTCCACATCCTCGTCGAAGTTGATGAAGATGGAGAGCTGATCCTTGATGATCTTCGATGCGTAGGCGACTGCATCCTGGGGCTTCACGCTGCCGTCGGACCACAGCTCGACAGTGAGCTTGTCGTAGTCTGTGATCTGCCCGACGCGGGCGTTGGTGACGGTGAAGTTGACCTTGGAGATCGGGGAGAAGATCGCGTCGATGGGGATCGTCCCCACCGGTGCCTTCTCGTCGCGGTTGCGGTCGGCGGGAACGTACCCTTTGCCGACTTTCACAACAAGGTCCATCTCCAGGTTTGCATCCTTGGAGCAGGTGGCGATGTGGTGCTCGGGGTTGAGAATCTCCACGTTCTGGTCAGTGATGATGTCCTTCGCCTTCACCACACCTTCGCCCTTCTGAACGATCCTGATGACGCGCGGCTCGTTGCCGTGCATCTTGAGGCGTACACCTTTCAGGTTCAGGATGATGTCGGTGACGTCCTCGGTGACACCCGGGATAGCGGAAAATTCGTGCAGCACACCTTTCGCTTTCACGGAGACGATAGCGGCTCCCTGCAGCGAGGAGATGAGCACCCGGCGAAGTGCGGTGCCGAGTGTGGTGCCGAACCCCCTTTCGAAGGGTTCGGCGTAGAACTTGCCGTATGTATTGGTGAGCGTCTCTGTCTCAACCTGGAGCTTCTTCGGTTTGATCAGATCGCGCCAGTTTCTATACATTGAATCCCCCTGTATCGGTTGAGTCAGCCTTTACTTGGAGTAGAGCTCGACGATCAACTGTTCCTGAATCGGCATGGTGATGTCTTCCCGTACCGGGAGGAGTTTCACGGTGCCTTTGAAAGCATCCTTGTCCAGCTCGAGCCACTGCGGGATGCCCCTGCGCACGACGCCTTCGAGGGATTCAGTGATGCTCGCGATCTTGCGGCTCTTCTCGCGCACCTGCAGCACGTCGCCCGCTTTCGCCTGGATAGAGGGGATATTCACCTTGCGGCCGTTGAGAGTGAAGTGGCCGTGACGCACCAGCTGGCGCGCTTCCGAACGGGAAGTGGCGAAGCCGAGGCGGTACACCACGTTGTCCAGCCTCCTCTCGAGGAGGAAGAGCAGGTTCTCGCCCGTTACACCTTTCATCCGGTCAGCCTGCTCGAAGTAGCCGCGGAACTGGTTCTCGAGGATCCCATAAATACGGCGCACCTTCTGCTTCTCGCGCAGCTGAGTGCCGTAATCAGATACTTTCACGCGCCCCTGACCGTGCTGGCCCGGCGGATAGCTCCTTCTCTTAGTGGCACACTTATCCGTGAAGCAACGCTCACCTTTAAGAAACAGCTCCGTGCCTTCCCTTCTGCACAACCTGCATGAGGGACCTGTATACCTAGCCAATTGAAGACCTCCTTACCTTAACTGATAGTTCCGTGTCTCTAGACTCTTCTTCTCTTCGGCGGACGGCAGCCGTTGTGCGGGATCGGCGTAACGTCACGAATGAAGCTCACGCTGAACCCTGCGGCCTGAAGCGCGCGCAGCGCGGACTCGCGGCCGGAGCCGGGGCCCTTGACGTACACCTCGATGGTGCGCATGCCGTGCTCCTGTGCCTTCTTGGCGCAGTCCTCTGCAGCCATCTGGGCGGCAAACGGGGTGCTCTTGCGGGAACCCTTGAAGCCTTTCGCGCCGGAGGTGCTCCATGCCACCACATTCCCGACCGGGTCGGTGATGGTGATCATGGTATTGTTGAACGTCGCCTGAATGTGGGCAACGCCAGTGGGGATATTCTTCTTCTCTTTTTTCTTCTTTACGACTTTCTTAGCCGGGCTCGCCATTAATCCCTCCGATCGTTATTTCTTCTTGCCAGCGACCGTACGAGCCGGCCCTTTCCTGGTGCGCGCGTTGGTCTTGGTGCGTTGACCGCGAACCGGCAGACCCTTCCTGTGACGCAGCCCGCGGTAGCAGCCGAGATCCATCAAGCGCTTGATGCTCATGGAGATATCACGGCGCAGATCCCCTTCGACCTTGACGTTCTTGTCGATGTAGTCCCTGATCTTCGCGATCTCGGACTCCGTAAGATTGTCGCAGCGAGTATTGAAGTCAACACCTGTTGCGGTGAGAATCTCCTGGGACAAAGATCTGCCGATGCCGTAGATATAGGTCAAGGCGATCTCTATGCGTTTATTCTTTGGTAGGTCTATCCCTGCGATACGTGCCAATGCCCGCTCCTCCTAGTAAGTACTCTTAGCCTTGTCTCTGTGAATGTTTCGGCGTCTCGCAAATGACCCTGACGATCCCTTTGCGTTTGACTATCTTGCACTTCACACAGATCTTCTTTACCGATGCCCGAACCTTCATTGTTATGTCCTTTCGAAACAGAATTGCAGTTTTAGATACGTGAAAGAATCAGCGGACCGTCGTCCGTTACCGCCACCGTATGCTCGAAGTGGGCGGAGAGTCCGCCGTCGCTGGTAACGGCCGTCCAGCCGTCCTCCAGCACCCGCACCTCGTACCCCTTTTCATTGATCATGGGCTCGATGGCGAGAACCATCCCGGCCCGAAGCTTCGGTCCCTTCCCGGGTGCGCCGAAATTGGGGATCTGCGGCCCCTCGTGCAACTCCTTCCCGATCCCGTGCCCGACGAAGTCGCGAACTACGGAGAAGCCGCGCTCCTCCACGTAGCTCTGAACTGCATGGGAGACATCGGAAAGCCTGTTACCAACCTGCGCCTTTTCAATCGCCGCGTACAAGGACTCCTCCGTCACGGCAAGGAGTCGTCCTGCCGACGCCGACACGGGTCCGACAGGAAAGGTGTAAGCTGCATCACCGTAGAAACCGTTGTAGATGACGCCAAAGTCGAGACTCACGATGTCACCAGGCACGAGCTCCCTCTTCGACGGCATGCCATGAACGACCTGCTCGTTTACCGAGCAGCAGAGAGAGTAGGGAAACCCGCTATACCCTTTGAAGGCAGGACGCGCCTTCCTCTTCAACGCTTCCCGCTCCGAGATGGCATCGAGTTCGAGAAGTGTCACACCAGGCACCACCCGCTCTTTAAGGATCGCCAGTATCTCGGCAACGATCTTGCCGGCGCCCCTCATCTTTTCTATCTCTGCAGGGGACTTGAGAACGATCACCCTTACGATGCCTTCAGAGCTGCTACGATCGCCTCATGAATCCCTTCAACGGACCCGGCGCCCGGAACAGCACGGAGAAGACCGGCAGCCTCGTAATAACTGATTAGCGGCGCAGTCTGCTCGTCGTAGACTTCGAGACGGCGAAGAATCGTCGCCTCCTTGTCGTCATCCCTCTGATAGAGCTCACCGCCGCAAGCATCGCAGCGACCGGAGGCCTTGGGGGGAGCGAACTCGAGATGATAGACGGCACCACACCCGTGGCAGGCGCGACGCCCGGTCAGGCGCTTCAGGACTTCATCCTTGTCGACACTGAGAGAGACGACGGCATCAATGGAGCGCGACAGCCCGGAAAGAACTTCGCTCAACGCGTCAGCCTGGGCGACCGTCCTAGGGAAGCCGTCGAGGATGAAACCGCGTGCGCAGTCATCCTGGCCGAGCCGCTCCTGGACAATACCGATAACGACGCTGTCGGGAACGAGGGCGCCGGCGTCCATGAACTCCTTCGCCTTCATCCCCATAGGGGTAAGCCCTTTAACGGCAGCCCGCAGCATATCACCAGTGGATATCTGCGGGATCCCGAACCTGTCGATCAGAAGTTTTGCCTGAGTGCCTTTGCCGACCCCCGGGGGTCCAAGCAGGATCAGATTCATGTAGTCACCTATCTTCTGCCCTTCATGCGTACACCCTTCATAAACCCTTCGTAGCTGCGGGTGATAAGGTGCGATTCAATCTGGGCCAAGGTATCCATACCGACGCCGACGGCGATAAGGAGCGCAGTGCCGCCGAAATAAAAGGGCAGATTGAACTTCCCGATCAATATCGAGGGGAGCACACAGACCGCCGAGATGTAAATGGCACCGGCGAAGGTGAGCTTGGTCAGCACCGCATCGAGAAAGTCCGAGGTCTCTTTCCCCGGACGGATCCCTGGTATGTAGCCACCCTGCTTCTTTACGTTGTCAGCGACATCAACCGGGTTGAATGTCACAGCCGTATAGAAATAACAGAAAAATACGATGAAGGCAACATAAAAAACGTCGTAGAGCCAGTTCCCGGGGGTCAGGCTCTTCGAAGCCTGCTGCACCCAGGGGACGTTTATGAAGTGCCCCACAGTCGCAGGGAACATGATGATGGAGGAAGCGAAGATCGGAGGAATAACTCCTGCCATGTTCACCTTCAGAGGGAGGTGAGATGTCTGGGCTCCGTACGTCTTCAGCCCGACTACCCGCTTCGCATAGTGTATCGGAAGCCTCCGCTGACCACGCTCCATGAAGACAACTGCTGCGATGACTGCGAACATCATCGCGGCCACAAGGATCAGGACGAAGATGGAGAGCTCGCCGGTCTTGATGAGGCGAAGGCTGTTCCCGATCGCGGTGGGGATCCGGGCCACGATACCGGCGAAGATGATGAGGGATATCCCGTTGCCGATCCCCTTCTCGGACATCTGTTCACCGAGCCACATGATAAAGGCGGTCCCTGCAGTGAGGGTCACCACGGTCAGGAGCCGGAAGCCCCAGCCGGGGTTCGGGACCACCAGCTCCCCTGCAGGCCCTCTCATGCTTTCCAGGCCGATGCTGATGCCGAAGGCCTGGATCACCGAGAGAACGATTGTGCCGTAGCGGGTGTACTGGATGATCTTCTTGCGCCCCGCCTCACCTTCCTTCGAGAGCTTCTCGATACTCGGAAGGACCACCGAGAGGAGCTGGAAGATAATGGAGGAGGAGATGTACGGCATGATTCCCAGTGCGAAAACGGTGAGCTTCTCGAGCGCGCCTCCTGAGAACATGTCAAACATCCCGAGCAGGGTACCCTGGGCTTGCTTGAAGAAATGGGAAAGTGCCGTGGCGTCAATCCCCGGGGTGGGGATATGACACCCGACACGATAAACCGCCAACATCGCCAGCGAAAAAAGTACTCTCTTCTTAAGTTCGGGGATCTTGAAGATGTTCTGGAAGGCTTCTAACAAGACTAGATCTCCTCGATGGAACCACCTGCTGCGGTAATCTTCTCACGTGCGGAGCCGCTGAACTTGTGCGCCTTGACAGTGAGGGCCTTCGTCACCTCACCGGTGCCGAGAATCTTGATGCCGTCCTGGATGCTCCCCACGAAGCCGCCCTTCACGAGCGCCTCGACATCGACAACGCTCCCAGCTTCGAAGACGTCGAGCTGGCAGAGGTTCACCACCGCGTAGACTTTCTTCGTGAGCGGGTTGAAGCCGCGCTTCGGAAGCCTTCTGTGCATCGGCATCTGGCCGCCCTCGAAGCCGGGCTTCACGCTGCCGCCGCTTCTCGCCTTCTGGCCCTTGTGACCTTTGGTCGCAGTCTTGCCGTGCCCGGAACCGGTACCGCGGCCGATGCGCTTTCTATTTTTGTTGGAGCCGGCTGCCGGCTTAATGGTATTTAATTGCATTCTCTCACCTCAGAGGATTACTCTTCCACTCGTACCAGATGGGACACCTTCGCGATCATGCCACGGATCTCAGGGGTATCCTGGAGGACGACGGTCTTCTCGCGCTTCTTGAGCCCCAGCCCCAGCAGGCACCCGCGCATGGAGGGGTTCTGCCCGATGTGGCTCTTGATCAGGGTAACCTTCAGTTCTGCTGCCATCTTAAAACTCCTTGAAATAAAGTGCCCTTACTCGCCGGACAGACCGCGTCTTGCCATGAGCTCTTCAGCGGTTTTCAGCCTGGAGAGGCCTGCGAAGGCGGCCTTCACGACGTTGTGCGGGTTGTTGGAGCCGAGGCATTTTGCGAGAATGTTGTGCAGGCCAGCAGATTCGAAGACGGCGCGGGCTGCACCGCCGGCGATGACGCCGGTACCGGGGGAAGCCGGCATCATGAGGACCTTTCCTGCTCCGAAGCGCCCTTCGATCTCGAACGGAATGGTCTGGCCGTTCACGATCGGCACCTTGATGAGGTTCTTCTTCGCCTGCTCGACGCCCTTGCGGATCGCCTCAGGCACCTCGTTTGCCTTCCCGAGCCCGTAGCCGACTACACCGTTCCCATCGCCGACAACGACGAGGGCGGAGAAGCTGAACCTGCGGCCACCCTTGACGACCTTGGCAACCCTGCTGATATGCACGACCCTGTCGTTCAGATTCAATTCACTGGCATTGATCTTAAGCAATTAATCTTCCTCCTTGCTGTCTAGAACGACAGACCGTTTTCGCGTGCAGCGTCAGCCAGCGCTTTGATCCTTCCATGGTAGAGGAAGCCGTTGCGGTCGAAAACAACCTGGCGGATTTCCTTCTCCAGGGCCTTCTTGGCGATGGCGGCGCCGACCTTGGCGGCAGCATCCGCATTGCCTGTGTAGCCGTCCACGACACCGTCGGTGAGGGTGGAGGCGGCAACCAGCGTGGCGCCGGTGGTGTCGTCGATGAGCTGCGCGTATATGTGGCGTGCGCTCCTGAAGACGTTCAGTCTCGGACGCTCAGGCGAACCGGTGATCTTCTTTCTGACCCTGGTCTGTCTCTTAAGACGCGCTACCTTTTTTTGGGCTAGAGAACTCAAGGCACTTCTCCTTAGCTATTTGCTATTTTTTACCGGTCTTGCCGGCTTTTCTCAAGATGGTTTCGGTGGAGTACTTGACACCCTTGCCCTTGTAAGGCTCCGGCTCGCGGAAAGAGCGGATCTTCGCAGCGGTGGCGCCGACGAGCTCCTTGTCGATACCCATGACCTTCACCTTCGTAAGCTTTTCCACGTCGACGGTGATGCCGGCGGGGAGCTGGAAGTTCACCGGGTGGGAGTAGCCAAGACTCAGAGTCAGCACGTCGCCTTTCACCTCGGCGCGGTAACCGACGCCGTTGATTTCCAGCACCTTCTCGAAACCCTTGCTGACGCCGGAGACCATGTTGTTGATCAGGGTCCGGGTGAGGCCGTGGGCAGAGCGGGATTTGATGGAATCGTCCACGCGGGTGACGGTGATCTGCTTTTCTTCAACGGTGACGTTCACGCCGTCGGTCACGGTGCGGGAGAGCTTCCCCTTCGGGCCTTCCACGGAGATCTCGGGCACGTTGTATATGACTTTCACTCCCGCGGGTATAGCAATGGGAAGTTTTCCTATTCTAGACATGCAAAGCTCCTTAAAGCAAAAATGACTACCAGACGGTGCACAGGAGCTCGCCGCCGATGCCGAGCTCGCGAGCAGCCTTGTCGGTGATAAGCCCTTTGGAGGTGGAGAGGATGGCGATGCCCAGCCCGTTTTTCACCTTCTTGATCTTGTCGCTGTGGACATAGACACGGCCGCCGGGTTTGCTCACCCTCTTGATCTCGTTGATGACGTGCTCCTTCTCGTCAACGAATTTGAGGTATACGCGCAGTACACCCTGCTTCCCGTCGCTGATCACCTTGAAGTTCTTGATGAACCCCTCGGTGCGCAGCACCGTGGCGAGGCTCACCTTCAGGTTCGACGAAGGTATATCTACTTTCTGGTGTTTTGCCATACCAGCATTTCTAATCCTGGTGAGCATATCGGCTACTGGATCTGTCATGCACATCGCATCTGCTCCTTAATCCTTATCTTGTCTGTTACCAACTGGACTTAACGACACCGGGAATCTGGCCACTGTTGGACAGCTTTCTGAGGCAGATCCTGCACATGTCGAACTTCCGGTAGTAGGCACGGGGGCGGCCGCACAGAGGGCAACGATTCCTGTCACGTACCTTGAATTTATTACCCCTCTGGGCCTTTATCATCATCGATGTCTTTGCCACGGAAATCCTCCGAAACTATTTAGTTCCTGAACGGCAGGCCCATGAGTTTCAGGAGTGCCTTGCCTTCAGCGTCTGTCTTTGCGGTGGTCACTATAGTGATATTGAGACCCTTGATCTTGTCGACTTTGTCGTAGTTGATCTCGGGGAAGATCAGCTGCTCCTTCACGCCGAGGGAGTAGTTCCCCTTGCCGTCGAAGGCCTTGCCGGAGATCCCCTTGAAGTCGCGCACGCGCGGCAACGACACGGTGACGAGCCTGTCCAGGAATTCGAACATCCTTTCACGGCGCAGGGTGACCGCGCAGCCGATCGGCATCCCCTGACGCAGCTTGAAGCCTGCGATCGATTTCTTCGCCTTCGTGATCACCGGCTTCTGCCCGGCGATCGCCGAGAGCTCCTCAGCAGCCGAGTCCAGGATCTTCACGTTCTGGATCGCTTCACCCAGACCCATGTTGATGACGATCTTTACAAGCTTCGGCACTTCCATGACGTTCTTGTAGTCGAAATCCTTCATGAGCTGTGGAATTATCTCTTTATTATAAAGCTCGTTAAGCCGTGCCATTGCTTCCTCCCACTATTTATCGAAAGACTCGCCGCACTTGACGCAGAGGCGTGCCTTTTTGCCGTCTTCCAGAACCGCTATCTTGGTGCGCACCGGCTTTTTGCACTTGCCGCAAAAAAGCTGCACGTTGGAGATATGCACCGGGGCTTCCTTCTCCAGGATCCCCCCCTGCTCGCTGCCGCGAGCCTTGGTGTGGCGCTTAACGATGTTGATCCCCTCGACCAGCACGCCATCCTTCTTCGGGACAATCTCGAGGACCTTGCCGCTCTTGGCGCGATCCTTACCCGCGATGACAACAACGGTATCGTTTTTCTTCACATGTAGCTTTTTGCCCAGCATGGCTATTCTCCAGAAATTATTAAAGTACCTCAGGGGCGAGGGAGATGATCTTCATGAACTTCTTTGCCCTGAGTTCGCGGGCCACGGGCCCGAAGATACGGGTCCCGACCGGCTCCTTGGCGTTGTTGATCACCACCCCGGAGTTGGTGTCGAAACGGATGTACGACCCGTCCGGACGTCCCACAGCCTTCGCGGTGCGCACGACGACGGCCTTGACGACGTCGCCCTTCTTCACCTTCGAATTGGGGAGCGCTTCCTTTACCGAGGCGACGATGATGTCACCGATGCCGGCGTAACGGCGCTTGGAGCCGCCCAGCACCTTGATGCAAAAAAGTTTCTTCGCACCGGAATTATCCGCTACGTCCAGTAGTGTCTGCATCTGAATCATTGTTAACTCCTACCCTGCTTAAGCTTTGGGCTCAATAATCTGTCTGATCTTCCAGCGCTTGTCCTTGGACAAAGGACGGGTCTCGACGATCACGACGCGATCGCCGATCTTGGCGGAATTATCAATGTCATGGGCCTTGTACTTCGCAGACCTCTTGATGTATTTGTTGTAAACCGGGTGCTTGACCAGGCGCTCCACCTTCACAACGGCGGTCTTGTCCATCTTGTCTGAGACCACCACGCCGATCTGGGTTTTCCTGTTGCCTCTTTCACTCATGATTTGTCTTACCCTCTCTTTTCACGGAGTATGGTCTTCACCCTGGCGATGTCCTTCTTGAGAAGGGAAAGCTTGGCAGTATTCTCCAGACGCCCGGTGTGGAGCTGGAACGTGATGTTGAACAGTTCCTTGGTCAGCTCGGCGTTCTTTGCCGAGAGGTCCTCTACGCTCGCGTTACGCAGTTCACTAGCCTTCATTGACGTCCTTCCTTTGGGTGAATTTGGTGGCGATCGGCAGCTTGTGCGCCGCAAGGCGGAAAGCTTCGCGTGCCACTTCTTCTGTTACCCCTTCCATCTCGTACAGAATCCGGCCCGGCTTGATCACACAGACCCAGGAATCCGGGGAGCCCTTGCCTTTACCCATACGGGTCTCGGCGGGCTTTGCGGTCAGCGGCTTGTCCGGGAAGATGCGGATCCAGATCTTGCCGCCCCTCTTGATGTAGCGGGTCATGGCGATACGAGCAGCCTCGATCTGGCGGGAATCGAGCCAGCCGCACTCGGTGGCCTGCAGGCCGAACTCGCCGAACGCGAGCTCGATGCCGCGCTGAGGCGTGCCGGTCATGCGCCCTTTCATCTGCTTTCTATGCTTAACTCTTTTGGGCATTAACATCGCAAAAAACTCCTCTATCTATTTTATGGCGGAGAGCACTTCACCCTTGAAGAGGAGCACTTTAACGCCGATGATGCCATAGGTAGTCTTGGCTTCTGCAAAGCCGTAGTCGATGTCTGCCCTCAGCGTGTGCAGCGGCACCCTCCCCTCACGATACCACTCGGTACGGGACATCTCTGCCCCCCCGAGACGGCCCGAGCAGGTGATACGGATCCCCTTGGCGCCGAACTTCAGCGTGCTCGTCACGCTCTTTTTCATGGCGCGACGGAACGCGATGCGGCGCTCGAGCTGCAGCGCGACATTCTCGGCCACCAGCTGGGCATCCAACTCAGGCTTTCTTACTTCCTGAATGTTGAGGTATACCTCTTTATCGGTGAGCTTGGCCAGCTCCTTCTTCAGGGTCTCGACTTCAGAGCCCTTCTTACCGATGATGAGCCCCGGACGAGCGGTGTAGATGTTGATCTTCGCCTTGCCCGCCGCTCTCTCGATCTCAATCTTGGAGACCCCGGAATGATACAGCCGCTTTTTGAGGAAGTTGCGCAGCTTGATGTCCTCGTGCAGGAGCGCTGCGTAGTCCTTTTCCGCGTACCACTTCGAATCCCAGGTTTTGATAACTCCAAGCCTGAACCCTATAGGATTAACTTTCTGACCCAAAACTCCACCTCCGGTCGGTTGCTTATTTCTTTTCCGCAAGGACCACGGTAATGTGGCTCGTCGGTTTTCTAATTTTGCTCGCCCTGCCCATCGCGCGGGGGGTGAAGCGCTTCAGGGTCGCGCCGCCATCCACGAAGATGGTCTTCACATAAAGCGCGTCCACGTCGGAAACCCCTTTCTGCTCGGCGTTCGCCACGGCAGAGGTGAGGAGCTTCGAGATCAGCTTGGCGGACGGTTGCGGGGAGAACTTCAGGGTGTTCAGTGCCACCTGGATCCCTTTGCCGCGCACCATATCAACCACCAGCCGGGTCTTTCTCGGGGAGAGACGCACAGAGGATAATTTGGCTGTCGATTCCATTCTATAACTCCTTTAAGACCTTACTTCTTCTTCAGCTTGCTCTTCTTGTCGGCAGCATGACCGTAGAAGGTTCTGGTAGGCGAGAATTCGCCGATCTTGTGACCGACCATGTTCTCGGTGACGAATACGGGGATGAACTTCTTGCCGTTGTGCACCGCGAAGGTAAGCCCGATGAAGTCCGGGGTAATGGTCGACCTGCGCGACCAGGTCTTGATCACCTTTTTGGCTCCGGCGAGTTCCGCCTGGACCTTTGCTTCGAGATGAGCGTCAACGAAAGGTCCCTTCTTAATAGATCTTGCCATCTTTATAATCCTCTACTCGATGAGTTATTTGGTGCGCTTTTTGACGATGAAGCGGGACGAGGTCTTGTTCGTCCTCGTCTTGTAACCCTTCGTCGGGATACCCCACGGGGTAACCGGATGACGGCCACCGGAGGTACGACCTTCACCACCGCCGTGCGGATGGTCGACCGGGTTCATCGCGACACCCCTCACGTGCGGGCGCTTGCCGAGCCAGCGGCTGCGTCCGGCCTTGCCGATGGAGACGTTCTCGTGGTCCACGTTCCCGACCTGGCCGATGGTGGCCATGCAGTCCATGAGGATCATGCGCACCTCGCCGGACGGAAGCTTCACGGTCGAGTACTTCCCTTCCTTGCTCATGAGCTGTGCAAAGGTACCTGCGGAGCGTGCCAGCTGGGCACCCTTGCCTATCTTCAGCTCGATATTGTGGATGATCGTACCGAGCGGGATGAACCTGATCGGAAGCGCGTTGCCGGGCTTGATATCCGCCTGGGCGCTGGAGATAACGGTATCACCGACCTTCAGGGAGACAGGGGCCAGGATGTAGCGCTTCTCACCGTCGACGTAGTTCAGGAGCGCGATACGTGCAGAGCGATTCGGATCGTACTCGATCGAGACGACCTTCGCCGGGATGTCCTTCTTGTCCCTGCGGAAGTCGATGATCCGGTACTTCTGCTTGTGTCCGCCGCCGATGTGACGGGAGGTGATGCGGCCATTGGAGTTCCTGCCGCCAGTCTTCTTCAGGTTCACCAGAAGGGACTTCTCCGGCTTGCTGGTGGTGATCTCGTCAAAGGCCGAGCAGGTCTGGTGCCTGATCCCCGCAGAGGTAGGTTTGTAAGTTTTTATAGCCATTATCTAAAACCCCGCAGATAAAAATTAATCTTTAAGCTTCGAAGAAGTCGATGTTCTGCCCCTCTTTGAGGGTCACATACGCCTTCTTCCAGTTGGAGCGCTTCGAAACGCCGCGCATGGTGCGCTTCGTCTTCCCGGCGACGTTCACGGTCTTAACGGAAGCGACCTCGGCGTTGAAGAGCGCTTTCACCGCGGCACTGATCTCGATCTTGTTTGCCGCGCTGTTGACCACGAAGGCGACCACATTGCGAGCGTCTTTCTCGATGGTGGTCTTCTCGGTGATCAGAGGCTTTTTGATGACGTCATAGATATTCATGACTGTAACGCTCCTTCAACCTGGCGAACGGCAGCTTCGGTGAAGATGACGCTCTGGAATTTCATGATGTCGAAAATATTGAGGCCAGCAGAACCGAGGACCTTGACGTTCTTGACGTTGCGGGCGGACAGCTCCAAAGTGGGATTGGCAGTATCCGTGATAACCAGGGTCTTGTCAAGGTTAAAGGCTTTCAAGACCTCGACAAACCCCTTTGTTTTCACTTCCGGGAGGTCGAAGTTGTTCAGCACGGTGATCCGCTCCTTCTTGAACAGAAGGGAGAGCGCGGAGCGCAGCGCCGCACGGCGAGCCTTCTTGTTCATGGAGAGGTCGTACGTCTTCGGGCGCGGACCGAAGGCGACGCCGCCGCCCGGGTACTGCGGAGCGCGCTTGGCGCCCTGACGGGCCTGGCCGGTCCCCTTCTGCTTGAACGGCTTCTTCCCGGAGCCGGCGACCACTGCGCGGTTCTTCACGCACACGGTGCCCTGCCTGCGGTTTGCGAGCTGGATCTTTACAGCCTCGTGGATCAGGTACTCGCGGACGTCGTCGTTGAAGACGGCATCGGCGATGTCGATCTCGCCGACCTTGTTCTTCTTGATATCGAATAAATCAAGCTTTGCCATAACTCTCTCCAGCCCCCTTATTTCTTGCTCTTGACGGAGTCCTTGATCAGGACGACGCCGTTAGCAGAACCGGGGATCGCTCCACCGAGCAGAATCAGATTGTCAGCGGCGTCGACGCGCACGATGCGCAGTCTCTGGACGGTGACCTTCTCGTTTCCGAGCTGCCCGGGCATCTTCTTGTTCTTGAAGACGCGGGAGGGCGTTGCCGAGCAGCCGATGGAGCCGGGAGCGCGGTGGAAGCGGGAACCGTGGCTGGCACGACCGCCCTTGAAGCCCCAGCGCTTCACGACGCCCTGGAAGCCCTTACCGATGCTTGTACCGGTCACGTCGACCAAGTCGCCTGCGGCGAAAACGGATGCATCAATGACATCGCCCACGTTGAAGCGATCGACGTCCTCGATGCGGAACTCGCGGAGCACCCCGAAGGTGCCCTGGCCGGCGGCCTTACAGTGACCAACCAGCGCCTGGGTCGCGCGAGAAGCTTCTTTCGGGGCGAACCCGACCTGGATGGCGTTGTAGCCGTCGCGCTCGGTGGTTTTCTTCTGCAGCACCACGCACGGCCCTGCCTCGACGACGGTGACGGGGATACGTCTTCCGTCCTCGGCAAATATCTGGGTCATGCCCAGTTTTTTCCCAATCAATCCCTTGTTCATGGCTGACTTCCTATCCTTGGATTCTGTTAAAGCTTGATCTCGACGTCCACACCCGCTGAAAGGTCAAGCTTCATCAGCGCATCCACAGTCTGCTGGGTGGGCTCGAGGATGTCTATCAGCCTCTTGTGGGTCCTGATCTCGAACTGTTCGCGAGACTTCTTGTCCACGTGAGGTCCGCGCAGCACGGTGTACTTGTTGACGACGGTCGGCAGCGGGATCGGACCGGCAACACGGGCACCCGTTCTCTTTGCGGTATCGACGATCTCGCCCACCGAGGTGTCGAGCAGTTTGTGATCGTATGCTTTCAGGCGGATTCTTATTTTCTGACTAGGCATCTCTTCCTCGTTATCAAGCAGTTTCGAACATAAGTCCACCTCCCCCCGGGAGCTTCCCGGAGGAGGTGGACCGTTGCTCTGAAGCCGTTTTTTTTAAGCTATGATGGAGCTGACGACGCCGGCGCCGACGGTGCGGCCACCTTCGCGGATTGCGAAGCGCAGACCTTCGTCCATGGCGATCGGGGTGATCAGGTTCACGGTGATGGCGACGTTGTCACCAGGCATAACCATCTCGGTGCCCGGCTCAAGATCAACAACGCCGGTCACGTCCGTGGTCCTGAAGTAGAACTGCGGGCGGTAGCCGTTGAAGAACGGAGTGTGGCGGCCGCCTTCTTCCTTGGAGAGGATGTAGGCTTCAGCCTTGAACTTGGTGTGCGGGGTGATGGAGCCCGGCTTGGCCAGAACCTGGCCGCGCTCGATGTCCTCACGCTTCACGCCGCGCAGCAGCGCGCCGATGTTGTCCCCTGCACGACCCTCGTCCAGAAGCTTCCTGAACATCTCGACGCCGGTAACGGTCGTCTTGGCGGTGGTCTTGATGCCGACGATCTCGATCTCCTCGCCGACCTTCACGATACCGCGTTCGACGCGGCCGGTAGCGACGGTGCCACGACCGGAGATGGAGAAAACGTCCTCGACCGGCATGAGGAACGGACGGTCAACAGCACGCTGCGGCTCCGGGATGTAGGAGTCGACTGCGTCCATGAGAGCCAGGATCGCCTGCTCGCCGAGCTCCCCCTTGTCCCCTTCGAGCCCTTTCAGGGCGGAACCCTTCACGATGGGGATATCGTCCCCCGGAAAGTCGTAGGAGGAGAGAAGCTCGCGGACTTCCAGCTCGACGAGCTCGAGGAGCTCCTCGTCGTCCACCATGTCCGCCTTGTTCAGGAAGACGACGATGTAGGGGACGCCGACCTGACGCGCAAGGAGGATGTGCTCGCGGGTCTGCGGCATCGGGCCGTCAGCTGCGGAAACAACCAGGATAGCGCCGTCCATCTGGGCAGCACCGGTGATCATGTTCTTCACGTAGTCGGCGTGACCCGGGCAGTCGACGTGTGCGTAGTGGCGCTTGTCGGTCTCGTACTCGACGTGTGCGGTGGCGATGGTGATGCCGCGCTCACGCTCTTCCGGAGCGTTGTCGATCTGGTCAAAGGCCTTGAACTCGGCCTGGCCCTTGCCTGCCAGAACCTTCGTGATGGCAGCGGTAAGGGTAGTCTTACCGTGGTCAACGTGGCCGATGGTGCCTATGTTCACATGGGGTTTGGTTCTTTCGAATTTTGCCTTTGCCATTTCCGAGTCCTCCTCGATAGGTATTAAATGTTAGCCTTTAACCTTTGCGACAATCTCATCAGCGACCGACTTGGGCACCTGCTCGTAGTGGTCAAAGGTCATGGAGTAGGTTGCACGTCCCTGGGTTGCGGAACGAAGGTCAGTGGAGTAGCCGAACATCTGGGCCAGCGGCACCATCGCGGTGACGACCTGGGCGCCTGCGCGTCCTTCCATACCCATGATGCGGCCACGGCGCGAGTTCAGGTCGCCGATGACGTCGCCCATGTACTCTTCCGGCACAACCACCTCGACGGACATGATCGGCTCGAGGATGCACGGCGACGCCTTGGAGCACCCTTCCTTGAAGCCCATGGAGCCCGCGATCTTGAAGGCCATCTCGGAGGAGTCGACCTCGTGGTACGAACCGTCGATGAGGGTGACCTTGACGTCGACGACGGGGTACCCTGCCATGACGCCGTTATCGAGAGCTTCCTTGATACCCTTGTCGACAGCCGGGATGTACTCGCGGGGAACGACGCCGCCCTTGATGGCGTCGACGAACTCGTACCCTTTCCCGGGCTCCTGCGGCTCGATCTCGATCCAGACGTGGCCGAACTGGCCGCGGCCGCCGGACTGGCGCACGAACTTCCCTTCGCTCTTGACCTTCTTGGTGATGGTCTCGCGGTAGGCGACCTGCGGCTTGCCGACGTTCGCCTCAACCTTGAACTCGCGCATGAGACGGTCGACGATGATCTCGAGGTGCAGCTCCCCCATGCCGGAGATGATTGTCTGGCCGGTCTCCTCGTCCGTCTTCACGCGGAAGGAGGGGTCCTCGCTGGCGAGCTTCGCGAGGGAGATGCCGAGCTTCTCCTGGTCTGCCTTTGTCTTCGGCTCGATGGCGATGGAGATGACCGGCTCGGGGAACTCGATCGACTCGAGGATAACCGCGCTGTCTTCTGCGCAGAGGGTATCGCCGGTGGTGGTGTATTTGAGACCGACGGCAGCAGCGATGTCGCCTGCGTACACTTCCTTGATCTCTTCACGCTTGTTGGCGTGCATCTTCAGGATACGGCCGATCCTCTCGCGCTTCCCCTTCGTGGAGTTGTACACATAGGAGCCGGAGTTCATGACGCCGGAGTACACACGGAAGAAGCAAAGCTGCCCGACGTACGGGTCGGTCATGATCTTGAACGCGAGGGAGGAGAACGGCTCGTCGTCAGAAGCGTGACGCTCGATCGGTGCCTCGGTGTTCGCGTCGATCCCCTGGATCGCCGGAATGTCGGTCGGAGCCGGGAGGTAGTCGAGAACGGCGTCGAGGAGGTTCTGCACCCCCTTGTTCTTGAAGGAGGAACCGCAGATAACCGGGCAGATCTGGATCGCCAGCGTCGACTTCCTGATGGCGGACTTGATCTCTTCCTTCGTGAGCTCCTCGCCCCCGAGGTACTTCTCCATGAGCTCGTCGTCATGGCTGGAGATCTCCTCGATCAGAAGATCGCGGTACTCCTGCGCCTGGGCCTTCAGCTCTTCCGGGATCTCGATGACGTCGTAGCGAGCACCGAGGGACTCGTCGTTCCACACGATTCCCCTCATCTCCACGAGGTCGACAACCCCTTTATAGTTCTCTTCGGCACCGATCGGGATCTGCAGCGGAACAGGGTTCGCCTTCAGGCGATCCTTGATCATGGAGACGCCGCGGAAGAAGTCCGCGCCGATACGGTCCATCTTGTTGACGAAGGCAATGCGGGGTACGCGGTACTTGTCAGCCTGACGCCACACGGTCTCAGACTGCGGCTCCACGCCACCAACAGAGCAGAAAACAGCTACTGCACCGTCGAGCACGCGCAGGGAACGCTCCACCTCGATGGTGAAGTCGACGTGACCCGGGGTGTCGATGATGTTGATACGGTGGTCTTTCCACATGCAGGTGGTTGCAGCGGAGGTGATGGTGATGCCACGCTCCTGCTCCTGCTCCATCCAGTCCATGGTGGCAGTGCCGTCGTGAACCTCACCGATCTTGTGAGAGACGCCCGTGTAGTAGAGAATACGCTCGGTGGTGGTGGTCTTTCCCGCGTCTATATGTGCCATTATCCCGATATTTCGGGTCATTTCCAGACTAACCTGACGTGCCACTGCCTAAACCTCCGAAATGCTGCAATCCTGTATGGTGACTACCAGCGATAGTGAGCAAAGGCCCTGTTCGCCTCGGCCATCTTGTGCGTGTCTTCACGCTTCTTCACTGCGGCGCCGCGGTTGTTGTAGGCGTCCAGTATCTCACCGGCAAGCTTGTCGGTAACGGTCTTCTCGCTCCTGGCGTTGGAGTACTTCACCAGCCAGCGCATTGCCAGAGACATGCGGCGCTCGGGGCGCACCTCGACCGGCACCTGGTACGTGGAACCACCAACCCTGCGCGACTTCACCTCGAGCATCGGCTTGATGTTGTCAAGGCAGCGCTTCAGCACCTTGACCGGCTCATCGGAGGCCTTGGAGGCAGCAAGCTCCAGCGCGCCGTACAGAGCACGCTCTGCGGTACTCTTCTTGCCGTCCAGCATGATTATATTGATGAGCTTGGCAACCGTGCGGTCCCCATACTTCGGATCCGGGAGGATCACCCTCTTGGCAACTTCTCTTCTTCTAGGCATCGAAAACCTCTCACTTTAGCGTTTTACTTGGGCCTTTTTGCACCGTACTTGGAACGACTCTTCATCCTGCCCTTGACGCCGACGGAGTCGAGCGTGCCGCGCACGATATGATAACGAACACCCGGAAGGTCCTTGACCCTGCCACCCCTGATCAGGACCACGGAGTGCTCCTGCAGGTTGTGCCCTACACCCGGAATGTAGGAAGTGACCTCGACGCCGTTGGTGAGACGCACCCTGGCAACCTTGCGCAGCGCGGAGTTCGGCTTTTTGGGAGTGGTGGTGTAAACCCTGGTGCACACCCCTCTCTTCTGGGGGCAGCATCTGAGCGCCGGAGCAGTGGATTTCTCCGCCTTAGACTCCCGACCGTTACGAATAAGCTGATTGATTGTTGGCATACAAACCCTCTCACGCTAAACTTGACTCCCGGGGGTCCCCCTGCGGAAGCGACGAAAATAACAACATTTGACGCAGTTGTCAAGCCATATTTGAATATGTTTTCACAAAAGTGCCGGCGGCGCCAATCTGCAGCGCCTCCGGCACCCCATCTCAACGGCGGCGCTTACGCTTCCAGCGCCTCCGGCTCATCCTCTATTCGTTCTTCCACTTCCTGCACCGGCTCCGGTATGATGATCGGCTCTTCCGCAACGAGCTTCATGTTGCGGTAGAGGGAGAGGCCGGTACCTGCCGGAATCAGCCGCCCCATGATCACGTTCTCCTTGAGACCGCGAAGACTGTCAACTTTACCTTCTATCGAGGCCTGTGTCAACACTTTTGTTGTCTCCTGGAAGGAGGCGGCCGAAATGAAGGACTCGGTGGAGAGAGAGGCCTTCGTGATACCGAGGAGGAGCGACTCCGCGGTTGCCGGGCGGCCACCCTTGTCGAGGGCCTTCTCGTTCTCTTCCTCGAAGACGTACCGTTCGATCTGGTCGTCGATGAGAAGAGAGGTGTCACCCACATCCTTGATGCGGACCCTGCGCAGCATCTGGCGCACGATCGTCTCGATGTGCTTGTCGTTAATTTTAACACCTTGCAGACGATAAACCTCCTGCACCTCGTCCACCAGGTATTTCGCGAGTTCCTTCTGCCCGAGGACGCGCAGGATGTCGTGCGGGTTGGAGGAGCCGTCCATGAGGGCTTCCCCTGCGCGGACGTGGTCCCCTTCGTGTACGCTGATGTGCTTCCCTTTCGGGATGAGGTACTCTTTCGGCTCCCCCATCTCCGGCGTCACGATGACCTTGCGCTTCCCTTTGGCGTCCTTGCCGAAGGCGACCACACCGTCAATCTCGGTGATGACCGCGAAGTCCTTCGGCTTGCGTGCCTCGAAGAGCTCGGCGACGCGCGGCAGACCGCCGGTGATGTCCTTCGTCTTCGTCGTTTCGCGCGGGATCTTCGCGATGACGTCGCCGGCGTTCACGATCGTCTCCTCCATCACGTTGATGTTGGAGCCGACCGGGAGGTAGTAGCGAGCTGCGAGGCTCTCCCCGGTCTTCGCGGTGCGGCCGCTCTCGTCCTTGATGGTGATGCGCGGACGCTTGTCGGCGTCGCGCGACTCGATGATGACCTTGCGGGAGAGACCGGTGACCTCGTCGACCTGCTCTTCCATGGTGACACCCTCGATGATGTCCCCGAACTTCACCTTACCGGCGATCTCCGTGAGGATCGGCATGGTGTACGGGTCCCACTCGGCAAGGGACTGCCCCTGCTTCACAGGCTCGTCCTGGGAAACCTTGATCTTCGCACCGTACACGACCGCGTACTTCTCGCGCTCGCGCCCGGTCTCGTCGACAACCGCGAGCTCGCCGTTGCGGTTCATGACGATGTGGTGCCCCTCGGAGTTCGTGACGTAGTTGATGTTGATGAACTTCGCACGACCGTCGTTTCTCGACTCCAGCGAGGTCTGCTCGGCGCGTCTCGATGCGGTACCACCGATGTGGAAGGTACGCATGGTGAGCTGGGTCCCCGGCTCGCCGATCGACTGGGCGGCGATAACGCCGACCGCCTCGCCGCGGTTCACCAGGTGACCGCGCGCAAGATCGCGACCGTAGCACTTCGCGCAGATGCCGCGACGGCTCTCGCAGGTGAGAACGGAGCGGATCTTCACCTTCTCCAGGCCTGCCGCCTCGATCTTCGCCACGAGGGTCTCGTCGATCTCCTCGTTGGCCGGCACGAGCACGTCGCCGGTGACCGGGTCGAGGATGTCGTCGAGAGCGACGCGGCCGAGGATCCTGTCACCGATGTGCTCGATGATCTCCCCCCCCTCGGTGAGGGAGGAGACGGTGAGGCCGTCGATGGTGCCGCAATCGACCTCGGTGATGATGGCGTCCTGGGCTACGTCCACGAGCCTTCTGGTGAGGTAACCGGAGTTCGCGGTTTTCAGCGCGGTATCGGCCAGACCCTTACGTGCACCGTGGGTGGAGATGAAGTACTGGAGCACGGTGAGACCCTCGCGGAAGTTCGCGGTGATCGGGGTCTCGATGATCTCCCCGGAAGGCTTCGCCATGAGCCCCCTCATCCCGGCGAGCTGGCGGATCTGCTGCGCGGAACCCCTCGCGCCGGAGTCGGCCATCATGTGGATCGCGTTGAAGGAAGGGACTTTGACTTCCTTCCCTTCCGGGTCGGAGATCGTGTCGCGGGAGAGGTTGTCCAGCATCTCCTTCGCGATGTCCTCGGTCGATTTCGCCCAGATATCGATGACCTTGTTGTAGCGCTCACCGTCGGTGATGAGACCTTCGGTGTACTGGTTCTGGATCTCCTGCACCTCTTCGGTGGCACGGCTGATGATCGCCTGCTTCCCGTCGGGGATGACCATGTCGTTGATGGAGATGGAGATCCCGGCGAGCGCGGCATAGCGGAAGCCGATAGCCTTCAGCTTGTCGGCGAGGATGACCGTCTCCTTGTTCCCGGCAAGACGGTAGCAGACGTCCACGAGGTTCGAGAGCTCCTTCTTCGTCATCACCTTGTTGATGGTGGAGAAAGGCACCGCCTCGGGGAGAATCTCGCGCAGGAGCACGCGCCCTGTGGTGGTCTCCAGGATCGCCGGCTTCTCGTCGGACTCCAGGTTCTTCATGCGCACCTTGATGCGCGCCTGCAGGTGGATCTCCTTCGCGTCCCAGGCGATGCGCACCTCGTCCGGGGACGAGAAGATGCGCCCTTCACCCTCCTGGAAATAGCGCTCGCGGGTCATGTAATAGATCCCGAGAACCATGTCCTGGGAGGGGACGATGATCGGCTTGCCGTGTGCGGGGGAGAGGATGTTGTTGGTACTCATCATGAGCACCCGGGTCTCCACCTGGCTCTCCACGGAGAGGGGGAGGTGCACCGCCATCTGGTCCCCGTCGAAGTCCGCGTTGAAGGCGGTGCAGACGAGCGGATGGAGCTGGATCGCCTTACCCTCGATGAGGACCGGCTCGAAAGCCTGGATGCCGAGCCTGTGCAGGGTCGGAGCGCGGTTCAGCATGACCGGGTGCTCCTTGATGACCTCCTCGAGGACGTCCCACACCTCCGGCTTCTCCTTCTCCACCATCTTCTTGGCGCTCTTGATGGTGGTGACGAACCCTCTCTCCTCGAGCTTGTTGTAGATGAACGGCTTGAAGAGCTCGAGAGCCATCTTCTTCGGCAGACCGCACTGGTGCAGGCGCAGTTCCGGACCTACGACGATAACGGAGCGGCCGGAGTAGTCGACGCGCTTGCCGAGGAGGTTCTGGCGGAAACGGCCCGATTTCCCCTTCAGCATGTCGGAGAGGGACTTCAGCGGACGCTTGTTCGGCCCTGCGATGGCGCGGCCGCGGCGGCCGTTGTCGAAGAGGGCGTCGACCGCTTCCTGGAGCATCCTCTTCTCGTTCCTGATGATGACCTCGGGGGCCTGCAGCTCCATGAGGCGCTTCAGGCGGTTGTTCCTGTTGATGACGCGGCGGTACAGGTCGTTCAGATCGGAAGTCGCAAAGCGGCCGCCGTCCAGCGGCACCAGCGGGCGCAGCTCAGGGGGAAGGACCGGGATGCACTCGAGGATCATCCACTCCGGCTTGTTGCCGCTGTTTTTGAACGCCTCGATGACCTTCAGGCGCTTCGCGGTCTTCTTCCGTTTCGCCTCGCTCGTCGCTTCCTGCATCTCCAGGCGCAGCGACTCCGAGAGCTGGTCAAGATCCATGGAGGTGAGGCACTGCCTGATGGCGGCGGCCCCCATCCCTGCCTCGAAGCCGTTGTGGTGCTCCTCCATCGCCTTCTGGTACTGGTCCTCGGAGAGGACCTGGCCGAAGGAAAGACCGGTCTCCTTCGGATCGGTGACGACGTACGCCTCGAAGTAGAGGACCTTCTCCAGGTCCTTCAGGGTGATGTCCATCAGGTTCCCGATGCGGGAAGGGAGTGATTTCAGGAACCAGATGTGCGCGACCGGAGTCGCCAGGTCGATGTGACCGAGGCGCTCGCGGCGCACCTTCGACGGGATGACCTCGACACCGCACTTCTCGCAGACGATGCCGCGGTGCTTCATCCTCTTGTATTTACCGCAGTTGCACTCGTAATCCTTCGTCGGACCGAATATCTTCGCGCAGAAAAGCCCGTCCCGCTCCGGTTTGAAGGTGCGGTAGTTGATGGTCTCGGGCTTCTTTACCTCGCCGAATGACCTCTCGCGGATCTTTTCCGGAGAAGAGATGGAGATTTTAATGGAGGAGAAGTGCAGCGGATCCTTCGGTTTTTCGAAAAAATTAAAGATGTCTTCCATATTTTTTCTCCCTTCTTTAGGAGTAACAGGTCAATTATAGGCCGTTCCCCCTGCAAAGTTAAAGCCCCAAAGAGCCGTCCCTTGCAGGGAGAACCCGGAATGCCCCGCGTCACCGCGCAGCCTTTCCGCCTCCTAGTCCTCTTCACCCTCGAGCAGCTCGACATCGAGCCCGAGAGACTGCAGTTCCTTGATGAGCACGTTGAAGGACTCGGGGAGCCCCGGCTCCAGGGTGTGCTTCCCTTTGACGATCGCCTCGTACATCCTGGTGCGTCCGGCGACGTCGTCGGACTTCACCGTGAGGAACTCCTGCAGCGCGTAAGCCGCGCCGTACGCTTCCATCGCCCAGACCTCCATCTCCCCGAGCCTCTGCCCGCCGAACTGCGCCTTGCCGCCGAGCGGCTGCTGGGTGACGAGAGAGTAGGGACCGATGGAACGGGCGTGGATCTTGTCGTCGACCAGGTGGTGCAGTTTGAGGACGTACATGATCCCCACGGTGACCTTGTGCATGAACGGCTCGCCGCTCCTGCCGTCGTACAGCGTCACCTGCCCGGTGGTGGCGAAGCCGGCCTCGCTCATCATCGACTGGATCGACTGCTCGCTCGCCCCCTCGAAGACCGGGCTTGCCATCGGCACACCGCGCTTCAGGCGACGCGCCACGTTCATCAGTTCGTCCGCGTCGAGGGTGTCGAGGAAACGGTCCATGTCAGGGTTGCCGTAGACACCCTTCAGGTAGCGCTTGATCTCGTCCTGCGGGGAGTTCTTCTCCAGGAACTCCTCGATCTTCCAGCCGATCCCCTTCGCTGCCCAGCCGAGGTGGGTCTCCAGGATCTGCCCCACGTTCATACGGGACGGAACGCCGAGCGGGTTGAGGACGATCTCCACCGGACGGCCGTCCTCCATGTACGGCATGTCCTCCTCGGGGAGGATGCGGGAGACGACACCCTTGTTGCCGTGGCGCCCTGCCATCTTGTCGCCGACCTGGAGCTTTCTCTTGATGGCGATGTACACCTTCACCATCTTGATGACCCCCGGAGGGAGGTCGTCGCCGCGACGCAGCTTCTGGATCTTGTCGTCGAAGACGTACTTGATGATGTCGATCTGCTGGTTCAGGGTGGAGAGCGTCTGCGCTACCTTCTCGTCGACCGTGTCGTCGTCGGCGATGGAGATCTCGTCCCAGCGGTCCATCGGGAGCCCCTTCAGCATCTGCTCCGTGATGACCTGGTCCTTCGCGATGACGGTCTTCCCGTCGGAGCCGTCGATCTTCACCGCGGCGGTGCGCCCGACGAGGAGCTTCTTCAGCTTCCCGATGGCGGAGTCGCGGATGATGCGGATCTCGTCCTGCTCATCCTTCCTGAGACGCTGCTCCTCGGCCTTCTCGATGAGCTCGGTGCGGGCGTCCTTGTCGGCGCCCTTGCGGGAGAAGATCTTCGCCCCGATGACGGTCCCTTCCACGCCGGGGGGAACGCGCAGCGAGGTGTCGCGCACGTCGCCCGCCTTCTCGCCGAAGATGGCGCGCAGGAGCTTTTCCTCCGGAGAGAGCTGGGTCTCCCCCTTCGGGGTGATCTTCCCGACGAGGATGTCCCCCGGGCGGACTTCGGCGCCGATCCTGATGATGCCGGACTCGTCGAGATCTTTCAGCGTCTCCTCCCCGAGGTTCGGGATGTCGGAGGTGATCTCTTCCTTCCCGAGCTTCGTGTCGCGCGCCACGCACTCGAACTCCTCGATGTGGATCGAGGTGTAGCGGTCGTCCTTTACCAGGCGCTCCGAAATGAGGATGGAGTCCTCGTAGTTGTAGCCGCCCCACGGCATGAAGGCGACCAGGACGTTCTGGCCGAGCGCCAGTTCCCCCATGTCGGTGGAAGGACCGTCGGCGATGATGTCGCCCGCCTTCACGTGGTCCCCTACCTTCACCACCGGCCTCTGGTTGATGCAGGTGTTCTGGTTGGAGCGGGCGAACTTGATCAGGTTGTAGATGTCCACGCCGGTCCCGGTGGCGTCGTACTGGTCCTCGTCGATCTTCACCACGATCCTGGAGGCGTCGACGCTCTCCACGACACCGTTGTGACGCGCCACGGAGGAAACACCGGAGTCGCGGGCAACGACGCGCTCCATGCCGGTCCCCACGAGCGGGGAGTCGGCGCGCAGCAGGGGCACCGCCTGACGCTGCATGTTGGAGCCCATGAGTGCGCGGTTTGCGTCGTCGTTCTCGAGGAACGGGATGAGTGAAGCCGCGACGGAGACGAGCTGCATCGGGGCCACGTCCATCAGTTCGAGCTCGTCACGCCCGACGAGGACGAATTCGCCCCCTTTCCTTGCGGAGATGTAGTCGGATGCGAAGCGCCCCTGGGGATCGATCTCGGCGTTTGCCTGCGCGATGGCGTGCCCTTCCTCCTCCAGCGCGGAGTAGAAGCGGACGTCGTCGGTGACGCGCCCTTCCTGCACGACGCGGTACGGCGTCTCCACGAACCCGTGCTCGTTGATGCGGGCGTAGGTGGAGAGGGAGGCGATGAGACCGATGTTCGGACCCTCGGGAGTCTCGATCGGGCAGACGCGGCCGTAGTGGGTCGGATGCACGTCGCGCACCTCGAAGCCGGCGCGCTCGCGGGTGAGGCCCCCCGGTCCGAGTGCGGAGAGACGGCGCTTGTGGGTAACCTCCGAGAGGGGGTTCGTCTGGTCCATGAACTGGGAGAGCTGGGAGGACCCGAAGAACTCCTTCACCACCGCGGAGACCGGTTTGGAGTTGATGAGGTCGTGCGGCATGAGGTTTTCCACCTCCTGCAGGCTCATCCTCTCCTTGATGGCGCGCTCCATGCGCACGAGGCCGATGCGGTACTGGTTCTCCAGGAGCTCGCCGACGGCGCGCACGCGGCGGTTGCCGAGGTGGTCGATGTCGTCGATGTTCCCCTTGCCGTTTTTGAGCTCGATGAGATAGCGCACGACCTCGAGGACGTCGTCCTTCGTAAGGGTCATGCAGTCGAGCGGCACGTCGACGCCGAGCTTGTAGTTCAGCTTCAGGCGGCCGACCGCGGAGAGGTCGTAGCGCTCCGCGTTGAAGAAGAGGTTCTCGAAGAGTACCATGGCGCTCTTCAGCGTCGGGGGGTCCCCCGGCCGGAGCCTGCGGTAGATCTCGATGAGCGCCTCGTCGGTGGAGCCGATCTTGTCGATGAGGATCGTGTCCCTGAGGCTCGAGGTGACGTGCAGGTTGTCGATGAAGAGGACGGAGAAGGAATCGATCCCCTTCGTGATGATCTCCTCGATCTTGGCCAGGGAGAGCTCCTCGTTGCACTCCACGAGGATCTCGCCGGTCTGCGGGTCGTAAATGTCGTGGGAAGCGACTTTACCTACGATCTCGTCGACCGTGATGGGGATCTCCCTGATGTTGTGCTCCGCCATCTTGCGGATCGCCGCCTTGGTGAACTTGCGGTTCGCCTTCAGGATGACCTCGCCCGTCGCCGGGTCGACGATGTCCACCATCGCCTTCTGGTTCGCGAGGAGCTCCGCGTCGGCGACCTTCGTCATGGCGCCGCCGGAGATCTTTATCTCCTCGGACTTGTAGAAGTAGTTGATGAGGGCGTCGTTGGAGTAGCCGAGCGCCTTCAGAAGGACGGTCGCCGGCATCTTGCGGCGCCTGTCTATGCGAACATAAAGGATGTCCTTATGGTCAAATTCGAAGTCAAGCCACGACCCGCGGTAGGGGATCACGCGAGCGGAGTACAGGACCTTGCCGCTGGAGTGGGTCTTCCCTTTGTCGTGATCGTAGAATACGCCGGGGGAGCGGTGCAGCTGGCTTACGATGACGCGCTCCGTGCCGTTTATGATGAAGGTGCCGTTGTCGGTCATCAGCGGGATCTCGCCGAAGTAGACCTCCTGCTCCTTGATGTCGCGAATGGAACGGCTGCCGGGATCCTTCGTGGTATCCCAGACCACCAGGCGCACCTTCACCTTCATCGGTGCGGCGAAGGTCATGCCGCGCTGATGGCACTCCTCCACGTCGTATTTCGGGGCGCCGAGAGAGTACGATACGTACTCGAGGCTTGCGGTGTCGCTAAAGTCCTTTATCGGAAAGACGCTTCTAAAGACGGCTTCGAGCCCAGAGTTCTTGCGTGCGTCTACGGGAGTGTCGAGTTGGAGGAATCTCTTGTAGGAATTTTTCTGGATGTCGATGAGGTTCGGTATGTCGATGATCTTGTGGATCTTGGCGAAGTTTTTGCGCAAAAGGGGGTTATTCGCGATTGAATAAGCCATATCTTCTCCTTTGGTGAAAGCCCCTGGAGGACCAGCACCCCAGTAAAAATTCCTGCGTGCCTCTGATGCTCGGCGAGAGGCGGATGAAGCGGCCTCAAACTAAAATAGAACAGCCAAGGCCGCAAAAAGCGACCTTGGCTTGTGTGTAAAAAAGTTGTGACTAGCTTATTTTACATCCACTTCTGCGCCAGCTTCAACCAGTTGTTTCTTCGCGTCCTCGGCCTCTTCCTTGGAGATGCCGGTCTTCACGGGCTGCGGAGCGCCGTCGACCAGGTCCTTCGCTTCCTTCAGACCAAGGGAGGTAAGAGCGCGCACGACCTTGATGACGGCGATCTTGTTGGCGCCAGCGGCCTTCAGGATAACGTCGAACTCGGTCTTCTCTTCAGCTGCCTCAGCGGCAACTGCCGGGCCTGCAGCGGCAGCAACTGCCATCGGTGCTGCTGCGGAAACGCCGAACTTCTCTTCCAGCTCTTTCACGAGCCCTGCGAGTTCGAGGACGGACATGTTCTCGATGAAGCTGATTACTTCTTCTTTGGTAATAGCCATTTTCTATCTCCTCCGTGGGATATTGTTAGATCGTTAGTGGGTAAGCTCTACTGGCCGTCTTTCTGGGCCCTGATAGCGTCGAGCGCGCGTACGAAGCCGCCCGGAACGGCAGCAAGGACGCGTACGAAGTTGCTGGTCGGTGCCTGGAGCGTGCCCAGCAGGCGGCCCAGCAGCACTTCGCGGCTCGGCATGTCTGCCAAAGCCTGGATGTCGGCCACGCCGATAGCCTTGCCGGTCAGCACACCAGCCTTCAGCGTGAAGGGGTTGGTGGCATCCTTGGCAAACTTCGACAGCACTTTCGCTGCTGCGACCGGATCGTCGTAGCTCAGAGCGATCGCGGTGGGACCGGCGTAGTAGGGGCTCAAGGCCTCTTTGTCGGTGCCCTTGGACGCGATGTCGAGCAGGGTGTTCTTCACAACCTTGAACTCGACGCCTGCCTTGCGCAGCTCGTTCCTGAGCTCGGTAGCCTGGCCCACGTTCATGCCGCGGAAATCCGCGAGAAACGCAGCCTGCGCCCTCAGGAGCTTGTCGTGCATCTCGGCAACAAGTTGCTGTTTGTTTTCCTTATTCAAGCGCTTTCCTCCTTTCTTTTGGTGTATGGGGCGGGGCCCGGCCAAAGTCAGGAAGTTGCGGGAATTTTCCGGCAACGTCTGCAAGTCTCGGTAGGTCGCCCGATCCGGCTATTAAGCACCCCCCCCGGGGGAGGGTGCGCCTACTGTCTTTGACTTTGGCTTTTGAAGCGTATCTATTTGAGGCTGGCGGTTACTTCGGCGAGATCGATCGGTACGCCGGGGCCCATGGTGGAAGACACGGAGATCTTCTTCATGTAGGTGCCCTTGGCGGCGGCAGGCTTCGCCTTCTGAAGAGCCTCCACCAGTGCCAGAACGTTTGCTTTGAGGGTCTCGGCCGGGAACGATACCTTCCCTACCGGAGCGTGGATGATGCCGGCCTTCTCGACGCGGAATTCCACCTTGCCGGACTTCGACTCCTTGATGGCGCGGGCGAGGTCGAAGGTGACGGTGCCGACCTTCGGGTTCGGCATCAGACCGCGGGGACCGAGGAGCTTGCCGATCTTGCCGACGACGCCCATCATGTCCGGGGTGGCGATGGCGGTATCGAACTCGAACCAGCCGCCCTGGATCTTCTGCACGAGATCGTCAGCACCGACGTAGTCTGCACCGGCCTCGCGGGCCTCGCGCTCTTTCTCCCCTTTCGCGAAGACGAGGACGCGGACTTCCTTCCCGAGGCCGTGGGGCAGCACGACTGCGCCGCGCACCATCTGGTCTGCGTGGCGGGGGTCGACGCCGAGCTTCACCACGAGGTCGACGGTCTCGTCGAACTTCGCGAAGGAAGCGCTTTTCACCAGCTCAAGCCCGTCCGTGAGGGGATAGCTCTTGGTCCTGTCCACCTTGGCCAGAGCCTCTTTAAGCTTTTTAGTAGTAGCCATTTCCGTTTACCCTCTCTTTATCTTTAAACTATTTCAACGCCCATGCTGCGCGCGGTGCCCTCGATCGTCTTCATTGCCGCTTCCAGACTTGCGGCATTGAGGTCGGGCATCTTCTTGGCGGCGATCTCGCGAACCTGGTCCTTGGTCAGCTTACCCACCTTGTTCTTGTTGGGGGTAGCGGAGCCGCTGGCGAGGCCGAGAGCCTTCTTGATCAGGATCGGAGCCGGCGGAGTCTTGGTGATGAAGGTAAAGGAGCGGTCGGCGTAGACCGTGATCACCACCGGAGTGATGGTCCCCTCGTCCCCCTGCGTCTTGGCGTTGAACGCCTTGCAGAATTCCATGATGTTGACGCCGTGCTGACCGAGCGCCGGGCCGATCGGCGGCGAGGGGTTGGCCTTTCCGGCGGGAACCTGCAGCTTTATATAACCTGTAATCTTCTTGGCCATTGCTAAACTCCTTTATTCTTTCCGTGACTTCCGGATACTTTGCGCGGTTCCCTACTGCTTCTCCACCTGCATGAACTCGAGCTCAACAGGTGTCGCCCTGCCAAAGATGCTGACCATGACCCTCAGTTTCCCCTTGTCGGGCTTCACGTCCTCCACAACGCCGGAGAAGTTCAGGAAGGGGCCGTCGATGACCCGTACCGTCTCTCCGACCTCGAAAAGGACCTTCGGGCGGGGCTTCTCGGCCCCCTCTTCCATGCGCCTGGTGATCTTTGCCACCTCTTCGTCAGGAATCGGGAAGGGATTGTTGCCGCCGACGAATCCGGTCACCTTGGAAGTCTCCTTGACCACGTGCCAGCTGTCGTCGTTGAGCTCCATGTTGACCAGTATGTAACCGGGGAAGAACTTCCTGGTGGAAGTCCGCTTCTCCCCTTTTTTCAGTTCGACTACGGTCTCACACGGGATCAGGATCTCTCCGAAGAGATGCTCCATCTCGAGATTTTTGATGCGCTCCAATAAGGAGAGGCGCACCTTGTTCTCGAAGCCGGAGTAGGTGTGAACGCCGTACCATTTGTGTGCCATGTATTTACGTCCTCTAGCGGAGTATAACCCTGATGAGCTTGGCAAGGAGAGCGTCGCAGGCGCCAAGATACAAAGAGATGAGAACGATGATGACAACGACTACCTGAGCTGTGGAAATGGTTTCCTTGCGGGTAGGCCAGGTCACCTTGGCAAGTTCAGCCTGTACTTCCTGGAAGAAATTCTTACTTTTCGCCAGCACTAGTCACACCCCGTATCGCTACTGTGAAATAAAAATGGCAGGCCAGGAGGGATTCGAACCCCCAACACCCGGTTTTGGAGACCGGTGCTCTAGCCGTTAGAGCTACTGGCCTGCAACAGGGGCTTGGCAGCGAGACCAAGCCCACACTATGTTATTTCGTTTCCTTGTGAGGAGTATGCTTGCGGCAGAAGCGGCAGTACTTGGAGAACTCCAGCTTCTGGGGGGTCGTCTTCTTGTTTTTCGTGGTGGTATAGTTGCGCTGTTTGCACTCGGTGCAGGACAGGGTGATGATGTCTCTCATGACTGTATCCTCTTAAAGCTTGTACTTTTTCGCTTCACCCCCGTGTGGAGGTGAAGCGAAAAACTGTCCTGCCTAGGCTATGATGGAGCTTACCACCCCTGCGCCGACGGTGCGGCCGCCTTCGCGGATTGCGAAGCGAAGCCCTTCGTCCATGGCGATCGGGGTGATGAGGTTCACGGTGATGGCGACGTTGTCGCCCGGCATCACCATCTCGGTCCCCGGCTCGAGGTCCACAACGCCGGTCACGTCGGTGGTCCTGAAGTAGAACTGCGGACGGTAGCCGTTGAAGAACGGGGTGTGGCGGCCGCCCTCTTCCTTGGAGAGGATATAGGCTTCTGCCTTGAACTTCGTGTGGGGGGTGATGGAGCCCGGCTTGGCCAGAACCTGGCCGCGCTCGATGTCCTCACGCTTCACGCCGCGCAGCAGCGCGCCGATGTTGTCCCCTGCACGACCTTCGTCCAGGAGCTTCCTGAACATCTCGACGCCGGTGACGGTCGTCTTGGCGGTGGTCTTGATGCCGACGATCTCGATCTCCTCGCCGACCTTCACGATACCGCGCTCGACGCGGCCGGTGGCGACGGTACCACGACCGGAGATGGAGAAAACGTCCTCGACCGGCATGAGGAACGGACGGTCAACAGCACGCTGCGGCTCCGGGATGTAGGAGTCGACTGCGTCCATGAGAGCAAGGATCGCCTGCTCGCCGAGCTCGCCCTTGTCCCCTTCGAGCCCTTTCAGAGCGGAACCCTTCACGATGGGGATGTCGTCGCCCGGGAAGTCGTAGGAGGAGAGAAGCTCGCGAACTTCCAGCTCGACCAGTTCGAGGAGCTCCTCGTCGTCCACCATGTCTGCCTTGTTCAGGAAGACAACGATGTAGGGGACGCCGACCTGACGCGCAAGGAGGATGTGCTCGCGGGTCTGCGGCATCGGGCCGTCAGCTGCGGAAACAACCAGGATAGCGCCGTCCATCTGGGCAGCACCGGTGATCATGTTCTTCACGTAGTCGGCGTGACCCGGGCAGTCCACGTGTGCATAGTGGCGCTTGTCGGTCTCGTACTCGACGTGTGCAGTAGCGATAGTAATACCGCGCTCGCGCTCTTCCGGTGCGTTGTCGATCTGGTCGAACGCCTTGAACTCAGCCTGACCTTTACCTGCGAGCACCTTGGTGATGGCGGCGGTAAGAGTGGTCTTGCCATGGTCAACGTGACCGATGGTCCCGATGTTAACGTGCGGTTTGGTTCTTTCGAATTTTGCTTTGGCCATTGTAGGAATCCTCCCGTTATATACCGAAACTATAGCAATTTGTGAGTGCTTTGGGGGAGTGGAGCCCACAACCGGATTCGAACCGGTGACCTCTTCCTTACCAAGGAAGTGCTCTGCCTACTGAGCTATGTGGGCTTGCGATGTTGTTTGGAGCGGGAAACGGGACTCGAACCCGCGACCCTCAGCTTGGAAGGCTGACGCTCTAGCCAACTGAGCTATTCCCGCCTGAAGCTTTTTGACTTGATGTGCTACCAGCCTTGCCAGTGCATGCGACCTTCGGTCTCCTGACCAAGGGCGGCGCCCATCTCGTCTGCAGTTTTTATGGTGGAGGGAGGAGGATTCGAACCTCCGAAGTCGATGACGACAGATTTACAGTCTGTTCCCTTTGGCCGCTCGGGAATCCCTCCAGACGTTGCGCGGAAAGTTTTTCTGGAGCTGGTGATGGGACTCGAACCCGCAACCTGCTGATTACAAGTCAGCTGCTCTGCCAATTGAGCTACACCAGCCTGACCACCTGCTCCGCCGCTCCGTGTTTGGTGCGGCAAACGAAGCCCAACTTTTAAAGCAAAACGCTCCGGGTGTCAATCATTATTTTTTCAGGGTTGTGAAATTTATTTCCCGGGTCCCGCCGGGCCCCGCTTCCCCCCGAACAGCTCCGCCTCCTCCGAGCGTCGCCCGCAGGCTCGCAGGGCATCGAGGCACGCCTTCCTCTGCTCCGGAAGATGGTATAAAAGCAGAGCTTTTTGCTGCCCCTTCTCCCGGTCGGTCCGGGCCACGTGCACCTGCTCCCCGGTGAAGGGATCGATCCCTGTGTAATACATGCACGTGGCGAGCGTGCCGGGGGTCGGGGTGAAATCCTGCACCTGCTCCACCTTCATTCCCCACCGTTTCAGGATGAGCGCCAGGTCGACCATGTCCGAGAGGGTGCACCCAGGGTGGCCGGAGATGAAGTACGGAACGATGTGCTGCCTCTTTCCGTGCTTTGCACTCTGCCGCTCGAACGCCTCCCGGAACTTCTCGAACGACCCCTTCCCCGGCTTTCGCATCGTCTCCGTCACGCGGTCGCACAGGTGCTCGGGAGCAACCTTCAGAAGCCCCCCGACGTGATGCCCCAGGAGTTCCCGCAGGTACCCCTTCTGGCGCTCCAGGAGATCGTAACGTACCCCGGAGGAAACCGCAACATGCTTCACCCCTTTTACCTGCCGGCTGGAGGCGAGAAGCCGGGCGCTCCTCCTGTCGTCGGTGACGAGATTGTGGCACGGCGCGGGAAAGAGGCAGCTGTCACGGCGACACCTGGAAAGGGCCGCGCTATTGCCGCAGGAGAGGCCGTACATATTCGCGGTCGGGCCGCCGATGTCGGTGACGCTACCCCTGAACCAGCCGTGACCGGTCAGACGCTCCAGCTCCGAGAGTATCGACTCTTCCGAGCGGGACTGGATGATCTTTCCCTGGTGCTGTGCGATAGCGCAAAAGGCGCAGCCACCGAAGCAGCCGCGATGGCTGGTTATGGAGGCACGGATCTGCTCGTATGCCGGGATCGCCTCCCTGTAGGAGGGGTGGGGCGCCTTCTGAAAGGGGAGCGCATAGAGGGCGTCCAGCCCCTCGGGCTCCAGCGGCAAGGACGGCGGGTTACACACCAGGTAGCGGGCGGCGTGAGGCTGTACCACCGTTTTGGCGCAAAAGGGATTCTGCTCCCCGGCATAGAGCCGAAAGGCCTCCGCATACTTCGCCCTGTCCGCCGCCACCTCCTCGAAGGAAGGGAGCTGCAGCACTGCCGCACATTCCGGCAACGTGGAAGCGGCAAACGCGGTGCCTCGAACGTCCCGGATCGACGCGAACGGCTCACCCTTCAAAAGTCGCTCCGTCACCTCCAGGAGCGGCCGCTCTCCCATCCCGAAGACGAGAAGGTCAGCCTTCGCGTCCAGGAGGATGGAGCGGCGCACCTTGTCCTCCCAGAAGTCGTAGTGGGCAAGTCGCCTGAGGCTCGCCTCGATGCCGCCGATCACCACCGGCACGTCGCGATACGCCTCTTTCAGCCGCGAGGTGTACACGATGGTGGCGCGATTGGGGCGGGCGCCGTGCTGGTTTCCGGGGGTGTAGGCATCGTCGCGGCGCAGCTTTCTTGCGGGGGTGTAATGGGCGACCATGGAGTCCATGGCACCCGCCGCGACCGCGAAGAAAAGGCGCGGGCGCCCCAGAGCCATGAACGGCTCCTTGCTGCGCCAGTCGGGCTGGGCGATGATACCGACGCGAAGTCCTTTCGACTCGAGAAGACGTGCCAGAAGGGGAACACCGAAGGAGGGATGATCAACATAGGCATCGCCGGTGACGAAGACAACGTCCAGCTCGTTCCATCCCCGCTTCCGCGCTTCTTCTGCGGTCATGGGAAGGAACTGTCCCGGCCTGCTGCCGGAGATCACTTTTTTCATAGGTTCCTGTAAAGCACCCGAAAGGGCGCAGCACTGCCAGCAGAGCGTCCGCCCCCTCCCCCGAGAGGGAGGGGGTACGGAAAAAGGGATTACGGGAAGACTCCGAGCATGTCGAGCCCCAGCGTCTCGGGGAAGCCGCAGAGGAGGTTCATGTTCTGCACCGCCTGGCCGGAGGCGCCCTTCACCAGGTTATCGATTGCGGAGACGACGATGATGCGGCCGGTGCGCTCGTCCACCGCGATGCCGATGTCGCAGAAGTTGGAGCCGCGCACGTGCGAGGTGGCAGGAAACGTCTTCTCCGGAAGGATGCGCACGAACGGCTCGCCGTCGTAGAAGGTCTCGTAAAGGGTGATCAGCTCGGAAGCCGACACCTTCCCCGCTGGATTCACATGGATAGTGGAGAGGATGCCGCGGTCCATCGGAACGAGATGCGGCGTGAAGGAGATCACCACGTCGGTGCCAGCCAGAAGCGAGAGTTCCTGCTCGATCTCGGGGATGTGTCGATGCACCCCGCCTACGGCGTACGCTTTGAACCCCTCGTTCACCTCGCAGTAGAGGTTGTCGACCTTGGCGCCGCGCCCCGCGCCGGAGACGCCGGAGGCCGAAGAGACGATGATGGAGGAGGGATCGACGACCTTCCCCTTCAAGAGGGGGGCCAGACCGAGGATGATGCTCGTCGGATAGCACCCCGGATTGGCAACGAGAGAGGCATTGGAGATCTCTTCCCTGCGCAGCTCCGGGATGCCGTACACCGCCTCTTCCAGAAGCTCGGGATTCAGATGGCGGTCGTACCAGCGCCCGTACACCTCGGCGTCGTGCAGGCGGTAGTCGGCGGAGAGATCGACCACCACCTTCCCCATCTTCAGGAAGGTCGGCACGACCTCCATCGCCGCCTTGTGCGGCAGCGCGGTGAATACGATGTCGACCTTCTCCGCGATGTGCACAGGCTCCAGGTGCTCCAGAACTATGTCCATCCGCCCGCGCAGGGTGGGAAAAATGTCGCTCACGAGTTTCCCCGCGCTCTGCTCGGAAGTGACACAGGTAACGGCGACCTCGGGGTGGTTGTGGAGTATGCGCAAGAGCTCTACACCTGTGTAGCCGCTTGCTCCGACGATGGCAACCTTCAGCATGAACGCCTCCTTGATCATTGGAAGCCGCCGGCGCCCCCTCCAGCGTGGATGCGTGCCTGCGGCTCCTGAGATTCTACCCTTTCGCTACTGCGTCCCGCAACAGTCATGACAACAGGAGGGGGACAGGTACCTGGAGCCAGCCCCCTTCATCGGGACAAGCCGATGCAGGAGAGTTTTCAGTACAAACAGCAAAAGGAGGAGCCCTTGCGGACTCCTCCTTTGCCTAACCTTGAATTGCCCTTCCAGAAAGCTATTAGCGCTTGGAGAACTGGAAGCTGGCGCGAGCTGCCTTCTTGCCGTACTTCTTTCTTTCCTTCACGCGGGAATCGCGGGTGATGAACCCGGCTTTCTTCAGCGTGCCGCGCAGATCGGCATCGGCCTCGATGAGGGCCTTGGTGATGCCGTGCTTGATAGCGCCGGCCTGGCCGGAGTCGCCACCGCCCCTGACGGTCACGGTGATGTCGAACTTGCCGAGATTCTCCGTGATCTCCAGCGGCTGGTTCACGATCATCTTGGAGGTTTCCCTGCCGAAGTACTGGTCGATCGGCTTGCTGTTCACAGTGATTTCGCCACTGCCGGCCTTGATCCAGACCCTGGCAATCGATGACTTCCTTTTCCCCGTTGCATAATAGCTTGCTGCCATTTGATATCTCCTGATGGACGAATTATATATTCAGAGTCTTAGGCTGCTGAGCCTCATGCGGATGAGATCCACCGGTGTAGATCTTCAGTTTCTTCAGCATGTGGCGAGCCAGCTTGTTCTTCGGGAGCATACCCTTGACAGCTTTCTTCAGCAGGTCTTCGGGCTTCTTCTCCAAAAGTTTCCCTGCGGTGATCTCTTTGAGACCGCCGGGGAACGCGGAGTGGCTGTAGTAGGTCTTGTCGGAAAGCTTCTTGCCGGTGAGGGCAATCTTCTCGGCATTTACGACGATCACGAAGTCGCCGGTATCGACGCTGGGGGTAAAGGTAGGCTTGTTCTTGCCGCGGAGCACGTTGGCAATCTCTGTCGCAACACGGCCGAGCACCTTGCTATCCGCATCAACCAGGTACCAGTCCCTGGCAACATCATCTTTTTTAGCAACTTGCGTTTTCATCGAAACCTCACAGCTATCGGAATTGTCAGTCGGACACACAGAAAGTTGAAAATTTAATTGATTTGAAGAAGCATGTCAAGACAAAAAGTCGGCAGGCGTCTTTTCTTAACATTACCTCACCCGTCACCTTCCAGTAAAGAGTGTAAAGGCGGCTCCCCCGCCCCCGGCGCGCACTCCAGCGGAATCAGTTCCTCCGGATAAAACACTTCCATCAGGCAAAGGCCTTGGGGGGGCGCCGTCATCCCCGCCTGACGCCGGTCACCCGTCTTCAGAAGCCGGGAGATGTCATCGGGTGTCATCCTCCCCTGCCCCACCTCCACGAGCGTCCCCGTCATGACGCGCACCATGTTTTTCAGGAAGCCGCTGCCGTTCACCTCCAGGTGGAGGAACTCCCCCTCCTCGCGAAGCTCCAGCGAGTGAATGGTCCGCACCGTCGTCTTTGCGGCGCAGTTGGAGCCGCGGAAGGCGGCGAAGTCGTGTTTCCCGACAAGGCGACGGCACCCCTCGCGCATCGCCTCGATATCGAGGGGAGCGCCGAGGCGCCAGGAGTAGAGGCGGGAGAGGGGCGCCCGCAGCGGTCTCGTCTGGATCGTGTAGCGGTAGTGCTTCCCTGTCGCGTGGTAGCGCGGATTGAAGTACAGCGGAACCTCTGAGGCATCGCGCACCGCGATGTCCGGCGGCAGGTTCGCGTTTAGCCCCTCACGGAATGCGCGGAGCGGCAGCCCCTTTTCCGTGGTAAAGCAGGCCACCATGCCGTGGGCGTGGACACCGGCGTCGGTGCGCCCGGAGGAACGGAGACGCACCGACTCCCCCAGCATGCGGGCGAGCGCACCCTCCATGACCTCCTGGATGGCGAGGCCGTTGGGCTGTATCTGCCAGCCGGCGTAATTTGTGCCGTCGTATTCGATTGTCAGCTTGATGTGGCGCATAGAAAACCAAAATCGAACTTCCACCGCAAAGGCGCAAAGGACGCAAAGAAAACCACGCAAAGAGAATCCTGACCGATGATGCTCGTTCCCAAGGTCATCTTGAACGCACTTGGGTGCAAAGCTCCGGCTTTGCATCCGCGTCAGCGGAGCAATGGGCGTGTGGCGAGGCTGAGCCTCGCGGCCAGTTGCGTTCCCAAGCTGGAGCTTGGGAACGAGTCGGAATCACGCAAAGAAAACCCCGGACTTGAAGCCGTTAAGCCTTTCTTTGCGGATTCTCCTTTGCGCTCTTTGCGTCTTTGCGGTGGGTGTTAGCCGTGCCTTTAGCCTTACTTAAGATACTTCTCGATGAGGATCTCCGCGATCTGCACGGCATTCGTCGCGGCGCCTTTCCTGATGTTGTCCGCCACCACCCAGAGGTTCAGGCCGTTCTCGATCGACTCGTCCTCCCTGATGCGCCCGACGAGAGTTGCATCCTGCCCCGCCGCGTCCATCGCCATCGGGTACTCGCTGTTCTGCACATCGTCGACGAGTTCCACCCCAGGCGCGTTCTCCAGGAGCTCACGCGCCTTCTCCACAGTGATCTTTTTCTCCGTCTCAATATTGATCGACTCGGAGTGGCCGTAGAAAACCGGGACGCGCACGGCGGTCGCTGTCGTCCTGATGTTCGACTCCATGATCTTCGCCGTCTCGCGCACCATCTTCATCTCTTCCTTCGTGTAGCCGTTGTCGAGGAAGGCGTCGATCTGCGGCAGGCAGTTGAATGCGATGCGATGCGGGTAAACCGTGTTCTTCGCCGGACGGCCGTTCAAAAGCTCGCCGGTCTGGACCCTCAGTTCGTCGATCGCCTTGCTGCCGCTCCCGGAGACCGCCTGGTAGGTGGATACGACGATGCGCTTGATCTCCCCGTAATCGTGCAGCGGCTTCAGCGCCACCACCATCTGAATCGTCGAGCAGTTGGGGTTCGCGATAATCCCCTTCTTGGTGTAACCGGCAATGGCATGCGGATTGACCTCAGGAACGACCAGAGGTACAGCATCATCCATCCGCCATGCGCTGGAATTGTCGATGCACACCGCGCCGGAGCGGACGGCAGAGGGGCAGAACTCCTCGGAACGGCTCCCCCCCGCGGAGAAGAGTGCTATGTCCACCCCCTCGAACGAGTCATGGGTGAGCTCCTCGACCTCCACCGCCTTCCCCTTGAATTCCAGCGTCTTCCCTGCGCTGCGGGAGCTCGCCAGCAGCTTTATCTTTCCCACCGGAAAGTCGCGCTCCTCCAGACACTCGATCATCTGCGTGCCGACCGCGCCTGTGGCGCCCACTATCGCTATATTCCAACGCTTGCTCATCTTCTGTCTCCTGTAACGGGCGTTCCCCCTCAGTTGCGGCAGGGGGAAGATGGTCGGATGACGGATAAACGGCGGATCACCCTCAAGGAGCGATCCGCCGCTTTTGGTTCAGCTATGGTGACTACGTTTCCCTACTTCAGCCCCCGCTCCTGCAGCACGCGCAGCATGCGCCGCAGCGGCTCGGCAGCGCCCCACAGCAACTGGTCGCCGCAGGTGAAGGCTGAGAGGTACTGCGGCCCCATCTTCATCTTGCGCACGCGCCCGACCGGAACGGTCAGGGTGCCGGCGATCGCCGCAGGGGTCAGGTGCTCCAGAGTTTCGGCCTTCGTGTTCGGCACGAACTTCACCCACTGGTTGTCGTTTTTGATCAGCTCCTCGATCTCCTCGATCGGCAGATCCTTGTTGAGCTTCATGGTGAGCGCCTGGCTGTGGCAGCGCATCGCCCCCACGCGCACGCAGATACCGTCAACGGGGATAGTCTCCTTCGTCCCGAGGATCTTGTTCGTCTCGGCGCACCCTTTCCACTCTTCACGGCTCTGTCCGTCCTCCACCTCGCGGTCGATCCAGGGGAGGACGCTCCCGGCCAGCGGGTAGCCGAATGCCTTCTTCGGCAGCGCCTCGCCGCGCATAGTGGCGGTGACGTCGCGGTCGATGTCGAGAATGGCGGAGGACGGGTTCTTCAGGAGATCCTCGACCGAGCTGTGCAGCGTGCCCATCTGCGCGAGGAGCTCACGCATGTTCGGGGCGCCTGCGCCGGAGGCTGCCTGGTAGGTCATGGAGGTAGCCCACTCCACGAGACCCGCGCGGAAGAGTCCGCCGAGAGCCATCAGCATAAGGCTCACGGTGCAGTTGCCGCCGATGAAGTCCTTCACGCCGCTGTCCAGCGCGGCATCGATGACGTTGCGGTTTACCGGGTCGAGGATGATGACTGCGTTCGGCTCCATGCGCAGCGTGCTCGCCGCGTCGATCCAGTAGCCGTTCCACCCCGACTTGCGCAGCTCGGAATGCACCGACTTCGTGTAGTCACCACCCTGGCAGGTGACGATGACTTCGTTCTTCTTCAGTTCCTCTATATCCGCGGCATCTTTCAGCACGCCGGCATTCATGGGGGCCGCCTGCCCGAGCTGGGAGGTGGTGAAGAAGGTCGCGTCGATACCTATCCCTGCAAAGTCGTTCTCCTCCTGCATGCGCTTGAGCAGAACGGATCCCACCATACCACGCCATCCGACAAATCCGACTTTCATAGAGTGATCCCCTTCATTCTAGGACGATAGTAAGTCAAATAGAGACGCGCCCCGCGCCACCCTCATCGTAGCACAGCAGCAATTCCTGCTGCCAGAGGGGGGCGCGGAGCGAAAGAGACGCTAGAGAGCCGCGACGATGGCGTCGCCGATCTCACGGGTACCGACCTTCTTCTCGCCGGCCTTCCCCTGGAAGATGTCCTGGGTCCTCAGCCCCGCGTCGAGGACCTTCACGACGGCGGCGTCGATGGCATCGGCGGCCTCCACCATCCCGAAGGAGTAGCGAAGCATCATACCGGCGGAAAGGATCTGCGCGATGGGGTTTGCCACCCCCTGCCCGGCGATGTCGGGTGCGCTGCCGCCGGAGGGCTCGTACATCCCGAAGGTACCTTCAGCAAGGGACGCGGAAGGAAGCATCCCGAGGGAGCCGGTGAGCATCGCCGCCTCGTCGGAGAGGATGTCGCCAAACATGTTTTCGCAGAGGATGACGTCGAACTGCTTCGGCCACTTGACCAGCTGCATCGCGGCGTTGTCGACGTACATGTGGGAGAGCTCGACGTCGGGGTACTCCTTGGAAATGCCGATCACGACCTCGCGCCAGAGCACGGATGTGGAGAGAACGTTCGCCTTGTCGATGGAGCAGACTTTCTTTCCCCTCTTCTGCGCCGCCTGGAAGGCCACGTGGGCAATACGCTCGATTTCGGGGACGCTGTAGCGCATGGTATCTACGCCGATGCGCTCGCGGCCGACCCCTTCGATCCCCTTCGGCTGGGAGAAGTAGATGCCGCCGGTAAGCTCGCGGATGACGAGAACGTCAAAGCCGCCGGCGATGACCTCTTCCTTGAGGGAGGAGGCGCTGGTGAGCGAAGGGAAGATGATGGCCGGGCGCAGGTTCGCGTAGAGGCCGAAGATCTTCCTGAGAGGGAGGAGTGCACCGCGTTCCGGCTGCTCTTCGGGGGGCAGGGTCTCCCATTTGGGCCCGCCTACGGAACCGAAAAGGATGGCGTCAGAGGCCTTGCAGATGTTTACAGTCGTCTCCGGGAGAGCCTTCCCCTCGGCGTCGATGCCGGCGCCCCCCACGTTGGCGTGGGTGCGCTCGAAGGTAACGTCGTAGCGCTTCTCTACAGCGTCAAGTACCTTGAGTGCCTCAGCCATAACCTCCGGTCCGATGCCGTCACCCGGCAGGACCGCAACTTTATAAACGTTTCCCATGTATCTCCCCCGCTGCTCTACTTGGATTCAAAAATTCCTGATTCTAGGGGGGGGTGGCAATGAATGTCAATAAAAAAGGATCTGTAAACGAAGGGGAGAGTTCTGCAGGAAGCGGGGGGCCGGCGGGTGAGCGGGGGCGAGATGCCGAGAGAGCCAGAAGGCGGGGAATATATCCTGATTATCCGGGAATTCCGGGGACCGTGGGTACATTGCCACGAAGCACTGCAGAAGGCCTGACGTTCCCCCCTTTGCGAAGGGGGGGCAGGGGGGATTTGATCTTCAAGTCTCCTCCAGAACCAGCCCGTTTAACAGTACATCTCGGGCGCCGAAGCGCAGTGCTGCGGCACTCTAAAGATCAACGACATAGGCACCACCAGTTTTTTGCAAAGTGGAATCGCAGAAATTGCTTGAGACCACAGCAGTTGCGACTGCTGAAGGATGGGGCTGGCCAAGTCAAATCCCCCCTGTCCCCCCTTCGCAAAGGGGGGGACGCGAGGCCTCGTGCGGCTCTTCATTGGAACATGAGACGGCTTCCCCGAAATTCCGGATGAGCCTATCTCCTTCCGCCTTCTGCGTCGCCTTCACTCTCTTCTACAGTGCTACAGTGCCTTGATCTCGTTGCTCTTGGTGCGGAGCTTCTTCACCAGCGCCGGGTACCCCTGGTTGGCAATGATCCTGCCGAATTGCCCGCGGTAGTTGGAGACGAGGCTCACCCCCTCGATGATCACGTCGTACACCATCCACTTCCCCCCCTTCTTCAGCAGCCGGTAATCGAGGGTATATTCGTCGCGCTTCGGCGTGATGACCTTCGATCGCACCTCGGCATAATCCCCTTCCACCGTCTCCTTCAGGTACTCGATCTTCTCGTTGTGGTACGACTCGATCTTCCCGGAATAGGAGTTCTCCAGGAGCGTTTCGAAGAGCGAGACGAACTCCTTTCTTTCCGCCGGTGTCCGGTCCTTCCAATGCCGGCCGAGGGAGCGCTGCGCCATCTCCCCATAGTCGAAGATTGCGCCGATTGCCTTCTTCAGCTGCGCGCGCCTCTGCGGCTCCTTCTGCGGTTGCTTCATGCTCTCGTCACTGACAATCTGCACGACATGGTCCACGGTTTTCTTCACCTCCTCAGTGACGGAGGCACCGGCTTGTGCGGCCACGGATAGCGTCAGGAGAAAGAAAGAGACGACGAGGATAGCCAGCCTTCTCATAAGACCTCCTTGCAAGGGAAGGGAACAGCAGCAGTTACGCAACGAAGCGAGTTGACGGGTTAGAGGGTACCATCCTCGAAGACTTTGACAACATCTGCGGGGGGGGTGGAGGCGCTTCAGCCGCCACTTGGCATTCTCTCCCCCTGCCATCGACGGGGCGATTTCCACGCCCTGACAGAGCGGGACCACCCGCTGTGCGGGCCATGGCCGCGTCAAAAAATACTGCTCAAAAAAGAGGCAAAGAGCTAAAACCTCCCATTTTCGCTTTATCCGCGCCGTTCTCTGCGCCTCTTTTCAACAGAGTTTTCCACAGCAATGTGGATTGCGAAACCGCATGGATAAAGGCTGCGCGCATAACCCCAATAATTTTATGCACTTTATGAGAGAAACCACCACCTCCGACAATTCATTGACGCTTCCGGCCGCTCTAGGAGAGTCGCCAACCTCCCGAAAAGAGCCCCTTTCGACGTTTGAGAAACGGCCGCAGGAGCGACTGGAGGGCCGTTCATCGGAAACACCCGTGGCATGAGAAAGATGGTAAAGTTCTATTCGTCCCGATGAAGCCCCCGCATGGACAGTTGCACGATGAGCGGGAGGACGCTCCATGGCCACCACCGAGTACTGGCTCATCCTCGTGATCACCATTATTGCCACCGTTCCGATGCTGGCCGGCGTCGTCCGCGCCATCACGGCCCCCTGGCGCACGCTCGCCACGCACTACCCCGGCCCCGCCGGCAGCTGCGCCACCGAAATCTCCTACGTCACCGCCCGATTCTGGGGAACCTCTCTCCCCTTCCCCCTGACCCGCTGCATCCGCATCCGCGGGAACGACGCGCTGGTGGCCTTCAGCATCATCGGCTTTGACTTTCTTCTGGCAAAGCTGCCGGAGATCGTGGTCCCCCGAAGCGCGATCGCGGAGTGCGTCCCGTGTGACCTTATTGTCCCCAGGCAGAGGTTGAGCTTTACCGGAGCGCCGACGACGATGGTGGTCTACGGGCGCGGCGCGACGTTCATCCGCAAGTGGTGGAAAGAAGGAGGGCAGTGAGTGGCTATGAACAAGGTCGCTTCCGTCTCGATTGCAGTGATGATTGTGGTAGGGATTCTCTTCCTTGCCGGGGTCTGCTGGCACTCCGTGGGCGAGATCCACTACCTGAAAACCTTCTACCCGTCGAGCTTCAATATAGACCAGGCATACGAGGCGACGAGGATCGAGGCGATAAAGGTGGGGATCATCGCCTTTCCTGTCATCGTTGCCATAGCGGCAGGCCTGTACGTGCTGAAAAACTTCTCCGGCAGGCGCTGAAAAAGGAGGGGAGAGATGGATATTCCGGTAACCACGACCTTCAGCATCGATGGATTCCGCATCCGCGAGTACAAGGGAATAGCGCGCGGCATAGTCGTGAGATCGCCGACCATAGCACAGGGGATTCTCGGGAGCCTCAAGAACATCATCGGTGGGAACATCGGAGCCTACTCCAGGATGTGCGAGCAGGCGAGGCAGCAGGCGTACGAGCTGCTGGTGCAGCACGCGCTGGAGATCGGCGCGAATGCGGTGGTGGGGCTGCGCTACGACGCTTCCGAGGTGGTGAGCCGGGAATCCGCGACGGAGGTCTTGTGCTACGGCACTGCGGTCGTCATCGAACCGGAACGATAGCTCTTCGTCCCGTAGCCGATCTTGCTTTAGACGTCTGGCTCCTTCCAGTTGACGCTCTCTACATCCCACTGCGAGCTCCCAAGACAGCACTCTCGACACAAGCTCCATAACTGTTGAACCTACAAAAGAAAACCTCTCGCATAGCGCCGAGACATGCCAGACTTTTGCCATCTCGTACAGCGACAGGAATTTTTCCTGTTTACAAGAATGACAAGACAATCGCGGCGCTGCTATGATAGATTCCTTTTTTTGCTAAACCACAACGAGAAGGAGATCCTATGTCACGCGTATTCAACTTTAGCGCCGGTCCTGCAGTGTTGCCCGAGGAAGTTCTCAAGAAGGCTGCCGCTGAAATGCTCGACTGGAACGGCTCGGGTCAGTCCGTTATGGAGATGAGCCACCGCGGTAAAGAGTTTATAGCCATCGCCGAAGCGGCTGAGGCTGATCTTAGGGAACTGCTCGCGATACCCTCCAACTACAAGGTGCTCTTCCTGCAAGGCGGCGCCACCCTGCAGTTTGCCATGATCCCCATGAACCTTCTTGCAGGGAAGACCAGCGCCGACTACGTCAATACCGGTGAGTGGTCGAAGAAGGCGATAAAGGAGGCGAAGCTTTTCTGCCAGCCGAACGTTATCGCCTCCAGCGAGGACCAGAAGTTCACCTATGCACCGGCTCAGGGCGACTGGAAGCCCTCTGCGGATGCGGCATACGTGCACTACTGCGCCAACGAGACGATCGGCGGCGTTGAGTTCCAGTGGATCCCCGAGACGGGCGATGTGCCGCTGGTATGCGACATGTCCTCCAACATCCTCTCCAAGCCGATCGACATCACCAAGTACGGCCTGATCTACGCAGGGGCGCAGAAAAACATCGGCCCCGCCGGCCTCACTATCGTGATCATCCGCGAGGACCTGATCGGGAAGGCTCCGGAAAAGACCCCGGCGATGCTGAACTACAAGACCCACGCCGATGCGGACTCCATGTACAACACCCCCCCGACCTACGGAATCTACATCGCAGGTCTCGTTTTCAAATGGCTGAAGGAGCAGGGTGGACTCGCCGCCATGCAGAAGAAGAACGCAGAGAAGGCGGCGCTCATCTACGACCTCCTCGACAGCAGCAGCTTCTACAACAATCCGGTGCGCCGCGAAGACCGCTCCCTGATGAACATCCCCTTCACCCTCGCCAAGCCGGAGCTGGACGACGAGTTCCTGAAAGGTGCCAAGGCGCGCGGGCTCGTGCAGCTGAAGGGGCACCGCTCCGTCGGCGGCATGCGCGCCTCCATCTACAACGCCATGCCGCTCGAAGGGGTGCAGGCGCTTGTTGAGTACATGAAAGAGTTCGAGGTAAAGAATGCCTAGCACCTACAAGATCCTCGTTCTGAACCAGATCTCCCAGATCGGGCTCAGCCGCCTCCCGATCGACCGCTACACCGTCGCAAAGCAGATCTCCGACCCAGACGCCATCCTCGTTCGCTCCGCGGACATGCACAGCATCGACATCCCCGCGAGCGTCAGGGCGATCGGGCGCGCCGGTGCGGGTACCCAGAACATCCCCACGAAGGAGATGTCCGGGCGCGGCGTCCCCGTATTCAACGCACCGGGCGCCAACGCCAACGCGGTGAAGGAGCTCGTCTTTGCGGGGATGCTCATGGCGGCCCGCAACATTCCCGCGGCGCTCAAATTCGTGGAGGATCTCGATCCTGACGATTCGAACATGGAGAAGACGGTCGAAAGCGGCAAGAAGAACTTCTCCGGCTTCGAGCTCTCCGGGAAAACCCTCGGGATCATCGGTCTCGGCAAGATCGGCTGCATCGTCGCCGACGCCGCGATCAAGCTCGGCATGGAGGTCATCGGGTTCGACCCGGAGATCACGGTCGACTCCGCCTGGAGCCTCCCCTCCCAGGTGAAGAAGGCGGAGAGCGTCCTCGACGTGGTAAGGCACTCCAACTTCATCACCGTCCACGTGCCCCTTCTGGACGCGACCCGCCACCTCATCAACGCCTCGAACCTGGAGTTTGCGCAGGAAGGGACCGTCCTCCTCAACTTTGCACGGGAAGCGGTCGTGAAAGAGGAGGACGTGCTGGCGGCCCTGCAGAGCAAGAAGCTCCACTACTACGTCTGCGATTTTCCCGGGGCTGGGATCAACGGGAAGGAGAACGTCATCTCCCTGCCGCATCTCGGCGCCTCCACCCGCGAGGCGGAGGAAAACTGCGCGGTCATGGTCGCCGATCAGATCCGCGACTTCCTCGAGCACGGAAACATCCAGAACTCGGTGAACTTCCCGACGGTGCTCATGCAGCGCGAGTCCCGCTTCAGGGTTGCGATCGCAAACTCCAACGTGCCGAACATGGTCGGTCAGATCTCCACGGCCATGGCGCAGCACGGCCTCAACATCCACAACATGATGAACAAGTCGCGCGGCGAGATGGCCTACACCCTCGTCGACGTCGACAGCGACGTGCCGCAGGAAGTGATCGACAGCATCAGCTCCATCAAGGGCGTGCTGGCGGTGCGTTACCTGCCTATGGCAGGATAGCATCACAAAAAGACGTGGGGACGCCTCCCGGGGCGTCCCCACGAGCAGTTCCACCGCCGCACCCTTCGGCTCCCGCAACCGGCGCCAGCGCAAGCAGCACCCCTGCCACACACATACCTGTACCACCACCAAGAGGAGCACCTCCATGCGTCTGCGATCCTTGTTGTTGCTGGTTTCTCTTCTCCTCCCCTCTTTCGCTTCGGCTGCCGCAACAGAGCGCCTCGAGGCACCGCATCGCATCAGCGCCGTCACCGTCTACCCCGACCGCGCCATGACCACCCGAAGCGCCACCCTCTCGCTCAAGCCCGGAAGCTACCTCGTCGACTTCAGCCGCCTCCCCGTTCTCGTGCAGGACGACTCGGTGCGCGTAACAGGCACGGGGAGCGCATCGGTTACCATCGTCGGCGTGGAGGTGAAGCGCGCCTTCGCGGAGCAGGTCCCGGAAAAGCGCGCAAAGGAGCTCGAGCAAGAGATCAGGGCGCTGGAGCGGAAAATCGGAAGTATCGACGCCCGGAAGGCGGCGCTGGCGTCGCAGCGCGGCTTTATCGACTCCATAAGGGTGGCCTGGGGAGACCGCATCTCCAAGGAGCTCGCGGCCGGGAAGCCGACCACGGGGGAGCTCAATGAAGCGCTCTCCTTTGTCGGGAGCGGCGTCGCCAAGGTTGAAGAGCAGGCCCGCGATGTCGACGAGGAGAAGCGTCAGCTCAAGGAGCGGATCGACGCTCTGCGCCGTCAGCGGGACGAGGCTATCGGCTCGCAGGCGAAGGAGTCGAAGACGGTGCAGGTGGCGCTCGAAGTCTCTCGCGCCGGAAACCTTTGCCTCGAGCTCTCCAGCATCGTGCCGCAGGGGGGATGGGAGCCGGCCTACGACGTCCGGCTCGGGGCGGACGGGAAAGAGGCCGACCTTGTCTTTCGGGGGGTGGTACGCCAGCAGACCGGTGAGGACTGGCAGGATGTCGCCCTCACCCTCTCCACCGCACGCCCAGCACTCGGCGGCGCACCACCGGAGCTCCCTCCCTGGCATATCTCCTTTTATCGCCCCCCCCCGCCCCCGGTGCCGCTGTACGACGGCGGCATGGCAAAAGCCGCACGTGCCGAGGATTTCCGCGTGGGCTCCGCCCTCCCGGCGCCGCAGGCGGCGCCCTCGGCACCGGCCCGGTACGAGACGGCTGAAGTGGCCCAGGAGCGTACCTCGGTGACCTTCCGCATCCCGCGCCCCGTCAGCATCCCTTCCGACGGCAGCGAACACGGCACGGTCGTCGCCACCGAAAAGCTCCCGGTGGCGCTCGAGTTCCTCGCCGTCCCGAAGCTGGCGCCGACGGCGTACCTCAAGTCGGAGATCGTGAACAAGCTGGAGTACCCCCTCCTCCCCGGCAAGGTGAACACCTTCACCGGCGGAAACTACACCGGCAGCTCGTGGCTCAAGAAGATCGCCCCCGGCGAGAAGTTCGACCTCTTCTTCGGCACCGACGAGCAGGTCACGGTAAAGCGCGAGGAGCTGAAGAGCCACAAGGAGGCCGGGATCTTCGGGAAGAGCAGGCAGACCTACCGCTACCGGATCGAGGTACAGAACTTCCGCAAGGAGGCGGAGACGATCACCATACACGACCAGCTCCCCCTTTCGGGGGATCAGGAGATCAAGGTATCGCTCGACAAGCCGAGTGTGCCTCCATCGGAGACGCGTCCGGACGGGACGCTGGTCTGGAAAATCCCGCTGCGGGCCGGCGAGAAGAAGGAGCTTACCTTCGATATCGTGGTGGAATACCCTAAAGACCGGGAGGTTGTCGGCTTGTAAGGGGTGTGGTAATCGAGGCGCTCAAGCCTTACTATTGATGGGAGAGTCGTACATTCCCCGGTATCTCCCCCAACCTGGAACCAGCGCTCCGGGGGGATCAATCAAGAGGAGAACCCAGATGGCCATCATCCGCCAGATTGCACAGCTCGGGCGGCCGGTGTTGCGCAAGGTCGCGGCCCAAGTGGAAAATCATGCGGCACCGGAGATCCGCTCACTTGTGGAGGATATGCTCCTGACCGTCGTCGATGCAAACGGGGTCGGGCTCGCGGCGCCGCAGGTGCACGAGTCGGTCCAGCTTTTTATCATTGCTCCGCGCCCCAACCCGCGCTATCCCAATGCATCGGAAATGGACCCCATAATCATGATGAACCCGAAGCTCCTGTGGGGCTCGGAGGAGATGGAAAAGGGGTGGGAGGGATGCCTCAGCATCCCCGGCATCCGCGGCTTCGTGCCGAGGCACAAGTCGATTCGCGTCGCCTTTCTCGGAGCGGACGGTACAACGCGGGAAGCAGAGCTCGAAGGGTTCGTGGCGCGCATATTCCAGCACGAGTACGACCACCTGCAGGGGGTAGTCTTCCTCGACCGCACCGACCCGCGCGAATTGGTCATGGAGAAGGAATATCTGCACCTGATGATGAATGCCGCCTAGCGGAGGCTTCGCTGGGCGCGAGGCCGCAGCCGTGGAATGCGTTTTCGCTATTAGTGGAGGGGGCATGAAAATCACTGCAATCGTAGGGAGCTACCGCAAGGGGCACATCATCGACAGCGCCGTCGATGAGATTCTTGCCTCGGCTGCGGCGGAGGGTGCGCAGGTCGCGAAGATCTACCTCACCGACACCCACATCGAATTCTGCACCAACTGCCGCGTCTGCACCCAAAACCCGGACGGCATGCGCGGCAGCTGTCCCCTTGCCGACGAAATGTCGGGGATACTCGATCAGCTGGAGACGAGCGACGGGATCATCCTCGCCTCCCCCATGAACTTCTGGACCGTCACCGCCATCACCAAGCGCTTCATCGAGCGCCTCGTATGCTACGCCTACTGGCCGTGGGGGAACGCCGGGCCGAAGATGCGCAAGTTGCCGAAAACGAAGCGCGCCGTCGTCGTTGCCTCCTCCGCCGCACCGGCCGTCGTGGCGCGACTCTGCACGAAGCTGGTAAAGACGCTGAAGCAGGTGGCTAATCTCATGGGGGCGAAGACGGTGGGGGTTCTGTTCATCGGGCTGAGCGCCCGGCAGAAGGATCAGGAGCTCGGGAAAGGGGCGAGAAGGAAGGCGGCGCTACTCGGGAAGAAGCTGGCGGCGCCGACTTCGTAAAGAGGAATCAGAGAGAGAAAAATGTAGGCCGGAATAAGCGAAGCGTTTCCGGCAGCGCCGGCAGCAAAAGGGCCGCCGGATCTGCCGGGAACGCCGGAGGCTTATCCCGGCCTACATTTTAACATGATCACCTTCACCTACAGCGGCGATTCCCCGGTGGCGTAGCACAGGTTGGCGATGGCCATGTTGTAGTCGTAGATCGCCTGGAAGTACGCCGCCCGCATCTTCGCGTACTGCTGCAGCGAATCGAATATGTCCTTCGCCGGGCCGATGCCGAAGTCGAAGTTTGAAGAGGACGTCACCGCCCACTTCTTCGAGTTTTCATAGCCGCTCTTCGTCTCCGCCAGGGCGGTCCGCGCCTGCACCCCTTCGTCGTAATATTTCCTGATCTGCAGGGGGATGTTTTCCTCTGCAAAGGCTTTCGTGGAGAGGAGTTTCTCGTATTGAGCCTGCTCCTGCGCGATCTTTGCGGAACTGATGCCGAAGTCGAGCCCCCACTTGATCCCCAGCGCGACCCCCCCCCAGAAGTGCCGGAAGTTGTCCTGGATCCACGGGTTGTTCACCTTGTCGCGCTGCGAGGCATAGGCCGCGGAGAGGTAGCCGCCGAGAAAGAGGTCGGGGTAGCGGGCTGCCTTCGCCCCCTCCACCAGAGCGCTCCTCGCCTGCAGTCCTTCACTTACCTGCTTGAACTCGGGACGCTGCTGCTTCGCCCGCTCGGCATACGCCTCGAACCGCTCCAGAGGAACATCAACGAGGGCGAGGCGCTGGTCGCCGAGGTCGGGGACCACGTCGGTCGTTCCCCCCATCCGCACCGAAAGCGCCGAAAGCGCCAGGGTCTCACCCTTCTCCGCCTGCGCCAGATAGTTTCCCACCTCTCCGTTGAAGGCGGCGAGCTTGAAAAGATCCGCCTCCTCGACGTTTTCCGATTCCTTCGCCAGGAGCTTCTGAGCCGTATCGCGCGCCTTGTTCAGGTCCTCCCGAACCTCGCACAGAACCTCCTTCATCTCCCGCGCGAGGAGCACGGAGTAATAATACTCCTTCACCTTCAGGGCGATCTCGTTGCGCCGCTGTTCCCTGCGGGCCTGCTCCACCTTCACCCCGTGGGTCGCGGCGGTCATGGCGTTGCTGATCTTCCCGAAGGTGTAGATCGGCTGCACAAGGGTGACGTCTCCCCGCTCGAACCAGCCGAGATGGTTCAGCTCGGAGCCTGTGTCCGGAGAGGAGACCTGGTTGCCGCGGGCGCGCGGTACCGGCCCTGTGAGCCCGAGGAAGTCGATCTTCGCAAAACGATACCCCTTCGCCTCGGCAAGCTTCGCGCTCATGAGATCAATGTCCGATTGCGCCTCCCCGAGTTCCGGGGCGTTCGCCAGCGCACGCCGCACCGCTTCGTCGAGTGTCAGGGGATGCCCCCCCTGTGCCCCCGCGAGAGCCGGCAGGATGAGCAAAATGCCGACGGCAACGAGTCCCGCACCGCCAGAGCCGCGTACCGCAAAGTGGGAGATCACGTTCCTGAGCGACAGCAAATGGATCTTTTTCCGCATCATGTCGCCTCCTCCAGTGACCAGGGTACCCGCAGGCTATTTCACCTGGCCATGTATGTATTTACTGAGCAGTTCCTCCAGATCGACCGCCGATTCTGTCTCACGTATCCTCCCCCCCGGCTTCAGCACGGTGTCGGACCCGCCGGGCTGAAGGAGGACGAACTTGTCTCCGATGATGCCGCGGGAGCGTATCGAGGCGATGACGTCCTCCTGGAGCTTGATGCCGCTTTGCACCTTCAGGTAGACGCGGGCCCTGCCGCTCCCTTTCGGGTCGAGCCCTATCCTCTCCACCGTCCCGACCTGGACCCCCGCGATCTCCACCGACGCCCCCGACTTCAGACCGGATACCGAGTCGAAGTCCGCAGCCACTTGGTAGTGGTCCCCCCCCAGAAGCTCCACCTTTCCGAGCTTCAACGAAAGATAGGCGAGGCAAAGAATGCCGATCAGAACGAATATCCCCACCGTCAGTTCAAGGTTTCTTCTTTCCATAGGTCACCCGCATTTCCCTCCATCCCATTCAGGCTACGCGTATCGGGCCATCGAGGCTCCCGCTGATGAACTGGCGCACCACCGGGTCGGGGGAAAGCTCGATCGCCTCCGGGGGGCCGACCGCCACGATCTTGCCACGGTGCAGCACCGCCACCCGGTCGGAGATGTCGAAGATCTCCGGTATCTCGTGTGAAACCACTACCGCCGTGAAGCCGAACTTCTCATGGGTTTCCCGGATCATGTGGTGAATCGCGCTGCAAATGATCGGGTCGAGCCCGGTGGTGGGCTCGTCGAAGAGGATGATGCGCGGGTTCATCACCAATACCCTCGCCAGCCCCACCCTCTTTTTCATCCCCCCCGAAAGCTCGTCCGGATACTTCCGCTCCACTCCCGGCAGCCCCACTGTCGCCAGCGCCTGGTGCACCCGTTCCCGGATCTCCCGTGCCGGGAGGGCCGTCTTCTCCTCCAGGGGAAATGCTACATTTTCGTACACGGTCATGGAGTCGAAGAGGGCCGCATTCTGAAAGAGCATCCCGAACTGCTCACGCATCTTGTTCAGCTTGCGCCGGTTCAGCTTCGCAATATCCTCGCCGTCCACGAGAACGCTGCCGCGGTCGGGGCGCAACAACCCGATCATGTGCTTTAGAAGGACGCTCTTCCCCTCACCGGAAGGGCCGATGATGGAGGTGATCTTTCCCGTCGGGATCTCCAGGTCGATCTCGTCGAGGACGACCTGGGCGCCGAATCTTTTGGTGACACCTTTCAGGGTGAGCATGCCGCACTCTCACAGGAGGATGGAGGTGATGAAATAGTCCCAGACCAGGATGAGGACGCTGGAGGTGACGACCGCCGAGGTGGTCGACTTCGCCACCCCCTCCGCACCGTGCCCGGTGTAGTACCCCTTGAAGCAGCAGACCCACGCTATGATCACCCCGAAGGAGATCGACTTGATGAACCCGGAGTAGACGTCCTTCCACTCGACGCTCTTTTCCATCTCTCCCATATACGCCCCCGGATTCACCCCCAGGAGCTTCACCCCCACGAGGTATCCTCCGGCAATCCCCACCACGTCGAAAATGGAGCAAAGGAGGGGAAGCGCCAGGATCGAGGCGAGGAGCTTCGGGGAAACGAGATACCTGAAGGGCTCCAGCGCCATCGTTTCCAGGGCGTCTATCTGCTCTGTTATCCGCATTATTCCTATCTCCGCCGCCACGGCGCTCCCTGCGCGACCGGTGACCATGAGGGCGGAGAGGACCGGCCCGAGTTCGCGGATCAGGGAGAGCGCCACCGCAGAGCCGAGGAGCCCCTCCGACCCGAACTTGGAAAGGGTGTAGTACCCCTGAAGGCCGAGCACCATGCCGGTAAAAGAGGCGGTCAGGATGATAACGAGGGTCGACCGGGCTCCGATGAAATTTATCTGCTTGAGGATGTGGACCGGCTTCTTCAATGAGGGGAGGGAGAAGTAAAAGGCGTAGAGGAGGAAGCTGAAGATCCTCCCCAGCGCTTCCAGGCGGGTCAGGACGAAGGCGCCTAGATTTACCACGAAGTTTGACAAAGGCCCCTCCAGCGAAGGAAATAGCACGCTAGAGATTTTAGGTGAGAAAAGTGAATTGTAAAGGCTGGGCCTTTTAATGGGATGAGGCGGCTACTCCCCCCACAGCTCGCTCAGGCGCTTCTCCCGTCCGGAACCGTGCCAATACTGGGCGTATCTGGTGGGGTGCTTCCTGTAGAACTGCCGGTGGTAATCCTCGGCAGGATAAAATGCGCGTGCAGGGATAATCTCGGTGAGGATTCTGCCGTCGAAGAGTCCGGCGCGCTCCAGAGCCTCGCGCGAGCGTTCCGCAAGGCGCCTTTGCGCCTCCGTCTCGAAAAAGATGACGCTGCGGTACTGGGGGCCGACGTCGCAGAACTGCCGGTTTTTCACGGTGGGGTCGATGTTTCGCCAGAAGACCTCCAGCAGCTTGCCGTAGCTGGTGCGCTTCGGGTCATAGAGGATCTGCACCGCTTCCACATGTCCGCTGCGGCCGGAGGAGACCTCCTCGTAGGTCGGCTCTTCCGTGCGCCCCCCGGTGTACCCCGGGGTTACAGACACGACCCCCGGGAGGTGATCGAAGACCGGTTCCATGGACCAGAAACAGCCACCTGCAAAGGTTGCCGTCTCCAGGGGGTGCGGCCCGTCCAGTGAAAGGAGTGCCGCCGCTCCCCAGACGAAAGGATCGAAAAGAAGTTCACCCATCATAGTGTCTCCCCCTCAAGCCTGTTCTAGCCACAAACCGTTGCAATCTAATTATTGTTCTTTAATTTTGTATGTCAACCGGTGGTGCCGTAGCTGCTTTTCAACATACGGGAGGAAGAGTGAAGGGGCTGTAATGACAGGGTGAACTTCCGCCAGCTCGCAAAACGCTGCGGCGGGGAGTCGCCGGAGGGGGGAGAAAGGGGGGCTTGAAAAGCTGCAATTCACATTAACAAATAAGGGAGTGCGGTCGTCGGCCGGGATACGCCGCAGGGGTTCCCGGCGGCGGTGCCTGCCCTCCAACGGATTGCCGGAAACGCTCCGCTTATCCCGGCCTACATGTCACATCTCCGCTGCCGCACCGCGCTAGGTGACGGAAACGACTTCCTCGTAGGTGGTGATCCCTTCCAGCATCTTGCGCACCGCCTGCTCCCGCAGGGTGATCATGCCGTCGCGGCGCGCGACCGCCTGCAGCTCCTCCAGCGCCATCCGGTCCGAAAGTACCGCCTTCACCCCTTCGTTCACATCGAGGACCTCGAAGATCCCGGTGCGCCCGCGGTACCCCGTGCCGCGGCATTCGGTGCACCCTGCCCCGAACCAGATCGCGCGCGCCCCCGTCAACTGCAGGTACTCACCCTCCTCCGCGGAGAGCTCCCGCTCCCTCTTGCAGTTGGGGCAGATCTTGCGCAGGAGGCGCTGCGCGATGATGCCCACGACGGTGGAGGAGATCAGGAAGGCCGGTATGCCGAGGTCCAGAAGCCTCGTTATGGAGGAGGGTGCATCGTTGGTATGGAGCGTGGAGAGGACGAGGTGCCCGGTGAGCGCCGCCTGCACCGCGTTTTCCGCGGTCTCCTTGTCGCGGATCTCGCCGATCATGATGATATCCGGGTCCTGGCGCAGGATGTTGCGCAGCACATTGTCGAAGGTGACTCCTATGCCGCTTTGCACCCCGACCTGGTTGAACTCCTCCATGACCATCTCGATCGGGTCCTCCACCGTTACTATATTCACCTCCGGTGAGGAGAGGGTTCTCAGGGACGAGTAGAGGGTGGTGGTCTTCCCGCTCCCGGTAGGTCCGGTGACGAGGATGATCCCGTTCGGCCTGTGGATGAAGGAGTCGTACAGCTTGTACTCCCGCGGGTAGAAGCCGATCTGGTCGAGCTCCTGCATCAATACGTCAGGATCGAAAATTCTTATGACCACCTTTTCCCCGAAGGCGACCGGGAGGGTGGAGACGCGCAGCTCGATCTCTTTGGCGTTGTGGCTCGTCTTGATGCGCCCGTCCTGGGGGCGCCTCTTCTCCGCAAGGTCCATGCGCGAGAGCATCTTTATGCGCGACACGATCGGTGGGTGCAGCGGCTTTGGCACCACGTGGACATTATGCAGCACGCCGTCCACCCGCAGCCTGATGAGGCTCTTGTCCCGCTTCGGCTCGATGTGGATGTCGCTCGCGCGCTGGTCGAAGGCGTACTGCAGGAGAAAGTCCACCGCGCGCACGATGTGGCGGTCGTTCCCCTCGATTTCGTGCCCGGTCTTCAGCCTGACGAACTGCTCCAGGTTCCCGAGGTCCACGGCTGTTGTCGCCTCGCTCTCCGCCGCCTGAACCGAGGCGCGGAAGCCGAAGAACTCCCGCAGGATCTTCAGGATATCGCTGCGGGAGGAGAGGACGCGCCGAAAGTCGATCCCCTTGGCGCTCTTTAGCTCCTCGATGACGTCGTCGTTGAAGGGGTCCGCCACCGCAAGGGTGACGACACCGCCGGCGACGCCGACGGGGACGATCAGGTGCTTCAACGCAAAGGGGCGCGGAATATGGGCGGTGACGACGGAAAGGTCGAGGCTTAGCGGGTTGATCTTTAAGTATTCCATCCCCACCGCGGCGGCGATCGCCTCCGTGATGAGGTCCTCGGTGAGGAGCTTCCCGCCGGAGCCGGCAACTTCCAGGTTGAGGGAGGCGATGACCTCAGCCGGGGAGGGCTTTTCCGGGACGTGCTGCAGCCGGCGCGCGTATCCTGCCTGCGCCGCACCCGCCAGCCTCGCAGCCTGCTGCTCACCGGCCGTGGCGAGGTTTTGCGCCTGCTCCTCGCTGATGAGTCCCCGCTTCAGGAGGATCTGCGCCACGTTTTTCACGGTGAGCATCATTTTTCTGGTCATAGCACCCCCGACCCCTGCGGAAAATGAAGATTAACGAGCGGAGTCATTTCGGGAGTATCTGTGAGATGCCAAGCAAAGTCAAGTAGTCGCTCTCATTGACTTTAACGCCCCCCACGGTAACATTGCACCAGTTTTCCCCATTAAAAACTGGAAGGAGGGAATATCATGTTCGACTTGCTGGAAAAAGCGGTCCTGACGGCGCTGGGGGTGGCCTCTATCACCCAGAAACGCGGGGAGGAGATGCTCCAGGAGTTGAGGGATCGCTACAAGATGAGCGAAGACGAGGGGCGCGCCTTCATCGACAGGCTTCAGGACATCGCCCGCCAAGGGAAGGAGCGCAGCGTCGAGCTCGCGGAGTCGGAGGTGCGCCGCGCTCTGGACGCACTCGGGATCGTCTCGCGCGACGAGTTCGAGCGCCTCAGGAGACGGGTGGAGGCGCTGGAGGCGATGCAGCCGATAGAAGAGATCGTGGAACTGGGCCCGGAATGCTGAGAGTATTGCAGATAAACCGCAACGTGCGCAGCATCAGGCGCTATCGCCAGATCGTCCGTGTCCTCGCCGCGCACGGCCTGTACCAGCTCCTCGACTACCTGAACCTCTCCCACATCGCCGCCAGACGCCGGCGCGCCTCCGACATCTTGCACCTGGCGCCCCAGGAGCGCCTCCGGCTCGCCATGGAGCAGCTCGGCCCGACTTTCATAAAGCTGGGGCAGCTCCTTTCCACCCGCGCGGATATCATCCCTCCCGCCTTCGTGGCGGAGTTCGCCCTGCTGCAGGACCGGGTCCCCTCCATCCCGTTCGAGGCGATAAAGGCGGAGATCGAGCTCGAACTCGGCGCCCCGGTGGAGGAGCGCTTCTCCTCGCTGGAGACGACCGCCATGGCCGCGGCCTCCATCGCGCAGGTGCACCGGGCGAGGCTTAAAAACGGGGCAGAAGTGGTGGTGAAGGTGCGCCGCCCCGGCGTCGTGCAGATGGTGGAGACCGACATCGACATCCTCATGGGGGTGGCCCTCCTCCTGGAACGGCACATGGCGCGCAGCGACATCTACGACCCCGTCGGGTTCGTGCGGGAGTTTGCGCACACCATCAGGCGCGAGATGGACCTCTCAAAAGAGGGGCACGCCATAGAGAAGATCAGGGACAACTTCGGCGGCGACGAGACCCTCTGCTTCCCGAAAGTGTACTGGGAGGCCACCACCCACGGCGTCCTCACCACGCGGTACGTGCAGGGAATAAAGGTCAGCGACCTCGCGGCCCTCGACGCAGCGGGGCTGGACCGCCGGCTCATAGCCCAGCGCGGGGCGGTCGTCTTTCTCAGGATGGTCCTGGAGCACGGGTACTTTCACGGCGACCCGCACCCCGGAAACGTCCTCATCCTCCCGGGGAACGTCATCTGCCTCCTCGACTTCGGGATGGTGGGACGCCTCGACCCGGGGCTCAAGGACTATCTCGCCGACCTCCTGAACGCCCTCATCAAGAGAGACGTGGACGAGGTCGTAGCGATCCTCATCGACAAGGGGGAGGTGGGGGAGAACCTGAACGTCACTTCCCTGAAGCGGTCCGTCGCCGAGTTCATCGACAGCTACTTCGAGATCCCGCTAAAGGAAATCCACGTCGGGCGGGTGCTTCTCGCCTTCATCGACCTGATATCCATCCACCGCATCAAGCTGCACCCGGATCTGGCGCTCCTCATCAAGGTCATCGTAACCGTGGAGGGGATGGGGCGCGAACTCGACCCGGACTTCGACATGGTGGCACACCTGCGCCCCTTTCTTGAGGGGGCGTTCCGGGAGAAGTATTCTCCGACCCACATCGCAAGAGAGGCTGCGGCAGCGACCCACGCCTATCTCTCTCTATTCAAGAACCTCCCCCGGGAGATCAGGGAGATCCTGAAAAAGATAAACCGCAACAAGTTCCGCATCGATCTGGAGCACCGCGGTCTGGACCGCTTCAGCCGCGAGCTGGAGCGCTCGGCGAACCGCCTGTCGCTGAGCCTTATCCTCGCGGCCCTCATCATCGGCTCCTCCATCGCCATGCAGACCGGGAGGGGGCCCCTCCTCTTCGATCTCCCCGCCTTCGCCCTCGTCGGCTACGCCTCCGCCGGTGTGGTCGGGCTGTGGTGGGTTGTGGCGATCTTGCGCTCCGGCAGACTCTAGGTGTTGCACAAAAGCCACACTCACCCGTTGCTTTTACACCACACCCCCTCTCCTCCACCCCCCTGAACCTCCCCACGTCTCGCCATAAAGCCCCGACAGCAGCGGATCCATCCCATCACGGGAAGACCATGAAATTGGCTCGTTCCTTGCTTAAAGGGAGCCGTATTGATTTTTTTCCGGGAGGACGCAGATGATTTTCCAGCAGACGTTGAAGAACAAGGTCACGGTGAGCGGCATCGGCCTGCACACCGGCAAGACCATAACCTTGACCTTACGTCCCGCTCAGCCCGGCACCGGCATCGTCTTTCACAGGGTGGACATGTCCCCTGCCGTATCGATAGAAGCGTGCGCCAAGAACGTAGTGAACACCCGTCTCTCCACCACCATCGGTAAAGACGGCGCGAGCGTCTCCACCATCGAGCACCTGATGGCTGCTCTCTACGGCTGCGGCATCGACAACGCCCACGTCGACATCAACGGTCCGGAGGTCCCGATCATGGACGGCTCCGCAGCACCGCTGGTGGAGACGATCCGCAACGGCGGCGTAGAGGTCTCCTCGAAGGCCCGCCGCTTCCTCGTGATCAAGAAGCCTGTCAGCGTGACGATCGGCGACAAGCGCGCCACCGTCATCCCGTCGCGCCAGTACAAGATCTCCTTCGACATGCAGTTCGAGCACCCGGTGGTGAAAAGCCAGTTCCGCACCCTCACCTTCACCGCGGAGAGCTTCAGCGACGAGATCGCCGGGGCCCGCACCTTCGGGTTCCTCTCCGAAGTCGAGATGCTGAAGGCCCACGGTCTTGCCCTCGGCGGCTCCCTCGACAACGCGGTCGTCATCGGCGACGACGGCGTGCTTAACCCGGAGGGTCTGCGCTACTCCGACGAATTCGTGCGCCACAAGATCCTCGACTCCGTCGGCGACCTCTATCTCTGCGGCCACCGCCTCATCGGCCACGTCAAGGCGCTGAAGTCCGGGCACGAGCTGAACCACAAGCTGGTGACCGAGCTCCTTTCCCGCCCCGAGTGCTTCTCCCTGGTGGAGTTCACCCCGCAGGAAAGCGCAGCACCGTTCAACCTGCCGCTCCCGGAGCTCGCCTGGCTCGAAGCGTAACGGCAGCCACACCGCCTTTCTGAGAAAGCAGCCCCCGCAATGAGGCTGCTTTTTTTATTTCTGCGGTCCACGTAGGCCGGAATAAGCGGTAGCGTTTCCGGCATGCGCCGGTGCGCGACTGCGTCTGCCGTGGACTGCCGGGAACGCCTGCCGGCTTATCCCGGCCTACCTGGACGAGACTGTCTCTGGCCTTGAACGGGACGGACGCGGGCGCGCTGACAATGTAGGCCGGAATAAGCGGCAGCGTTTCCGGCATGCGCCGGTGCGCGGCTGCGTCTGCCGTGGACTGCCGGGAACGCCTGCCGGCTTATCCCGGCCTACATGGACGAGACTGTCTCTGGCCTGAACGGGACGGACGCGGGCGCGCTGACAATGTAGGCCGGAATAAGCGTAGCGTTTCCGGCAGCGCCGGTGCTCAGATTGTCCCGCGCCTGAGCGGGAGGTGACGAGCGGGTTGACAGCGGCGCAAAGCGGCAGCTACCATGAAGACATAGGCTTTTTCATGGGAGAAAGCTGGTGGAAAGGATAAATGAGGGGGAGTCGCCATGAAAAACGAAGAGAATATCTCCTGCGGACTGTCCGAGCACAAAACCCACATGTGCGCCCTGCAGGCAGCCGGCAACACCGCGGAACTGCAGCGCCTGTCCAGCCATCCCACCGTCACCTGCGGAGTGTGCGGCGCCAAAGCCAACAGAGCGGACAATGTCTGCACCCCGGCAGGGGTCTTTGACGACGAGCAGATCGCCTGACGCTGCTCCCTTCACCTCCATCCCGAGCAGCGTAACAACCGGAACCTTCCCTCCCCCCTTGCGGGGGAGGGCCAGGGGGGGGGAAGGTGCCAGCAGATCAGAAGGTGGCAGCTGAACCCACCGCACTGTCCACCCTCCGATCAGGCGTGGCCCGCCTGATTCACTATTCCCACCGAATTCAAAACCAAAGCTGCGCCGCCCGTGACTCTCGTGGGCCCGCCACCGCCGGGGGCACCCTTGAATTCCCTGCTCCTTTCGTATAGAGTGGTTTGATTTTAAATTCCCGACAGGCGGGGTTCATGGTTCAAAAAGAGAGTTCGGAACTCCCGCAGCGGGAGCTCAAGAAGAGGAAGCGGGAAAGGGTCATCATCGTCCTTTCCCTGCTCGCCATATTCATCCTCACTGCAGGGGAGATCCACCTCTCGCGGATCAGCTCGGAGGTGCCGGTCGGGAGCAACATCGCCATTTTCGGCGTTATCAACCTGATCATCCTCCTCATCATCCTCCTCGTCTACCTGGTCTTCCGCAATATCGCCAAGCTTGCCATAGAGAGGCGCCGAAACGCGCCGGGGGCGAAGCTGCGAACGAAGCTCGTCCTGGCGTTCGTTACTCTGTCGCTCGTCCCCACGATGCTCCTTTTCTTCGTTTCCGCCGCCTTCATAAACAACACCATCCACAACTGGTTCAACAAGCAGGTGGAAACCTCGCTGAACGAGTCGATGGAGGTGGCGCAGACCTACTACAAGAGCTCGGCTGCAAACGCCCTTTACTACGGGGAGCAGATAAGTGCCGCCATAAAAGAAGAAAAGCTCCTCAACGAGGAGAACCTCCCGAGCCTCAAGTCCCTCGTGCGCCAGAAGCAGAAGGAGTACAACCTCGGGGTCGTGGAGGTTTACTCGTCGCAGCGCGAGGAGCTCTTCCGCGCCGCCAACCCCGAGGTTCCCAGGGGGGACTTCACCAACCCCTCCTCCGAAGACATCAAGGTCGGTCTTTCGGGTCACGAGCTGACGAGGGTCAATTCCGTCGGGAAGGCGGACCTCATCCGCGGCATCGTTCCCATCTACTCGAACTGGAACGAGCACGATGTGGTGGGGGTCGTCGTGGTGAACTACTACGTCCCCTACTCCCTGGTCAGCAAGATGAAGGAGATCTCCTCCTCCTACCACGATTTCCGGCAGCTGAAGCTCTTGAAGAACCCGATCCGTACCGGGTACATCCTCACCCTCTTCCTCATCACCATGGTGATCGTCTTCCTCGCCGTATGGACCGGGGTCTATCTCGCCCGCAGCCTCACCATCCCGATACAGGAGCTGGCGGCGGCGACAAGACAGGTGGCCGAGGGGAACCTGGAGGTGCATCTGGGGGAGACGGGGCACGACGAGATAGGGATGCTGATCTCCTCCTTCAACAGGATGACCCAGGACCTGCGCGAGAACCAGCTCGCCCTGCAGCACACCAACGAGGAGCTGAAGTCGAGCAACGCCGAGCTGGAGCAGCGCCGACGCTACATGGAGGCGGTGCTCACCAACGTCACCGCCGGAGTCATCTCCGTCGACCGCGACGGCGTCCTCACCACGGTGAACAAGTCCGCCGAGAAGCTCCTCCTCATCAACACCGATCGGGTCAGGGGGCGCAACTTCCGCGAGGTGCTGGCCCCGTCCCAGCTCGACGTGGTGAAGGGGCTCCTGCGCGACATGGTCCTCGCGAAGCAGGGGTCGATCAGCAAGCAGGTCACCATACCGATGCCGGAGGGGGACCTCACCCTCCTCACCAGCCTGACGGTGCTGAAGGACGAAAACGACTCCTTCATGGGGATGGTGGTGGTCCTCGACGACCTCACCAACCTGATCCGCGCCCAGCGCATGGCTGCGTGGCGCGAGGTCGCCCGACGGATCGCCCACGAGATCAAGAATCCGCTCACACCGATCCAGCTCTCGGCGCAGCGCCTCAGGAAGCGCTTCCTTTCCCGCTTTCCGGAAGAGGAGCGGGTCTTTGACGAGTGCACCTCCATGATCATCAAATCGGTGGACGAGCTGAAAGGGCTGGTGGACGAGTTCTCCAACTTCGCGCGCATGCCGGCGGCGCAGCCGACACCGAACGACCTGAACGCGGTCGTGCGCGAGGCGGTGACGCTGTACGACGAGGCGCACCGCTCCATCACCTTCACGCTGAAGATGGACGAGTGCCTCCCCCCGATCCTCCTGGACCGGGACCAGATAAAGCGGGTGCTCATCAACCTCCTGGACAACGCCGTCGCCGCCATAGACGGGCCGGGAGAGATCGTCCTCTCCACGAGCTACGACGCGGAGCTCAAGATGGCTACCTTCGCCATCTCCGACACCGGTCACGGCATCGCGCCGGAGGACAGGCCGCGCCTCTTCGAGCCGTACTTCTCCAGGAAAAAGGGGGGTACGGGGCTTGGGCTCGCCATCGTCAACACCATCATCGCCGATCATCACGGCTTCATCAGGGCGAAGGAGAACTTCCCCCGCGGCAGCCGGTTCATCGTGGAACTCCCGGCAGACAGAACGTAGGAAAGGCGGGGAAGGAAAACCGTCGGGCCGTGACAGCGAGCCCGGGGAGTGAGGGAGTCATCCCCTTCACCACGCAAGGAGCACAATGCCTCTGACGAGGAAAAAAATAGCGATCGTCTCCCTGGCCGTGCTGGCGATCGCCCTGATCGCCGGTGGCGCGGTGCTGGTGCAGCGTCTCATGAACCTGGAGACGTACCGGGGGGAGATCATCGACTCCGTGCAGCAGTCCCTGAAGCGGGAAGTGCGCTACGAGCAGGGCACCTTTTCCCTCGGGCTCTCCCCCGCCTTCACCTTCACCAATGTCGCCATCCGCGAGCCCGACCGCTCCGGCGACTTCGTGCGGACTCAGCGGCTGACCTTCAAGGTGGCCATACTCCCCCTCCTGTACAAGAGGGTCGTGCTGAAGGAGATGGTCCTGGAGCGCCCCGTGCTGCAGATCATCCGCGCAAAAGACGGACGCTTCAACATAAGCGACCTCCTGGAGGAGAAGCCCTCCCCCCAGCCCTCCCTGAAAGTGAAGGGGGTGCAGCTAATCGGCGCCACCCTTACCTTTACCGACAACGCAGTCGCTGCGGCTCCGCTCGTCACCTCCCTGCGCGACACGCAGCTCTCCCTGTCGCACCTCGACCGCGGCAAATCGTGCGACTTCAAGATCGTCGCCTCCCTCGTGACCCGGGGCAGGAGCGTCCCCCTCTCCGCCTCCGGCAAGGCGCGTCTCGCCTCCAAGGGGGAGCGCTTCACCGAAACGTTCGTGGACGGGAAGATCCGCACGGGGGGGATCGATTCGGTCCATTTCCTCCCCTACTACGGTCGCTACCTCCCCTTCAGCAGGCTCGGCGGGGAACTCGCCCTCGACTGCTCCTTCAAGGGGAAACTGAACTCCTTCAAATCTAAAGGGGAGGTCCGGGTCTCCCGGCTCTTCCTCGAGTACCCGCAGGTCTTCCACGCCCCGCTCACCCCGAAGCTCACGAGGCTCGGGTTCGAGATGGAGCTCGGCCGCGACTTCCTTTCCTTCGACAACCTGAAGCTCAACGTCGACGGCGCGCAGGGGCGCGGCAGCTGCCGCCTGAGCGACATCCACTCCGGCGACCTGCGCATCACCGCGAAAGCCACCACCTCGCCCCTCAATTTCCAGCAGTACCACCAGTTCATCCCGTACGGCGTGATCGTGAAGGATCCGGCGGAGTTCATCGAGCAGAAGATCCGGGGGGGGAACTACCGCCTCGAGGAGGGGCGGCTCGACGGCAGGATCAGCCAGATCCTGCACATGGAGCGGGGGAGGAACTACGACGTCCTGTACATCAGGGCGCGCGCAGAGGACGGCCTGCTGGTCTACGCGAAGAACGTCCCGGCGTTCTCGGAGATCAAGGGGATCCTGGAGCTCTCCGGGAAGGACTTCAACCTGAAGGGGATGTCCGGCAAATTCGGCGGCTCCCCCTTCACCCTCGAGGGGAAGATCACCGATTATCCGATCGACGTCCCCTCCGGATATCCGTTCACCATGACGATGCTCCCGCGCCAGCAGGAGGCCGCCTGGCTCATGGGATCCGGACGCGGTGAGAAGCTCGCCCTTTCGGGGGACTCCACGCTCCATCTGACCGGATCCGGCTTTACCTCCCTCTATCATCTGAACGGGACGTGGGATCTCACCCATGCCGCCTTCCGGCTGCCGCAGATCGAGAAGCCCTCGGGGCGCCCCAATACCCTTTCCTTCTCGGCAAGCCTTTCCCCGACGGAGACGAAGATCTCCTCGCTAAGCTGCCAGCTCGCGCCCCTCTCGGTGCAGGGCTCGGCGCTGTACCGCTATGACAAGGGAGGCTCCCTTACCCTCGACCTGAAGAGCAACCCCTTCCAGGCGGCGGAGATCGCCCCCCTCCTCCCCGACCTGAAGAAGTACCGCCCGGCAGGGGTGGTGCAGGGCGCAGTGCAGGGGAAGGGGAGCGGGCTCTCGCAGCTTTCCTGGGGAGGTGAGATCAACCTGAACGGCTTCTCGCTGCACCCGGGGGGGAAGGTGAAGGTGATCACCGGACTGAGCGGCGCGCTGCGATTCGACGGCGACACCCTCGAGACCTCCCACTTCACCGCGCGCCTCGGCAACTCCCAAGTGTACGGGAAGGGGACGCTGGTGGGATTCAAGAAGCCACACCTGGAGCTCTCCTTTTCGGCACCGGTCCTCGACGTTGCCGATCTCGGCTTCACTTCCCCGAAGGGACCGCTGAAAGTGGAGAAGGTGCAGGGAACGGTAACCTTCAGGGAGGACGACCTGCAGATCGGCGCGCTCTCCCTGCAGCTTGGCAAGTCCCCTCTCAATGTGAGGGGAAGCGTGCAGGATCTCGAACACCCGCGGGTCGAGCTCGCGGTGAACTCCCCTTACCTGGAACTGGAGGACCTGGGGCTCCTCTCCGAGCTCTCCGGCGGCACCGGCGGCTCAGGGCGCAGCGCTCCGCTGAAGGTTACCGTGAGCGCCGATGCGGGAAAGGTGCGCGACATCCCCTTCAAGCGACTGAAGGGTACCGTCATGCTGGAGGACCGCATCCTCTACCTGCAGCCGGTGGAACTCTCCGCCTTCGACGGCGACATCACGGCCAAAGCCCGCATCGACAACGGCTCCGCCTCCCCGCGGTACCAGGCGAGCTTCACCGGGCACAGGCTCTCCGCGGAGAAGCTCATGCACGCTCTCGGGGTGCAAAAGCAGCAGGTAACCGGCACCGCCTTCTTACAGGGGGAGCTGACGGCACGCGGGGGGAACAGCGCCGACATAAAGAAGACCGCACTCGGGTCGGTGAAGATAAAGGTGGAACAGGGAACGATCCGCAAGTTCGCTACCCTCTCCAAGATATTCTCCATCCTCAACGTCTCGCAGCTTCTCAAGTTCCAGCTCCCGGACATGGTCTCAGGGGGGATGCCGTACAACAAGATCACGGGTGACATCGCGATCAGGGACGGCGTCGCCGCCACCAGCAATCTCTATCTCGACAGCAACGCCATCAACATGACTACCGTCGGGAAGGTGGACATGGTGAGGGACGAGCTCGACCTGACCGTAGGGGTGCAGCCGTTGCAGACGGTGGACAAGATCGTGAGCCGCATCCCGGTCGTCGGGTGGGTCCTTACCGGGAAGGACCGCACCCTTGTCACGACCTACTTCGAGGCGAAGGGAAAGATCGACAACCCGCAGGTCACTGCCGTGCCGGTGAAGTCGCTGGCGAAGGGAGTATTCAATATTTTCAAGAGGATGTTCGAGTTGCCGACCCGCCTGATTTCCAACATGGGACAGGTCATTACCGACCGCTGAGGGGGGAATGGGGGCAAGATGTTAGCATGCTTTTTTCTATTGTAAAGTCTTGAGAAGGTATGTTATTTTTCCCAGCGGTTCGCATACTATTTCCATCAGGAGGATGACTGTGAAGAAGACTCTCGTGGTTTTGTTGGCAATCGTTGCCGTTTCAGCGGTCGGCTGCAAGAAGAAAGAAGAAGCACCGAAGGCCAGTGCCCCGGAGGCAGGCCCCGCAGCTACGCAGATGCCTGCGGTACCGGCTGGCACAAATCCCCACGCGGGCCTGAAACCGCAGGAGGTTAAGCCGGGTGCAGGACACAAAGGGAAAGTTGTAGAGACGATGGACGCCGCCGGCTACACCTATGTCCAGGTGGACGAGAACGGCCAGAAGCTGTGGGTAGCAGTAATGCAGACCCCGGTGAAGGTTGGGGATACCGTCGAGTTCCCGGATTCTCCGCCGATGATCAATTTCTCCAGCAAGACCCTCAAGCGCACCTTCGACAAGATCATCTTCGCGCCGGGCCTGGCTGTCAACAAGTAACGAAAAGTTATCGCTGTAATGAAATGGGCGAAACCTGCAGAGGTTTCGCCCTTTTTTTGTGCTTTTTGAGTTGCCGGAGGGGCGGCTAGCGGCCGGCGCCCCCCTCCTTCTCCAACTCCGCCGCGAGCGCCAGGTAGCGCTCCCCGTCCCTGCGCTCCCCGAGAGACATGGAGAGCTCGCCGAGCGCTGCCAGCGCAGGGAGGTGCTTCGGCACCAGGGCCAGAAGCCTCTGATACCCCTCCTTTGCCTGGCGGTACTCCCCGTGGCTCTCGTGCAGGGCGGCGAGAAGAAGCCACCCCCACGGATGTTCCGGCTGCTGCTTCACGATCTCCCGGTACGCCTTCTCGGCACCCTTCCTGTCCCCCTCTTCCTCCAGCGCCTCCCCCATGAGCATCTGGGTCACCGCGGAGTAGCCGGTCGCCCTGTGGTGGGCGGCGAAGTCCTTCGCGCCGAAGCGCCCGCGCGCGCCCCCCTTCTCCAGCCCCTTCAGGAGGGAGCTCCTGGAGCGCTCCACGAAGGGGTCGCTGCGCAGCGGAAACCCTTCCCCTTCCGCCGCCTCGAAGAGCAACTCCGAGACCCTCTTCTCCTGCACAGCGGTTCCGAAGAGCTCCGTCCCGGGGTAGTACACAAGCGGCGAGACCTGCCCGTCCTGGGGACGGATACGCTCCACCAGAGAGAGCGTCTGTTGCAGGTCCTCCTCCCCCTCCCCGGGAATACCGGTGATGAGGTAGACCGACATGTTGATACCGACCGCGCGCACCATCCGCGCCGCCCGCTCCACGTCCGCCGGCGTGATCCTCTTCCCCAGCGCCTTCAGCATCGCCGGAGAGCCGGACTCCACCCCGAACTGGATACACTCGCACCCCGCACGCTTCATGGCGGCGACCATCTCCTGGTCGACGGCGTTCACCCGGGACTGGCAGTTCCACATGATATGGAGCCGCTCCTCCTCCAGAAGGCGGCAAAACTCCAGCACACGCTCTCGACGGACAGTGAAGGTGTCGTCCCTGAAGGAGAAGTAGATAAGGCCGTAGCGGTCGCGTATGGAGCGGATTTCGGCAACGATGGAGGCTGGGGATCGGAAGCGCACCCCTCGCCCCCAGAAAAGGGGGGAAGAACAGAAGAGGCAGGAGGCGGGGCACCCGCGCGAGGTGATGACAAACTCCAGCTGGCGCCGGTAGTCCACCCCGATCCTCTCCCCGGAGATCTCTCCCGGGAAAGGGAGCGCGTCCAGATCGGCTATCGGCTCCCGCGGCGAGGTGCAGCGGACATGCGCCCCCGCACGGCAGGCGATTCCCGCCACGGAAGAGAGGTCCCCCTTCCCGGAGAGTACCGAGAGGAGCTCCATCATAGCCCCCTCCCCCTCTCCCAGTACGACGCAGTCCACCTCGACGTTCCTCGCGAGGGTCGCCTCGGCGGTATGTGTGGCGTGGGGGCCGCCGAGGATGACGAAGGCGCCGGGGAGGAGCTCCTTTACCAACCGTGCCAGTCGCAGCGATTCGTGGCGGTTGTGCGTGAACTGCGAGATCCCCACCACTTGAGGCTTCACCCGCAGCAAGTGGGAGCGGATCTTTCCCCACCCCGTCCGCGAGAAGTTGGCAAGGGTCGCCTCGTGCCCATCCTTCAGGAGCACCCCGTGCAGCGATACGAGCCCCACAGGGAGAAGCGAGGTAAAAGGATCCTGCGCTCCGGCTGGGTCTGACTTGTAGGCTAGTAGTACTTTCATCTTAGATCCCAGGGGGACCGGCTCCGCAGGTGCCTGCCCCCTTCCATGCACGGGGACTGGCTCCGCAGGTGCCTGTCCCCCTTTATAGTGATAACAAGTGCGGCCGTCTTGAGTGTACGCCACCCGCGCGGCAGGGTCATCCGGAATGTGCCGCCCGCCTTGAGGGGGGAGGGGGACAGGCACCTTTTAACAAAGGAGCCAGTCCCCATATCGGGGCATAAAAAAATCCGGCCCTCTGCGGGCCGGATTCCTTTGCTGCATCATGGTTGAACCGGTTACTGCTCGTCGCCGCCGTTCAGGCCGAGGGCATCGTTCTGGCTCGCATCTTCCTCCTGCTCCTCCTCAACCCCGAGGATCAGGTCGTCGAGCTTGAACACGTCCGGATTGACCTTCGCGATGCGCTTGGCGCCCAGGAAGCGGGAGCGGTAGTACGGGGTGTTCATGGGGGAGATGACGACGCGGTGATCGCGGCTGGAGGCATGGATCATCTTGCTGTTGCCGAGATAGATCCCCACGTGCGATGCGTACGGCGCGTAGGTGCTGAAAAAGATCAGGTCACCCTTTTGCAGGTCCCCCGGAGCGACCGGGTTGCCGACCTCGAACTGCTCACGCGCGGTGCGCGGCAACGATACCGACAGATCGCGAAAGACTTTCTGCACGAATCCGGAGCAGTCGATCCCCGCGGTCCTGGAGGTGCCGCCGAAACGGTAACGGGTGCCGAGAAAGCCGTACGCCGCGCGCTTCAGCTCGCGCACGTTGTCGACCTTGAGCTCCGTGTTCTTCCTGAGGTCGACCTGCGCCTCCGGCTCAAGCTCCGCCAGCTCCTGGAGGCTCTGCTCGTAGTCCCTGTCGCTGAAAAGATCGGGGTGGCGCAGCTGCAGCTTCTTCACAGACGCGACCTTCGGAGCTGCCGCTTCTTCCACAGCGACGCTGCTCTCGCGCAGCACGAGGACCTTCCCTGCCGCCACCTTCTTGCCGATGGCGCCATTGAGACGCTTCAGCTCGGCGACGGAGACGCCGGTCTTCCGGGCGATCTTCGCGAGGGACTCACTCTTTTTGACTTTGTAGGTGTTGCTGACGCGTGCCGGAGCAGCGACGGTGCGCGGAGGAATGACGAGAACGGTGCGGGCCTTGATGTGGTCCCCGACGATATTATTGGCAGCCTTCAGCTCCTCTACAGAGACGTGATACTTCTTCGCGAGTGAGTAAACGGTTTCGTGCTTTTTAACGCGATGGGTCTTTGAGGCGAGAGCCAGGGAAGGGAAGATCAGAAGGATTGTGCACAAATATAAAAGTCGTAGGCAATGTTTCATGCGCCCCCCTTTTGTTTTAAAACAATACGCATGGCGACAAGTTTATATAACAATTTCCCACCACTGTCAACAGTTAACTCCTCATGAGGGGGAGGCCGCGCAAAAAAAGAGGCCGCAAGCGCTGCCGCCGCGGCCTCAACTACCTGAAATACCGTCTGCGGCGCCTACGGCGCGCCCCTGCGCGGACGTTTCTCCACTGTCACCCGCACCGGCGAGCGCGGCACCCCAGCAACCGAGAGCCCCGGCGGAAGCTTGATATCTTCCTTCCTGATCTGCAGGATGTTCACCCCCTCCTTCGTGCGGGAAAGATCGAGATCAACGGAGACGTTCAGCTCCTTCGGGGAGGCGACGAGGGTGGAGAAGGACTTCAGCTGCACTTCCACCTCGTCAGGTGTGCTGCGCGTCAGCGCGAGGCCGTCCGGGAGGTTGTGGAACTTCACCGGCGCGTTCACGCTCAGAATCTCACCGTGGCGGAAGGTGATCAGTACCCAGCAGACGAAGACCAGGAGCACGACACCGAGCTTCTGCCAGAAGTTGCGAAAGAGCATCCCCGCGAGCCCCACGCGCCTCGCCTCACCCGACGACAGAAGAAGGGAGGAGAGGCGCTCCCGCAGCGCCGTGCTGCTATCGACCGTCTCCAGGGTGCCGCCGACGGAAAGGGAGACCTCCCCCCTCTCCTCCGAAACCACCACGACGACTGCGTCGGAGCGCTCCGAGAGGCCCAGCGCCGCACGGTGCCTCGTCCCGTAGTACTGCGGGATGTCCGCGTTCACCGACAGGGGGAGGTGGCAGGAGGCGAGGGCCAGGCGGTTCTCCCTGATGAGGACGGCGCCGTCGTGCAACGGGCTCTGCACGTTGAAGATGGAAGTCAGCAGCGGCCCGGTCACCACGCTGTCCAGACCGACTCCGTGCAGCACATGCTCGTCCAGCGGCTCCTCGCGCTGGAAGACGATGAGGGCGCCGACACGCTCGCCGGCGAAGGTAAGGATCGTGTCGCACAGCTCCCCCAGATCCATACTGAGAGAGGCGGTCGGGCGTCCGATAAAGGTGCGCAGCAGGCTGAAGCGGTACAGCGCCTGGCGGATCTCCGCCTGGAAGACCACGATCAGCAAGACGAAGAGGACGGTGCCCAGTTCCTGCAGGATCCAGCTCGTCATGAAAAGCCCGAGGTTCTTCGTGGCGAAGTAGAGGATCCCGAGGAAGAGGACCCCGATGAAGACCTGCAGCGCCTTCGTGTCCTTGAACCAGCTGTAGAGCTGGTAGACCAGAAAGGCCATGATCAGAATGTCGGCGATGTCCTGGGGGCGGATCTGCGGCAGCACCTGGTTCACCTCGGCGAGTGTGGAGGGTGGCAAGAAAGGGTGCGGAAAGACTGCGAAGCTCCCTTGTCACGGGGGTGAAGGGGGATAGTTTTTGCTGGCAAGCTGTAGCGCTTTATGCTAAAGATCAACCTTTGCCGGGGTCTCCGGGCTCGAAACGAGCTAGAATTTATACCATTTTAAAAATTAAAAAGGTAGGAAAAATGTACGCACTCACCGAGAAAGGGGAGCGGATCCGCGCCATGTTCGGCGCCATCGCCCCGCGTTACGATCTGCTGAACAGACTCCTCTCCCTGGGGATCGACCAGCGCTGGCGCCGCTTCGCGGTGAAGCAGATCGGGGTCGCCAAAACCGGCCGCGTCCTCGACGTCGCCACCGGGACCGGCGACGTGGCGCTGGAGATAGCCTCCCGCACCGCTTCCGATGTCAGCATCGTAGGTGTCGACTTCTGCCCCGAAATGGTGGAACTCGGGCGCGTGAAGGTGCAACAGGCCGGGCTGGAAGAGCGGATCGCGCTGCAGGTTGCGCCGTGCGAGGACATTCCCTATCCGGATGAGACGTTCGAGGCGGCCACCATCGCCTTCGGAATCAGAAACGTGGTGGACAGGAAGAAGGGGCTGACCGAGATGCAGCGTGTCATCCGCAAGGGGGGGAGGATCGTGGTGCTGGAATTCTCCAAGCCGACCGCACCGGTCTTCAGCTCGCTGTACAACTTCTACTTCCTGAAGGTGCTGCCGCTGATCGGCGGCATGTTCTCCCGCTTCAGCGCCTACAAGTACCTCCCCGATTCCGTCCTGGAGTTCCCCTCCCGCGAGGATTTCAAGGGGATCATGAAGGAGGCGGGGTTCAGCGACGTAAAGCACTACGACCTGACCGGCGGCATCGCCACCGTCTATGTCGGGGTGAAGTAAGCCGCACCGCAACTGCAAAGGTCAAAAAGGCACCCTCCGGGGTGCCTTTTTTTGTTTCAGCGGAGGATTGGGCGAGATGGTGCGGGGACGTGGCCGCCGCTCCTAGTTCATCGGCGCGGCGCTCTTTTGAAATATCATCCTCGCCACCGGGGGCGTCCCCGTCGGGCTCTCATCGGAGCGCAGGATCTTCCCCGGGTACCAGGCAAAGAGGCGCCGCAACTCTCCGGGCTGCAGGAGAAACGACTTCGTGTGCATCCCCTCCAGGTTGGGGGTGTCCACGATCGTCTCCATAATGAGGAGCCCCCCGGGGGTTAACGAGGCGATCGCCTCAGGGACGAGGTCGCGCAGCAGGAAGTTGAAATTGAGGATGACGTCGTACTTCTCGGACAGCCGGTACTGCTCCAGGTCGGCGCAGACGAAATTGACCCGGATCCCTTCCCGCCAGCAGCGCGTCCTCCCCTTCGCGAGCCCCTGCTCGGAGATGTCGATCGCGGTGACGTCGAAGCCGTGCCTTGCCAGATAGATGGCATTTCTCCCCTCGCCGCAGGCTATGTCCAGCGCCCGGTTTCCCGGCGCCAGCCGGAGCACCAGATCGAGGTTTTCCTCCAGGAACCTCGAGGGGGTGAAGGGGAATATGTAATCAGGAACACCATACTTGCTGTTCCACTTTGTGCGGTCTTTCTCCATCGCTTCGTTCCTCTACTCTCGTCTCACCCCAGCGGGGGGAGGCGGTTCTGATGTGGTGAACCGGCATCTGAGCTGTAGCAGAAAGGCCGGAGTGCGTCATTAAAATTTTGCGCTGCAATGGCAGGACGGTCAAGGGGTCCGGTGCCGAAGCCGCTTGCGGCGCCCCTCGACCCGTCCCAGGACCAGCGTTGCGGCAACTTCCTGCTCGACAAACGCTCCCGATTGAAATATATTCGCGATGGCCCACGGCCGTATACGTTTTTTTCGCGACTTCCCGACAGCGACCTGACGCATTCCCCCGAGGTCTCCCCTCACCAGGAGTTTTTGATGCCCCCCGAGTTCAGGTATCAGGAGCAGTTTCCTCTAGGTCCCGATACTACAAGCTACCGGCTTATCCCCGATTCGCAGCAATACCTGAGCGTGACAGAGTTCGACGGCACGGAGATCCTGAAGGTCGCCCCCGAGGGGCTCTCCCTCCTTGCCAGGACCGCCATGAAGGATGTCTCCTTCCTGCTGCGCCCAAAGCACAACGAGCAGGTGGCCCGCATCCTCAGCGACCCGCAGGCGTCGCGCAACGACCGCGGCGTCGCCCTCGCCTTCCTGCGCAACGCGGAGGTCGCCGCAGGGTTCGAGCTTCCGGTATGCCAGGACACCGGCACGGCGATCATCATGGGGAAAAAGGGGGAGCGGGTCTGGACCGGCGCCGACGATGCCGAGTTTCTCTCCCGCGGGGTGTACGACGTCTACACCGGTGAAAACCTGCGCTACTCGCAGACGGTGGCGCTCGACATGTACCGGGAGCAGAACTCCGGCACCAACCTTCCCGCGCAGATCGACCTGTACGCCGTCCCCGGGATGGAGTACCGCTTCCTGTTCCTTGCCAAGGGGGGCGGCTCCGCCAACAAGACGTACCTGTACCAGGAGACGAAGGCGCTCCTGACCCCCTCGCGCCTGGTCGACTTCCTGGTTCAGAAGATGAAGACTATCGGCACCTCGGCCTGCCCCCCCTACCACCTCGCCTTCGTGATCGGCGGCACGAGTGCTGAAAGCAACTTAAAGACGGTGAAGCTCCTTTCCACCGGCTATCTCGACAATCTCCCCACCTCCGGGGACGGGAGCGGCAGCGCCTTCCGCGACCTGGAGCTTGAGGAAACGCTCCTGAAGGCGGCCCAGGAGTCCGGCATCGGCGCGCAGTTTGGGGGAAAGCACTTCTGCCACGACGTGCGCGTCGTGCGACTCCCGCGCCACGGTGCCTCCTGCCCGGTGGGGATGGGAGTTTCCTGCTCCGCTGACCGCAACGTGAAGGGGAAGATCAACAGGGAAGGGATCTGGGTGGAGGAGCTCGACCGCAACCCGGGGCGCCTGATACCGGAGCAGTTCCGCGGCAAGCACTGCCACGGCGTGCGCATCAACCTGGACCGGCCGATGGATGAAATCCGCAAGGAGCTCTCCCTGCACCCGGTTTCGACACCGCTCCTCCTCTCCGGCACGATCGTGGTGGCGCGCGACATCGCCCACGCCCGCTTCAAGGAGCTCCTGGACGCAGGAAAGCCGCTCCCCGAGTACCTGAAGAAGCACCCGGTCTATTACGCGGGTCCGGCGAAGACTCCGGCAGGAAAGCCCTCCGGCTCGTTCGGCCCCACCACGGCGGGTCGTATGGACAGCTATGTGGAGCACCTGCAGGAGGCGGGCGCGTCCCTCATCATGATAGCGAAAGGGAACCGCAGCAAGCAGGTCGCCGTCTCGTGCAGCAGGCACGGCGGCTTCTATCTCGGCTCCATCGGCGGGCCGGCAGCGGTTCTTGCCGAGGAGAACATCAAGAAGGTGGAGTGTCTCGACTACCAGGAGCTCGGGATGGAGGCGGTGTGGCGCATAGAGGTGGAGGATTTCCCCGCCTTTATTCTCACCGACGACAAGGGAAACGACTTCTTCGCCGAATTGGGGATCTGACGAAGCGGGAGGTTGGAAGTGAAGAGGCCGGGGTGCATGCACCACCGGCCTCTTTTGCTTGTAAGTTATAGGGGGCATCCGCCAGAGGACACAACGAAGCTAAGCCGTCGGCGTCGCGTCCCTCCCCTTTCAAGGGGGAGGACAGGAGGGGGATGGGGTCGGTGCCGTCACCAGCTACAACCCCATCCCCACCCTGTCCCTCCCCTTGAAAGGGAGGGGACGCTTGAGATCGTGCCGTACTAAAGAAACATGCGCGATCGTGATTGCTCTAACATACGTTGCTTCCCCCAGACTTCTTGCTGCGGGGAGCCACGAGCCGCGGCCTCCTACATGTACACCATGACGCGGAAGCTGATCCTGCCGTCCATCGTCCTGAAGGGGATGGTGACCCCTTTGCACTGAACCCGCATCATGCCGTCCGCAGGAGCGGGGGGCTGCTCGTTTATGGGGCGGATGCGGCCGGAAACCACGAGAGGGAGGCCGAGAGCCACGCTACCGTACTGCTCGTGGTACTTGCTCTTGAAGACCCCGGCGATGTTGTTGGTGATCTCCCCCACCGCATCGTTGATCGAATCCTCGTCCGCGTCCTCCAGCATAAGGAGCTCCTTCGCCACCTGCACCGCGGAGGGCATCTCCGTGGCAAAGAGGATGTACCCGACGCGGTCCCCGGCAACGCCGATAATCCCCACCACATCGCTCCCCACCGGGTCGATCTTTTTCTCCACCTTTCCTGCGTAGATGTCGGTGCCCATGTAGCTCTTGAAGGTATCCTGCGTCGCCTCCATGATGGTGAACATGATTTCTTCGAACGTAATGTTACTCACAAACCCTCCTTGGCACCTGCCACTATGATTCTTTTCAGGGGAAAACAGCCTCGTTGGGGCAGACGATTTCCTCCAGCACGTCGAGCAACCTGGGGTTTAGCGCCCCTTTCATCTCCTGCTTCATGATCTGCAGCGCTATGGAGGAAGGAAGCGCCTTCCTGCATGAGCGGTCCATGGTAAGGGTGCAATAGACGTCGCACACCGCCCCGACCTGCGCGCTGCGCGGGATCTGTTCCCCCTTCACTCCGTGAGGGTATCCGGTGCCGTTGTTCCGCTCGTGATGGTGGCGCACGATGGAGAGGGCGTTTTCGCTGATGCGGGTATTGTTCTTCAGGTAGTGGTACCCCTCCTCGGGGTGCTTCTTGTACAGCGCGATCTCCGGCTCGGTGAGCTTGCCGCTCTTGTTGAGGATCTCCTGCGGGATGAAGATCTTCCCGAAGTCGTGGAAGAGGGTCCCGATCCCCACGTCGAGCATCTCGTCCCGGGCCAGCATGTACGCCTCGGAGTGGAGAAGGATGGAGAGGGCGGTGACCTGGAGGCTGTGCACGAAGGTGTAGTAGTTGTGCGACATCACCGTCTCCATGGTGGAGAGGCAGTCCTTGTCGCTCACCAGGTACTGCAGGAGATTCTGCACCAGGCGCTTGCTGCGCTCGAAGTCGGCCACCTTTTCCGGGTGCTCGAAGATGTCCCCCACGAAGTTGATGGAGGTCTGGTAGATGATCTTTCCTTTCGCCTTCGCCTGCAGCGTCTCGTCCTTCAGGACCCGCTCCGCGTTCGCCTCCAGAAAGAGCGTGATGACCTCCAGGTCCGCCGGGCTGACGAAAAGAAAATCGACGCAGTTTTCCACGAGCCGCTGCGCGTCCAGACGCGAGAAGTTGCGGCCATGGCTCTTGTACAGGATATATTTGTCCCCGCTCTTCAGGTAGAGCGCCACGTCGGGAAAGAGGTCCGACTGGATGCTGTCCACGCTGACAGGGACGTAAAACTCCCCCATTGCTTCCTCCTGCTGATCCTGCCCGGGTTATCCCGGCACATTATCTCCAGAAGGTATCGGCAGAGTCCGTGGTTACTTAAGGGGTTAAATCCCGGTTACTTCCTGCAGCTTGAGCTCCAGGTCGTCCCCGTTTACCCGCAGCGGCTGCCCCCCCTCCTCCTCGGTGCGGATGAGCCCCTCGTCAATCCAGGTCATCAGCTCGTCGCGCTCCACTCCGAACTTCGAGACCGCCTCTTCGATCGTGTACCACGTTTTCGCTAAAGACATCGCTTCCCCCTTTTCCGCACCTTCGCGCCTGGTCGTTCCATCCAGAGAAAGAGTCTCTTCGTCCCGGTGAGCCCGCGGCGAATGCCTCTCCTTTCCCGCCTCCCTGCAGCAGTCACGATGCATGGTATCGCTCGCGGGGTTAATGTCAATCGCGAAGCCCCGCGGGTGCTGGATCTACGCGCCCTGCCGCTGACGAACCCTTCTGGTAGGTGCAAATCGACAGGAAGGAGGCCGCAAAAGGGAAGCAGTCGTATACGTCGGTGCGCCGGATGAGGCGATTTTTCCCTCTCTTTTTTCTGCATACCGCCGATAAGATGATCGGCGACGAATACAGTGCTTTGCTTTGCGCGCACTGCGCATTGGAGGGGGCATGCAGGAAACAGTCTTGTTTGTGGATGACGAAAAAAGTTACCTCGCCTACACCACGAGCATCTTTGAAAACAAGGGGCTCAGGATCCTCACTGCATCGTCCGCCATGGAAGCGCTCGAAATCATCGACCAGGAGCACGTCTCCGTGGTGGTCTCCGACAACGAGATGCCGGGGATGCGCGGCCTCGAGCTCCTGGCGAAGATCAAGGAACTCTCCCCACACACCGTAAAGATCATGATGACGGGGAGCGCCGATCTCTCCACCGCTCTCGCCGCGATCAACAGCGGCGAGGTCTTTCGCTTCGTGGTGAAGCCGTGGAAGAAGAGCGAGATGCTGCGCGCGGTGAAGGACGGGATCCGCAGGCACCGCATCCTGCAGTCACTGGCTCGGGAGGACGAGTACATCCTGCACTCTCTCGCCCAGACCATCGAGCTGAAGGACGCCTCCACCCGCGGCCACTGCGACCGCGTCGCCACCCTCGCCCTGAAGATCGCCGCCGAACTGCACATCTCCGTGGACAGGCAGCGCGAGATAAAGTACGGCAGCTGGCTGCACGACTGCGGCAAGATCGGAGTCCCCGAGGCGATTCTCAACGCGGAGCGCGCCCTCACCCCGAAGGAATTCGACGTGATCAAGAAGCACACGATCTGGGGGTGCGACGTCGTGCGCAAGGCGAACCTCTCGAAGACCGTGCAGGACATCGTCCTCTATCACCACGAGCGCTGGGACGGGAAAGGGTACCCCTGCGGACTGAAGGGGGAGGACACCCCGCTGGAGGCGCAGATTGTGGCGGTTGCCGACGTCTGTGACGCCCTTACCATGGACCGCCCGTATCGTAAGGGGCTCTGCCGTGACGAGTTCCTTCGCACCATTGTGGAGATGCAGGGAACCAATCTTGCCCCTCACCTCGTCGACACCCTCCTTCAGATCCTGGAACGCGACTAGCGGCCACCTCCCCCGGCGGCCCTTCCCCCCCCGCATCCCCTCCAGCTCACAGAAGAACCCTCCATCCTTCCCTCTCACTCACCCTTGCCGTCCCTTCCCCCGACACCTTGGGGACATTGTCATTGACAGCCGGGGAGGTATCTAGTATTTATCTGGTGTCACTAAATCCAAAATCGTGTCACCGCTGACAGCAAAGTGGGGACACGGGGGCGCAAGGGGAAAGAGCGATGCACATGGCAGACGCACTTCTGTCGCCGGCGGTCGGTGGGACGATGTGGTGCGTGTCAGCAGGCGCCATCGCCTGGTCGTCCCGGAACGTCGCAAAGGATCTCGACGAGCGCAAGGTCCCCCTGATGGGGGTGCTCGGCGCCTTCCTCTTCGCCGCGCAGATGATCAATTTCAGCATCCCCGGGACCGGCTCCAGCGGACACCTCGCCGGCGGCCTGCTCCTCTCGCTTCTGCTGGGGCCCCACGCGGCCCTTCTGGTCGTAGCCTCCGTCCTCTTCGTGCAGGCGCTCTTCTTTGCCGACGGCGGCCTCCTCGCGCTTGGGTGCAACATCTTCAACATCGGGGTCGTCCCCGCATTTCTGGTATACCCCCTGCTCTCTCTCAGGAACCCCCGCGCCGCCGGAAGCACCCGCGCCGCCTGCTGGACAGTTCTCTCCGCGATAGCCGCGCTGCAACTGGGCTCCCTCGCCGTAGTACTGGAAACATGGCTTTCAGGGGTGGCGGCACTGCCGGTGCGGACCTTCCTCCTCCTCATGCAGCCGATCCACCTGGCCATAGGTATCGTGGAAGGGGTGGTGACGGTCGCAATCCTCTCCTTCTTCCGCAAGACACGTCCCGAAGCAGCATTCTGCGCAGGCGTTCCTGCCGCCGGGAAAGCGGGCCGCCGCCTTTTGCTCGCCGGCATGGCCGTCGCTCTCCTTACCGGCGGCATCCTCTCCTCCTTCGCCTCCAGAAATCCCGACGGGCTGGAATGGGCGATCGCGCGAGCGACGGGAGGGGAGCTGAAGTCCTCCGCTGACTCTTCGATTTCTAGCGCGCTGGGCGCGCTGCAGCAAAAGACCGCGGTCATGCCGGAGTACGGGTTCAAGCGCTCATCCGCAGGGAGCGCAGCGCTAGACACCGTCGAAAGTGCCGGCACGGGGATCGCCGGTATCGCCGGCTCCGTGGTGACCCTGCTGTGCGCCCTTCTGGGCGGCCTCTTCCTGAAGAGGAAGAAAGGCGCGGTCTCCTAGGGAGCGCGATCGTTGAGAAGGGGACGCCGCTGCGAAAACTTTTTAACAGGATGCGAGGCTATCTCGTCCCCCCCTTTGCGAAAGGCTCATCCGAGAATTCCGGGGAAGCGTGGGTACATTGCCACGAAGCACTGCAGAAGGCCTAACGTTCCCCCCTTTGCGAAGGGGGGGCAGGAGGGATTTGATCTTCAAGTCACTTCTAGAACCGCAGCCCGTTTAGCAGTACATCTCGGTCGTCGAACCCCTGTTCTGCGGCAGTCTAAAGATCAGCGACATAGGCCCCACCAGTTTTCTGCAAGCATGAATCAAAGAACTGCTTGAGACCACAGCATTTACGCACATAGCAGGATCCTGGCCAAGTCAAATCCCCCCTGTCCCCCCTTCGCAAAGGGGGGGACGCGAGGCCTCGTGCGGCGCTTCGTCGAAACATATACGGCTTCCCGGGTAATTCCCCTGTGAGCCTTTTTTGTGCGGAGGGAAGATGGCATCGATAGAGGGAGCGCTCCTCGACTTCAAGAGCCTCGACCGCCTGGCGGGGGGAGTGAGCGGCCTTCATCGTCTCGATCCCCGAGCGAAGGTCATCGTCACCCTCGTATTCATCTTCACGGTCGTCTCCTTCGGCAGGTACCAGATCTCCGCCCTCATCCCCTTCTTTGCCTTTCCCATAGCCATGGTGGCGCTCGGGGACCTTCCGCCCCGCTTTCTGGTCAAGAAGGTCGCCCTCCTCTGCCCCTTCGCCCTCCTCGTGGCGATCTTCAACCCTCTCTTTGACCGCGACATACTGATCCGGCTGGGATCCGTCGGCATCAGCGCCGGATGGATTTCCTGCGCCTCGATAGTTCTGCGTGCCGCGCTGACGGTCGGTGCCGCCCTCATACTGGTGGCACTTACCGGCTTCCCCGACATCTGCCGCGCGCTGGAGCGCCTCGGGATGCCGCGCCCCTTTTCGGTGCAGCTTCTCTTTCTCTACCGCTACATCTTCGTCCTCGCTGAGGATGCTTCCCGTGCTGTGCGCGCGAGGCAGCTGCGTGCCTTTGGCGATTCCGGGATGAAGATCTCCGTGTACGTCTCCCTCCTCGGGCACCTGCTGCTGCGGACGTGGCAACGGGCGGAGCGGATCCACATGGCGATGCTCTCCCGCGGCTTCACCGGCACCTTTCACACCAGGCACAACTACCGCTTCGGCCCGAGGGAAGCGTTCTTCGTCGCCGGATGGTGCACCTTTTTCATCCTCTTGCGTCTCCACAACATCTCGCAGCTGGTGGGGAACCTTGTAACAGGGGTCGGTCAATGAGCCACCACATCGTTGAGGTAAAAAACCTGGGGCATGTGTACCCGGACGGGACGACCGCCTTGCGGGAAGTCTCCTTCCGCATTCACCACGGCGAGTCGGTAGCGATTATCGGCGCCAACGGAGCAGGAAAATCGACCCTCCTCCTCCACCTGAACGGCTATCTCGCCCCAGGCACCGGCTCTGTGAGGATCGGCGACCTGCCGCTGGAAAAAGGGACGCTGCCGCAGATCAGGCGCACCGTGGGGATGGTTTTCCAGGAGCCGGACGACCAGCTCTTCATGCCGACCGTTTATGACGATGTTGCCTTCGGGCCGTTGAACCTGGGGATGAGCACTGGGGAAGCGGAGCGGCGGGTTTGCGAGGCACTGGAGCGGGTCGGAGCCGCACACCTCAAGGAGAAGGCTCCGTATCACCTTTCCGGCGGGGAGAAGAAGCGGGTTGCCATTGCCACCGTCCTTTCCATGTCGCCGGACATCCTGGTGATGGACGAGCCGACAAACGGCCTCGACCCATTCTCTCGCCGGCAGCTCATCGGGCTTCTGAGGGAGTTCCGGCACACGAAGATCTTCACCACGCACGACCTGGACATGGTGCTCGACCTGTGCGAGCGGACGATCGTGCTGCACGAAGGGGAGGTCGCGGCGGACGCCCCGACAAAGGATGTCTTTGCCGACGAGGAGCTACTCGCCCGCTGCCGGCTGGAGAAGCCCCTGTCCATGCAGGGGTGCCCTGTGTGCGGCCGGCAAGGGTGAAGGTGCCATTCTGGACGATCTGGGGATTCCGGGGGAGCGTGGGTACATTGCCACGAAGCACTGCAGACGGCCTAACGTTCCCCCCTTTGCGAAGGGGGGGCAGGGCAGCGTTGTCCGGTTAGGTTTTTGCTTTGCGTCGTTTCTGCTTTTTTCGGTTTTTTTTGGCCTCATTTTTTCGCAGTCTAGAGGCTTCAGCTGCCATTCCAGCAGCTTCACTAGCGATTTTGTTTCTTAGCTCTCTGACACGATTGATGCTCACCCGCTCGTTATGCTGTTCTTGGCAGTAAATGGCCAGGAGAAGGTAAGTGATAAGTCCACTGAGGACCTGCACCATCATGCCATACTGGCTTCTGGCGATTAAGTGGTAGACGTTGAGGTATCGTTTCCACCAGCCAAAGAAGGTCTCTATGTTCCAACGTAGTTTGTATGCTTCGGCCACCTGTTCAGCGGTAAGGTCATAGCGGTTTGTCGCAACCCAGTATTCCTTTCGGTCAACGCGATAGCCAACTACTCGGAGCTCTTTCTGCCCTTCAGTGAGCCCCTTCTTGCCCAGAATAACGATGGCGTCATAAAAGACGATGTCACTGTGCGGAAGAGGATTTTGACGGACGACCTTCTTTCTGGCTCTCTGCTGGATGCGGCAGATAAAGAGTTTGCCGTCTTCTTGCCACTGATCGAAGTCGGCGTTGCATTGGTACCCTCGATCAAGGACAGCAGTTTCGCCAGGCTGGAGGATACGGTCTACATACTGCCGCTCCACCTGGTTAGCGTCAGTCACGACCACACTCGTCGGCACACCACGGTTCAGATCAAGGCCTACGTGGGCTTTGGCTTTATTGTGAGTGCTTGAGTACTGCGCCCAATCCATGGACATCAAAGCGTCGATGACAGATCCATCGATGCCAACAAGGTTGCCAAGTTCTGCGTGTTGGGCGGGAATGACTTTGCGAGCCTCTTTCGCCAGTGCTCCAAAGATTTCAGTGAGTTGTTCGAGTCCACGTGTGTTGATAGCCTCAAAAAAGGCGGATTTTTTAACGCCTTTAGGTGGCGCAACACATTCCTTGGCGAAATTGTCCTGTTCCAGGGCCTGGATCAGTTCTCTTCCAGAAGAGAATTCCTGGAGATGGTAGTAGACAAGGGCCTTTAGCTGATCGTCGAATGACAGTTGCAACGGTCGGTAACCTCTCGATGTAAGTGGAGAAACAGGGGTGCATGATCTCTTTACTGGGTCGAGAAGTCTATTAAATTCATAAGGATTCTGAGGCTTTTGTCTGCTGAAGGGACGCATGTCGTAACCACTCCCGAATTACGTAGTTACGAACGCGGCGCGCGCCACCCTTCAACAGATGTCAAGCAAAAAGTACAGCAATATCAAAGATTTCAGAGAGCAAGAACCTAACCGGACAACGCTGGGGGCAGGGGGGATTTGCTCTTTGCTGCCTGCTCCAGTTTTCCCAGCATCCGGGGCGGGAGAGGTGGTGAGAGAGAGGGAGAGTAGAGTCACAACGGAGGGAGGGAGGGAGAGCGAGGGTATTACTTGCCGCAGCAGTCGCCGAAGCTTTTCCCGCTGCCGCACGGGCAGAGGCGCTCCTTGATGAGCTCCTCCGTGTCATAGGGAGGGTAAGACAGCGTCTTTCTGACCTTCCTCGCATGGTCTCGCAGCGTCGATACCGCTTCAGGGAGCGCTGCATAAAGAATCGCTGTTATGGTACCCATGTCCGCCTGGCGCGCATCCTCGAAAAGCTCCGGAACGCTCTCCGGCACCGCCACCCCGAGGACCACGCTGCACGACGCCGAGAGGTATCGATCCTCGTCCGACATCTCCAGCTCGGTCACGACCCGTTCGTCTATCCCCCACACATTGAGTCGCAGGCACATCGCAGCGTACAGCCCGTACGCCCACTCCCCGATCCTTTCCAGATCGTCCTCCTTCAACGTCTCCATGTCGAAGGGAAAGTAGAGGAGGTCCTGCTCGTTCAGGATGCAGATGCGGTGGTAGGCGCCGAAAAGGTACTCGAGCGTCTCATTGGCGTCCACATTGCTGGCGAAGTCTGCGACCGCCTCGCCGAAGACCTGCGGCAGCCACTCGCTCGGCATGACCGGCTCAGGGGTGATGGCGAGGCCGAAGAGGAAGCCATGCAGCCCTTCCACCGTCAGGGCCTCGTCAGGGTTTACCGCTCTGGCAAGGAGGTCGGACAGTTTTTCTCGTTCTTCCACGGTAAAAATAGGCTTATCTCCCCTTATCCCTCTGACCGGGAGTATGGCGTCACCGCCGTCCCGCAACAAATTCCCCCATCTGCCGCCCCGCATGGTACACCCCCTCTTTTTCTACTTTGAAAGTGTAACAAGATCGAGGGGTTGCAGTCAAATTCGGCACGCCGAACTTTTGAGCCCTTCATGTGCTAGATCCGCTGGGCACGGGCCTTCATGGCCTTGAGCTTTTTGAAGGCCGCCGAGCGCAGGTTCTGAAGATCGGCGGCCAGCTCCTGTAACTGGGCGTCGTCGAGCATGGCGATCTCGAGGGCGTTGATGCGCCTCGTGCACCTGTTCACGAAGGTGAAATCTCCCTGCACCTCTGTCGGGAGGGACCGGCGTGATACCTTTGCAGCCTCCCCCGTCAAGACGTCCTTGTACTTCTGGTAGAGAGCCCTCATCTTCTCCTGGCTGTGCTCCCGGGCGATCTTTACCAGCAGAGCCCTCGACGCCTTAGGGTTGTTGCGGCACTCATCCTTTACGTCCTCGGGGAGCTTGTTGAGGGAGAGAATCTCGCAGACGGTCGACTCCGCCTTCCCGAGGATTCCGGAGAGGTCTTTCAGCTGGTAGTTGTGGGTCGCCCGCAGCCTTTCTATCGCCTCCGCCTCCTCGATCGCCGTCAGGTTCTCACGCAGCAGGTTTTCCACGATGGATATTTCCACCGGATCACCCTCGGTGAGAAGGGCGGGGATGGTGGTCAACCCCGCCTTGACCGACGCCTGGAAGCGGCGCTCCCCCGATACGACGAGGAAGCCGCCCTTCTCTCCACTGCGGACGAGAACGGGCTGCAGCACGCCGTGCTTCTCTATGGACGCTTTGAGTTCGGCGAGCGCCTCCTCGTCGAAATACTTGCGTGGCTGCGCCGTGTCGAGGAGCAGGTCGGAGATGTTCAGGTCATACAACTTGCCATGCTTGTACTTCTTTGGTTCCTGGGTCATCAGCGACCTCTCCGAAGAAGACGTTGCATCAAGGGCAGCGATCGTGGCCGGTGCAGCGTGGACACGAGCACCAAGCGCCGCATCCGGACCGTGATCGGGCGGCAAACGGCGCCACGGCAAGATACCGTGGGAGGACAGGTGGACCGGCTGGAATAACAGGTTGATCCGTCCGGCAAGGGGATGAATCGGTCGAACGCCTGGAGGGCGAACCGCTGTGGCTACAGATACCCCTCTAAATAATTAGATATTGTTAATTTATCCAAGAAGTGTTCCCACGTCAACGCGTCGGGCGACATTCCCCTTCTCCCTCGGCATCATCGGCTATGCCGGCAGGGGAAGCTGTTTGGGTGCTCGGGGAAAGATTGCAGGAAGGGGTTTGAGAGGAGGCAATGCGTCGCCTCCTCACTGAAGCTCATGGTCCTGCTGCAGGGCGGGATAAGCAGGCGTTCCCGGCGTCGGCGCAGCCGAAAATCGGCCTGGATTTGCCGGAAACGCTTCGCTTATTCCGGCCTACATTGCTTCATTACTTCTTGCTGCACTTTTGCAGCGCCTTCTCGAATTCAGCCTGGTCGAATCCTTTGAGGATGATCTCGTCGTCACCGAACACTATGACGGGTACCCCTTTGCTCTTGTACTTGCCGGTGAGAAGCTGCATTGCTTCGTCGTCCATCTCCACGTCGCGGTTGATGAAGGGGATGTTGTGCTCGGTAAGGTACTCCTTCGCTGCCTTGCAGTGGGGACACCAGGAGGTGGAGTAGAGGACGATCTTCGGGTAGTGCTGGCCTGCTGCGGGGGGCTTGAGCGGGCTCTGCTTCCCGTCTTCGGCGCCGCTGTAGACCGGGATCAGAAGGAGGAATGCGACGAGTAGTGCGGTCAGGGCTTTCATTTTGCCTCCTTTTCGGCGGGGGGGGGCCTGAAGCGCGTCACTTGTGCGGGATCACCAACTGCCTTCTGGTAAGTGTGAAGGAGAGAGGGTCGGGGGTGCCCGGTCGCCTCACCTTCAGCCTGACCTGCGTCCCGGCCTTCCCGCGCAGTCGCGTTGCGACCATCTGCTGAAAATTGCTCCCCGCCGTGGCCTTGCCATCGATATGGGTGATTATATCGCCTGGGCGGATTCCTGCGAGGTCCGCGGGGCCGCCTGCGACCAGCTGCCGCACCGCGATCCTCCCGTCCGGAAGTGGAACACCGTCGATCCCTACGCCGCCGAAGTTGGAAGAGGAGTTCGCGCACCACCCGGCATGTGCCAGCGCCAGCAAGAGTACGAAAAGTATGGATATCAGTCTCATCATGGTTTGCTAAAATATACTGCGCCACTAGGGCTGTCAACGTGCATATGGCAAGGGATTGGCACGATCATCATCCTTAATTCCTTTGTCAATGGCATGTCCTTCACGAAAAGGATATACTGAAGCAGTTTCCTCTCAATCCTCCACAAGGAGTTCCACATTGAGCAAATACCATAGAATAGCTGCTTTATTGAAAGAGGGCGAGGTCGGGACGGAAGTGAGCGTCAAAGGATGGGTCCGGTCGCTGCGTACCGGCAAGGGGGTTGCCTTCATCGCCCTCAACGACGGCTCCTGTCTCACGAGCCTGCAGATCGTCCTCGACGCCACCCTCCCCGACTTCGAGGAGATCTCCCGCCTCGGCACCGGCAGCGCCATCGGCGTGGAAGGGACCCTGGTAGCCTCTCCTGCAAAGGGGCAGTCGGTGGAATTGCAGGCAACGAAGGTGACGGTGTACGGGACGGTCGACGACAAGTACCCCCTGCAGAAGAAGCACCACACCTTCGAGTTCCTGAGGACCATCGCGCACCTCCGCCCCCGTTCCAACACTTTCGGCGCCGTCTTCCGGGTGCGCTCCGCGCTCTCCTTTGCGATCCACAAGTTCTTCAGGGAGCGCGGCTTCATCTACGTCCACACCCCGATCATCACGGCAAACGACTGCGAGGGAGCCGGCGAGCAGTTCCGGGTTACCACCCTCGACATCGGCGCGCCCCCCCGCAACGACTTCGGGGTCGACTTCTGCCAGGACTTCTTCGGGCAGCCGACCCAACTGACGGTAAGCGGCCAACTGGAAGGGGAGGTTCTCGCCTGCGGGCTCACCTCCATCTACACCTTCGGGCCGACCTTCCGCTCCGAAAACTCCAATACCTCCCGACATGCCGCCGAATTCTGGATGGTGGAGCCGGAGATTGCCTTTGCCGATCTGGCCGACGATGCCGATCTTGCCGAGGACTTCATCAAGTACCTCTGCCGCTTCGTCCTGGAGGAGTGCGCGGAGGACATGGCCTTCTTCGACAAGCAGATCGACCCGGGCGCCATCGAGCGGGTTCGCGCGCTGGCGGAGGCGCGCTTCGCGAGGATGGATTACAACGAGGCGATCGAGCGGCTGGAGAAGGCGGGGACGTCGTTCCAGTACCCGGTGCGCTGGGGGCTCGACCTGCAGACGGAGCACGAGAGGTACCTCTCGGAGCAGGTCGTGGGGGGGCCGCTCTTCGTGCTGAACTATCCAAAGGACATCAAGGCGTTCTACATGCGCCAGAACGACGACGGCCGCACCGTTGCAGCGATGGATCTGCTCGTCCCGAAAGTGGGAGAGATCATCGGCGGATCGCAGCGCGAGGAGCGCCTCGACCTCCTGGAGAAGCGGATGGACGAGATCGGGATCAGCAAGGAGTCGCTGAGCTGGTATCTCGACAGCAGACGCTGGGGCTCCTGCCCGCACGCCGGCTTCGGCCTCGGCTTCGAGCGCCTCATCATGCACCTGACCGGAATGGAAAACATCCGCGACGTCATCCCCTTCCCGAGAACGCCGGGGCATGCGGAGTTCTGATAGAGGACGGTAAGAGCCTCCACGGGTATGAAGCGACACCTCCGACATGTCAAGAAGGAGCAAATCCCCCCTGTCCCGCCCTGTCCCCCCTTCGCAAAGGGGGGAACGCCTCGCCCGCTTCTTGAAGAGGACGGAAACCGTTCAGCCTTCGCCAAGTTGACGCGGCTCGTCGAGGATTTTCTCGATAGAACTCGACAGAGCTGTGTGATGCCCCCGGCTATTTCACCGGATTGCACGCCAGATCACCCAACCGGTCCCCTTCTCTCCTCACAACCTCCTGCAACGACACCGCATCACCGAAAATCCAGGCGGGGAAGCCACAAGTCCCGCAATCGCTAAGCCTCCGGCATCATTACCTATAACAGGGTTCCCCCCACCATTCGCGCCAAGGCGTAAAAATATAGCAGGGGATGGCCTCGGCTATCGCGGATTTGGCACATTCCGCGCAGCGCATGCCGCGGCTACAGTACAACCTGCAGCAGGAGTGGCCCCCCTCCTTCGGAGGAGGATAGATTTTCGCCGTCCGCTCGGATACGGCCGGCATTGCTGATGTTATGAATTGAGGGATTATGAAGGACACAGCTGCCGAGCGGCCTCTCGTCGAGATTGCCTACGGCGCCATGGTAACAGACGGTTTCTTTGCTCTCGCGTACGCGCTGGATCTGCTCGGGCGCGGCGAGCCCCCCGCGCTCTCCGATTTCCTCTGGATCGGCGTCATCATCTGCGTTTTCCTGAGCGCGTGCTGGGTGATCTACGACGACTACTGGAAGGGGACCGGCGGGCTGGGGCGCGACGTGGTGAAGAGGCTGCGCATCAGGGAGATGGGGGAGGGAGCCACCATCGAGTACGACGGGAAATGGTACCGGGTGGAAAACATAGACCGCCGGAGCGGCGAGATCCTCATAGAGAGGATCGGCCACCCCGGCAGAATTATCGTTCATATCGAAGGTCAGCAGTAACCGCTACATCTGCGCCTTCTCGGGCCAGTAGGAGCCCCCCACCAGCGTCGCCGTTATCTTGCCGAGCTTCACCTTGGTGGTCATCTTCACCGGCACCCGCAGCGCATCGTCCGTCACCCAGATGTGCACGTCGCCGGTCCTCGCAAACATCCCCTGAAACCTCAGAATCGGCTTCACCACGATCGTGTTGAAGGTCCCCAGCGACGTGGTGATCCGCTCCTTGCGAAGAACCTGCACCTCCGTATCCCAGAGCTTCTTGCAGTCGTAGATTTCGATATTGAAGGAGCTGCCGACCACAAGGTCGCACTTGCGCATGAAGTATATGCACGAAAGGGTGTCGTAGGTGCGGTCGGTTATCTTGTGCACCTTCTCCTTCCCGCCGTCCCTGAAGTCCTTCGTCGTTACCGTAAGCTCCCGCTCGTCAAAGCGCGACTCCTTGTGCCTGTGGGTGCTCCCTTCGTTTATCCTCTCCCGGTAGAACCGCGGCATCCCCAGCCCCGAGCCGGAATTCCCCTTCTTCAGCACGGACTCGACCCTGTCGTCGACGGGAAAGAAATGGCTCAGCCACGAGGCGGAGCGGGTGGTTGAGACGATGTGGAGCACGTCGCCACTCTGGGTGACTTCCTGCACGGCGGTGCCGGCGGTCATCCCGGACCAGCTTATGTCGTACACCAGGCGTTCAGGAACGGTGAGGGCAAATGAGGATGAGGCGGAGAAGAGAAGAAAAAGGGCGAGGAAAACGAGTCTTTTCATCAGAACCGAAGCTCCCTGTCTGTTTGTTGTTGGGAGGCGGCGCAGGAAGGCGCCGCCAGTGCAACCACATACTATCACAAAGGAAGCCCGGACCGCATCAGCGCCGGTCTCAGGCACCACTGCTGCGTGTGATGAGCATCACACCTATGGCAACAAGTACCGTTCCGGCCCAGCGCATGGGGGTAACGGTCTCGTGCAGGAAGTACTGCGAGAGGAAGGCGACCAGGATGTAGTTGAGCGCCTGCATCGGGAGCGCCACCGTCAGGTCCTCCCAGGAGAGGACGGCGAGCCACAGAAAGAAGAAGACCGCGAGCATGCAGGTGCCGAAGATGAGCTTCGGCGTGGTGAGCGCCTGCAGCGCCGCGTTCAGGATCCCCTTCAGGTTCATGGTGGAGAGGTCCCCCAGTTCCTTCATGCCGCTCGCCAGGAGCAGATCCCCGATCGTCCCGGCAGTTACCGCCAGCAGCATGACTATTACAGTTTTAAGCATACGTTTTTTCCTCTCCGCGATAGTTTCTGAGACGAAGCCCCAGCTCGGCCATGCGCCGGCGCACCGCCGGGCTCGTCAGCGCCGCCACCTCGTCGTCGTGCCGGTACTCCGGCATCCAGCGGTCAAGTTCGCCGCAGGGGCGGCAGCCGGGGTGAAAATAGATCTCGGTGAGCTCCTCGCGCACCGTCCCGAGCGCCTTCAAAAGGTACTCCTCCGTCATCTTTCCCGAGTTGAGGAGCCCCTTCACCTCTCCCGCGTAGCGGATGCCGAGGCGGTCGAGGGCCGTGCGGCAGCGATCGGCAAGGCGGGAGAATATGAAGGCATCGGCGTACTTTCCCACGACCCGGTTTCTCGCCACGGAGAGCTCCGCCGCGAGATTCTCGCGGCTCAGCCGGAAGGTCGAGATGCCGTACTTCGGCATCAGCTCTGTGAGGATGTCGAAGACCGTCGGGTGCATGTGGATGTTCAGGTGCCCGTCCACGTGGGTGAGCCTTATCCCGGCATCGACGCACTTCCTTATCTGCGCCTCGATTTCTGCCTCCAGCTGGGGGCGGAGTGACTTCAGGAAGAAGTAGCGCATACCCTCGCGCACCGGATTGTTGCCGAAGTCCCCCCCCGGAGCGAGAGAGGGGGAGCCGGGATGCTGCAGCACCGAGCGCCCCTGCACGAGTGTAATGTGCACTCCCACCTGGAGCCCAGGGTTTGCCGCGGCAAGCGCGACAGCCTCGTCGAAGGCGGCCCCGCCGGGCATGAGTGAGGTGCTGGTGAGCACCCCTTCGCGCCAGGCCTTGATGATTCCGCGGTTCGCGCCGCTGGAGAGGCCGAAGTCGTCAGCGTTGAAGATGATTTCTTTCATGCAGGGTGGTCTTCCCCCTCCCTTTCAAGGGAGGGCCGGGGTGGGGATCGGGTCGAGTCGCTCCGCCCCTCCCGGTTGTGAGGGGAGAGAGCGTCGGCAAGGAGGTTCGGCGAAGGAGCTGGCGGTCCACCCCCTTCGCCGAGTGCGCTGCTACATCCTGGTTTCCTTCCGCTTCTTCATGTACTGCAGGTACTGGGCGCCTTCCTTCAACAGCTTCTTCCGCTCCTCGCAGTCGATGATCATGCGCCAGATGCTCTTGGCGATGTACTTCGGGCGGAAGTAGAACTTGTTGTAAAAGATTTCCACCGCATCGAAGATCTCCTGGTTGGAGAGGTGCGGGTAGTTGATGACGCACTTCTGGTGACCGGTGGCATCGAGGAAGCTGTCCGAGGCGATCCACCCCTCCTTCATCGCCATGGCGTAGAACTCCGTCCCGGGGTACGGGGAGGCCAGTGACGCCTGGAGCGAGTTGAGGTCGAGCTGGATGGCGAAAGCGGTCGTCTCCTTGATCGTCTCCCGCGTCTCGCCGGGGAGCCCGAAGATGAAGGCGCCGTGGACGCTCAGCCCCAGCTTCTTGCAGTTTTTGGTGAATTCGAGCGCCTGGGCCTTGGTGATCCCCTTCTTGATGTTCTTGAGGATCTGGTCGTTGCCGGACTCGTAGCCGACGACCACGTGACGCAGGCCGTTGTCGCGCATGACCTTCAGCGTGTCGAAGTCGCAATTTGCCCTGGCGTTGATCGTCCAGGTGATCCCCTTCGGCTTCACGAGCGGGCCTATGAGCTTCGCCACCGCAGTCGCGTGCTTCTTGTCAGCCGAGAAGGTGTCGTCGTCGAAGGAAATCTCCTTTATACCGGGGAGGTTCTCCACGATCCAGCGCACCTCTTCCGCCACGTTCTCGGGGCTTCTGGTACGCATCTTCTGCCCGGTGATCGTCTGCGGCCAGAGGCAGTAGATGCAGCGCGACGGGCAGCCGCGGCTCGAGTAGATGGAGACGTAGGGGTACTTGAAGTGCGGGATCACGTACTCGTTGATCGGCAGGTCGCGCTGATAGACCTGCGCGGAGAAGGGGAGCGCGTCCAGATCGGTGATGGGGGCGCGGTCGGCAGTATGCACCGCGGCGCCGTTTTTCAGGAAGCTGATCCCCGCGACCTCCTCCCACTCTTTCCCTTCGCACAGCTCCTTCACGGAGTAGTCGAACTCCCCGCGGCAGACGATGTCGACCGCGCCCTTGGCAAAGGTGAGGGACTCTTCCGGAAGAACCGTGACGTGGGGGCCGGTCAGCACGGTGATGATGCCGGGCTTCTCTTTCTTGATGGTGCGGGCGGTTTCCACATCTATGGCGAGGGTGGGGGTAGAGGTGTACATCACCACCATGTCGTAGTCGAGCGCTATCTTCAGGCAGTCAGCCAGGTCGAGTTTCTGCACGGGAGCGTCCACCACCCGCGATCCTTCAATCATCCCGGCGGGATAGGTGAGCCAGGTCGGATACCAGAAGGAAGTCACCTCACGGGAGGCCTGGTAGCGCGCACCGGCGCCGCCGTCGAAGTCCTCGAAAGTGGGTGGATTTAGAAATAACGGTTTCATAGCAAGAGCTCCCTCTACAGATAACTGTCAGAAAAAACAAACCGACACAATAAAGCCGTGCCTATCTTTTGTCAAGGCGAAAGCCCTTGCAGCACCTGAGGATTCCCGGTGCCGACCTCGATGTGCGCAGAGAGTATTCGGGGCGCAAGAGAAAGAGACGGCGGCGCACCTGTCACGGCGGGTGGAGCCTCTTTCGCTTCATGTAGGCCGGGATAAGCCACAGGCGTTCCCGGCGGTGCCCGCCTCTGCGACCCGCCGCTCGTTGCCGGAAATGCTTCGCTTATTCCGCCCTACAGGGGTACCACCCCGCAAAAGATCGGGGGAGTCTTGCGCGGTACCGTGCGCTCTGCTACAGTGCGCGCCTGGAAAGGAGAAGGCGATGGGGAAAAAGAGTATCGGGGTGGTGGCTGCCATGCCGGACGAGATAAGGCCGCTCTTGCGCAGAGTCGGGAAGTACCGCAAGGGAGAGATCGCCGGGTACCGGAGCTTTCACTTCAGCATCGGGGGGAACAGCGTGACTCTCGTGCAGTCGGGGATGGGGCCACGGCGTGCGAAGGAGGCGACCGAGGCGCTGATCCGGCAGAAGGCGCCCGCACTGATCGTCAACTTCGGCTTCGGCGGCGCCGTTCGCGGGGAGACAAAGGTAGGGGACCTTGTGCGGGCGCGGGAGGTGCTCCTCCTTGCGGGTGAGAAATGGACGCGTCAACCGCTGCCGGAGAAGCCCGGCCATGCCGTCCCCACTCTCTGCGACATCAGCGAAGGGGTCTTCATCACCTCTGCCGTCATAGAGGACAAGAGAAGGGTAGCAGCACTCCTCCCGGCGCAGCTGAAGCATCCGGTGCTGGAGATGGAAACCGCCGCAGTTGTCGCGGCGGCGCACGATTCCGGAATCCCGGTTCTGGCAATTCGCGCGATCAGTGACGGAGCGGATGAGGATCTGGGATTTTCGCTGGAGGAGTTTTGCGATGCGGACCTGAACATTCAGCCGGGGAAGGTGATGTCAACGGTGGCGCGCAAGCCATGGATAATTCCGCAACTGATACGCCTTGCCGGAAATTCCAGGAAGGCGGCGGAGCGTCTTGCGGATTGCCTGGAAATCCTTCTGAAAGAAGGATAATGGCGTTCAGATGCCGGGGTCAGGCTTTGCATTTGGGGATTTGGTAGCGAAATCCCAATATGCAAAGCCTGACCCCGGACCTAGTCGATACTCTCCAGGAAGTGCGCGGAGATTTCGCTTTTGAGATACGCCTCCACCTGCTCGGCGGTGGAAAAGGTCAGTGCCTTTGCCGCTACCTCGGCTGCCTCTTCCATGGTGCAACGCCGCAGGATCTTCTTCACCCGCGGGATGCTCACCGCATTCATGGAGAGTTCGTCGAACCCCAGCCCCAGGAGGATCGGGAGGTATTCCGGCTCCCCCGCCATCTCGCCGCAGATGCACACCTCGATGCCGTTTCGGTGTGCGGCGTCGACGACCTGCTTCAGGGAGCGGAGCACCGCCGGGTGCAGCGGCTCGTACAGCGTGGAGAGGTGCTCGTTCGTGCGGTCGATCGCCAGGAGGTACTGGATGAGATCGTTTGTGCCGACGCTGAAAAAATCGACCTCGCGCGCCAGAAGATCTGCGATGAGGACGGCGGAGGGGATCTCGATCATGACCCCCACCTCAAGCTCCTCGTCAAAGGGGTGCTTGCCGCGCAATTCCTCCTTCGCCTCCGCGATGAGGGCCTTCGCCGCCCGCACCTCGGCAACGCCCGAGACCATGGGGAAGAAGACCTTCACCTTTCCAAAGGCGCTCGCCCTCAGGATCGCCCGCAGCTGCGACTTGAAGATGTCGGGATGTCGCAGCGACACCCGTATCGCCCGCACCCCCAGCGCCGGATTCATCTCGTCGGTGAGGCACAGCCCGTTGACGCACTTGTCCCCACCCACGTCGAGCGTCCTGATGGTCACCGGGTGCGGTGCCATCCGCTTCACGATCTCCACGTAGTGGCGAAACTGCTCCTCTTCGTCGGGGAGCGCGGTCCTGTTGAAAAAGAGGGTCTCGGTGCGGTACAGCCCGATCCCCTCCCCGCCGTGCTTGTTGATCGAGGCGACTTCTTCCGGGAACTCCACGTTCCCCTTCAGCCGCATGCGGTGCCCGTCCACCGTCTGAGCCGGCAGATCCTTCAGCTTCAAAAGCCCGAGCTCGACATACTCGTAGCGCTGCTTGCGCTCCAGGTATTGCCGGAACGCTTCGCTGTCCGGATTGACGATGACGACGCCGCTCGCTCCGTCGATGATGACGGTGCTGCCGTCCTCGATCCTGGAGGTGACGTTCTCCAGCCCCACCACCGCCGGAATCTCCAGCGCGCGCGCCAGAATGGCGGAGTGGGAGGTTTTCCCCCCGAGATCGGTGAGAAAGCCGATGACCTTCGACTTGTCGATCTGGAGAATGTCGGCCGGGGAGAGATCGTGGGCGGCCACGATGACCTTCCCCTCGGAGAAGGTGATCGGCTCCTGCTTCTGCCCGAGTAGGGTCGCCAGCACCCGCTCCACCACCAGCTCGACGTCGCCGCACCGCTCCCGCAGGTACTCGTCCTCGATCTCGTCAAACGCCGCCTTCACCTTCTGGAGCGTCTTTTTGAGCGCCGCCTCGGCGTTTCTCCCTTCCGCCTCGATCTGCCTGATCGTCTCGGTGAGGAGCATGGTATCCTCGAGGAGGAGCAGGTGGGCGTCGATGACGCACAGGTGCTCGGCGCCGTGGCTCTCCGAGAGCTGGTGGCGCAAGGTGGAGAACTCCCCCTTCACCCGCTCCAGCGCCTGCCGGAAGCGCTGCACCTCGGCAGGGATCTGCCGCGCAGGGATCTCGTACTCCGGCACGCTCACCCGGCGCCGGTCCGTGATGCGGACCCGCCCTATGGCGATCCCGGCGGAGGCGCCGATCCCCTGCAGCGAGAACCTTTCACTCTTCTCCGAAACCATTCCTGATGAGCTCCCCGAGCGCCGCGAAGGCCTCCACCTCGTCCTCTCCGGACACCTTCAGAGTGATGCAGCTCCCCTTCGCCGCCGCGAGCATCATGATCCCCATGATGCTCTTGCCGTTCACCTCTACCCCTTCACGCTCGATCTTTATCTCCGAGACGAAGCGGCTCGCGGTCTTCACCAGGAGCGCGCTCGCCCTGGCGTGCAGCCCAAGCTTGTTGGGGATTATGAAGTCCTGTTCTATCATATGCATGTCACTTCCGGGCCCGGGGCCCGACTCCCCCCTACTTCCTCAGATACTCGCCGGCGACAGAAATCCCCTCGATTCCGCCGTCCTTCAGGCGCTGGGCCAACTCCGCCACCCCGAACTTCTCGCGCTCCGCCACGAAGCGGATCAGCATCGGAAGGTTGACGCCGGTCAGGACCTCGACGTGCCCTTCCTGCAGAAAGGAGAGGCTCATGTTGGAGGGTGTGCCGCCGAACATGTCGGTCATGATAATGGCGCCGTCCGCGGAGACCCGCGCAGCCGCCTCCTTTATGGCGGACATCACCGCATCCGCGGAGCACTCCGGGGTAATCCCCACCGTCTCCACCAGCTCCAGTTTCCCGACGATCATCTCGGCGGCCTTCAAAAGCTCGGCGGCCACTCCGGCGTGAGCCACCAATAGTAGTCCTATCATCCCTGCCCCTTCTCTATGTCGCGATGATTGATCTTGATGTTGATCCCTTTCTGCCTGAAATACTGGTACAGCGACTCGGCTATCGCCACGGAGCGGTGCCGCCCGCCGGTGCAGCCGATTGAAACCGAAAGGTACGATTTCCCCTCGCGACGGTAACTCGGGAGGAGGAACTCCAGCAGCGAGCGGTACCGCTCCAGGAACTCCTGCGTCTCGTTCTGCCCGAGGACGAAGTCGCGCACCTTCTCGTTGAGCCCGGAAAAGGGCTTCAGCGTCGGAACGAAGTAGGGGTTCGGGAGGAAGCGCACGTCCATCACCAGGTCGCTCTCCAGCGGGAGCCCGTAGCGGAAGCCGAAGGACTGCAGGTTCACCTGCATCTCCAGGGCACCCTCCTGCCCCTTCACGCTGGCGATCACCACCTCCTTCAGCTGGTGCACGTTCATCTCGCTCGTGTCGATGACGCGCGTGGCGATGCGGCGCAGCCCAGCCAGGTGGTCCCGCTCGAAGCGGATCCCCTCCGGCACCGACGCGCTCTCCAGTGCGGGGTGGCGACGCCTCGTCTCCGAGAAGCGCCTGATCAGCACCTCGTCGGTAGCGTCGAAGAAGAGGATGCTGACGGTGTGCCCCGCGGCGGTGATCGCCTGGAACGCCTCGTTGTACCCCTTCATGAAGTCGCGGCTGCGGATGTCCATCACCAGTGCCACGTCGTGCACGTCCTCGCGCGACTGCTGTACGAGCTCGATGAAGGTGCCGACAAGGGAGACCGGGAGGTTGTCGAGGCAGAAGAACCCCTCGTCCTCGAGCGCGCGCACAGCGGTGGACTTGCCGGAGCCGGAGAGGCCGGTGATGATGACTATGCGCACTATTCCACCTCTTCCCCGAGAGAGCGCACTTCCATGCGGGCCAGCAGCTTCTCGTGAAACTCGCGCGCCGAATGGTACCCCATCCCCTTCAGGAGGAAGTTCCTGGCGGCGACCTCGATGATGGAGGTCAGGTTGCGCCCGGGGCGCACCGGGATCTTCAGGTGCGGCAGGTCGACTCCGAGGATCGTCTGGAAACGCTCGTCTATCCCCAGGCGGTCGTATTCCTGGTCGGCGTCCCACTCCTGGAGCTCGAGGACCAGGTCGATGATCTTCTTCTCCCTGATGGAGGATACCCCGAAGAGGTCCTTTACGTTGATGATCCCCAGCCCGCGGATCTCCATGTGGTGCTGGATGGTGTCACCCGCCTGCCCCACGAGAGAGCCAGGCATCTTCTTCTTGATGTGGATGACATCGTCCGCGACGAGCCGGTGCCCGCGGATCACCAGGTCGAGGGCGCACTCGCTCTTCCCGATGCCGCTTTTTCCCAAAAGGAGCACGCCGACGCCGAGAACGTCCACCAGAACGCCGTGGATGTGGGTCGTGGGAAGGAGGCTCTCCTCCAGAAACTTGGTGATGAGGGAGATGAAAGTGGAGGACTGGTGTGCCGTGAGGAGAAGCGGGATCCCTGCCCGCTCCGCGGCTTCCCTCAGGAAATCGGGGGGATCGAGCCCTTTGGTGACGATGAAGCAGGCCATGGGGTAGGAGCACAGAAGCTCCGTATGCTTCCTCCCCAGTTCCTCGGGGAGCTGCCTCAGGTAGGAAATCTCCGTGTTGCCGAGGACCTGGACACGGTCCGCGTGGAGGTGCTCCATGTACCCGGTAAGGGCCAGCCCCGGCTTCTGGATCCGGGAGCTGTACAGGCGGTTCATCAGCCCCGCCTCTCCGGCGATGAGGCGAAGGTCGAGGCCGTACGCCTTGTCATTGAGGAGGTCTTTGATAGTAAGACTTATGCTTTTCAATGCGTACTACCTTTCCGCCGCAGAAATCTCTCTCGGGGAAAAAAGGGCGCCGGCTTTCAGCCGGCGCCCCTCTCCCTTATACCCTCTCGGGTGCAATCAGGCCGTAGTTCCCGTCCTTGCGGCGGTACACCACGTTGATGTTCTCCGTCTCCGCCTCGGTGTACACGAGGAAGTCCTTGTGCAGGAGCTCCATCTGCATCACCGCCTCCTCCACGCTCATCGGCTTCATGGAGAAGCTCTTCGTCTTGATGACGACCGGTCCGGTCTCCTCGTCGAGGCTCGCCGCCTCCACGATCATCTTCTGCACCTGGCGCTCGCGGGCGTCGGCGGTCGGCTTGTGCGCCTTGATCCGCTCCTTGAAACGCCTGAGCTGACGCTCGATCTTGTCCACGACCGCGTCGACGGAAGCGTACATGTCGTTCGATTCCTCGGCGGCCTTGATGGTGATACCCTTGGCTGCGATGGTGACCTCGGCGCTGTGCCGAATCTTCTCAACGGTCAGAAACAGCTGGACGACAACCGGCTCGTCTATGTATTTCTTCACCCGCTCGAGTTTCTCCTCTGCGTAGCTTTTGAGGGCTTCGCTGGGCTCCATGTGCCTGAACGTTGTCGTGATCTGCATGACTCTACCTCCTTTATTGTATGCACGTCAAAAGGCCCCCGGTGGGGCACCTCAAGCCGCTTAGAAATGCTTCTTCCTCTCGCTGGAACTGCCGATACGCATCATCTCCCGGTACTTCGTGACGGTCCTGCGGGCGATGACGATGGAGTGGGTGGAGAGAAGCTCCGCCAGGCGCTGGTCGCTGTACGGGCGCTTGGGGTCCTCCGCGTCCACGAGCTCCTTGATCTTGCTCTTTACACTCTCCGAGGCGATGAAGTCACCCTCGCCCGTGGAGATGCCGCTGTTGAAGAAGTACTTCAGCTCAAAAAGACCCTGCGGAGTCTGCATGTACTTGTTGGTGGTGACCCGGCTGATGGTCGACTCGTGCATGCCGATGTCCTCGGCGATGTCGCGCAGGACCAGGGGACGCAGGTGCTCGATGCCGCGGTCCAGGAAGTCGCGCTGGAACTTCACGAGGCTTTTGGCGACCTTGTAGATGGTGCGCTGCCGCTGCTGGATGCTCTTTATGAGCCACATCGCCGAGCGGGTCTTCTCCCCTATGTACTCCTCCGCCTTCTTGTCCACCCCCTTCGTCTCCGTGGCGTAGACCGGGTTGATGCGCAGGTTCGGCATACCCTCGTCGTTCAGGAGCACGACGTAGTCGTCCCCCACCTTGTGCACGAAGATGTCCGCGGAGATGTAGTGCACGTCCTCCTGGCCAAAAAGACGCCCCGGCTTCGGGTCGAGTTCCGCGATGATCCTCGCGGCCTCCAGGACCTCGTTCACGTCGATGCCGAGGACCTTCGCCGCCTGCTTGTAGCGGCGCCCTTCCAGGTCTTTCAGGTGCTCCTTCAGGAGCGCCTCCACAATGCTCCCCCCCATGCCGAGCCCGGCCACCTGCAAAAGGAGACATTCCCTCAGATCGCGCGCCCCCACCCCGATCGGGTCGAACTCCTGCACCCTCTTCAGGACCGCCGCGCACAGCTCCTCGTCCACCCCGCAGGCGCCAGCGATGTCGGCAAGGGTCGCCCTCAGGTAGCCGTCCTCGTCGATGTTGCCGAGGATCTCGGCGCCGACCATCATTTCCTGGTCCGTCAGGCGGGTAAGGGAGAGCTGCCACATGAGGTGGTCGTTGAGGGTCGATTTCTTGGTGAGGAGGTTTTCAAAGGAGGGGCGGTCTTCGTCGTCGTAGTACTGTTCGCCGGAGGAGTAGTTGTAGCCGTCGAGGTAGGAGTCCCAGTCCGTGTCGCGGGTCTCTTCACCGGCGCGCACCTCCTGGAAGTCGGTCGTGGTGGTCTGCGGCTCCGGCTCCTTCTCCACAAGCTCGAGCTGACCCGGTTCGCGCACCTCCTCCACCTCGGTCACCTCGTCGAGGACCGGATTTTCCTCCAACTCCTGACGTACCACGTCCTGCAGCTCGAGCCTGGACAGTTGCAGGAGCTTAATGGCCTGTTGCAACTGGGGTGTCATCACCAGCTGCTGGCTCATCTTCATCTGTTGACGCATTTCAATAGCCATAAAACCTCTCGTCGTCGTTGAACGAGTGCCCCCTACTCCTTTCCGCTGTGGGGGTGGTGTCGCCCTGTGCTATTTCTTCGTATCCCGCCCCTGCGCTCGAGCCGCCGGGACGGGGGTCACAGCCTGAATTTCTCCCCGAGGTAGATCTCCCGGGCCTTCTTGCTCTGCGAAATCTGTATCGGGTCGCCGTACTCCAGCACTTCCCCCGCGCTCATTATGTAGGCCGTGTCGCATACACCGAGCGTCTCCCGGACGTTGTGGTCCGAGATCAGGACACCGAGCCCCTTTTCCTTCAGGGCGGTGATGATGTTCTGGATGTCGATGACCGCTATCGGGTCGATCCCCGCGAACGGCTCGTCCAGGAGGATGAAGGACGGATCGGTGGCGAGCGCCCGGGCGATCTCCACGCGGCGCCTTTCCCCCCCCGAGAGGGCGTAGCCGCGGCTCGACGCTATGTGCTCGATCCGGAACTCCCCCAGGAGCTCCTCCACCCGCTCCCGGCGCCGCTGCCCCGAGATGGGGAGGGTCTCCAGGACCGCCAGGAGGTTCTCCCGCACGGTAAGTTTCCGGAAGACGGAGGGCTCCTGCGGCAGGTAGCTGATCCCGCGCCGCGCCCGCTGGTACATGGGGAGCTTCGTGATCGCCTCGCCGTCCAGGAAGACCGAGCCGCCGTCGGGGCGGGTCAGCCCCACCACCATGTAGAAGGTCGTCGTCTTCCCGGCGCCGTTGGGCCCGAGAAGCCCCACGACCTCCCCGGAGGAGACCTTCAGGTCGACCCCCTTCACCACCTTGCGCTGGTTGAATTCCTTTGCCAGCCCCTCTGTATAAAGGGTACTACGGTTTTGCGCCTGCATCTTTCTCCCCGGGGTAGATCGTCGCCTCAACCCGCCCGCCGGTCACCACGGAACGCTGCTCGTCGACGTAGTAGGTGATCTCCTTCCCGGTAATGAGGTTCTTCCCCTGCATGACCCGCGGGGAGCCGTCCAGCACGATGCGCCCCCCCTTGTTGTCGTAGACCGCATGGGCACCGACCGCCTCGCGGTCACCCTGCACGATGCGCACGTGCCCGAACGCCTCCACCTTGGAGAGGTCCTTCCCGCTCTCGCCGTAGCTGATGACCAGCTTGTCGGTGTACAGCGTGAGGTCCCCCTGACGGGCGACGACGCTCCCCTCGAAGGTCGCCGTCTTCTTCTCGTTATCGGCGTGCAGCTCGTTCGACTTGATCTTCAAAGGCTCCTTCCCGTGGGTCGGCGCCGCGGCAAGACCGGACTGCGCCAGGAGGGTGAGGAGAGCCGTGACCGCCGCCATCCTTTTCATCGCCTTCATCGCCGCGCTCCCTCCGGCTGCACTTCGGCCTCCACCTTCGAGAGCTTCAGCTTGTGCGACTTCGTATGCCACTCCATCCCTACCCCTTCCATCGTCAGCCCCTCCCCCCTGAAGTTCACCTTTTCGGGGCTCTCCAGGGTCGACCGCGCCGCCACGTACCTGACTTGCGGGGCGGTGAAGTGCAGCCCCGAAGCGCTCTTCCCCTGGACGTTCCCGGAGAGGGAGACGTTCTTCGAGGCATGGTCATAGTCGGCACGGTCAGCGGTGACCCTGATCTCACCCGCAGAGCTGTTCAGGATGGTCAGGTTCACCCGCGCAAGCGAGGTGCGTCCTTTGTTCTTGTCGTATTCTGCCCGGTCCGCCGTCAGGTCCCACTGCTTGACCCCGTGGCGGCTCTCGGTAAAGCGGATTGCCTGGAGGGAGACGTCGATCTGCACCGGCAGCTTCTGGATCGCCAGTCGTGGCGACTTCGTGCGCTGCATCCGTATCAGGATGGTGGCAGTGACGAGAATAGCCCCGGCAACTGCCATGAAAGCTACGAATCGCCTGATATTGTTACGTTTAAGCATAATTTCGTAGCGGAGTATACCATCTTGGAAAATGGGTGTAAAGCTCGTTCTGGCAAAATGGGCGCTTTTGGCACAAAGATTGAAAAGGAGTATTACGCCCTATTGGCCAGGTACCATTGGTACACGTTCTTGAGCCCCTCGTTAAGGGGGATCCGGTGCCTCCAGCCGAGCCCGTGAATGCGGTTCACGTCGGAGAGCTTGCGCGGCGTGCCGTCGGGCTTGGAGCTGTCGAAGACGAGCTCCCCGTCAAACCCTACCGTCTCCTTAATGAGCCGTGCCAGATCCCCTATGGTCAGCTCCTCCCCCGACCCCACATTCACCGGGTCCCACCCCTCGTAGCGCTCCATGAGGTAGAGGGAGGCGTCCGCGACGTCGTCCACGTGGACGAACTCCCGGAACGGGGTGCCGCTCCCCCAGATGCTCACCGTCGGCGAGGCGGAGACCTTCGCCTCGTGGAACTTCCGGATCAAGGCGGGAAGGACGTGGGAGGTGGTGAGGTCGAAGTTGTCGTTCGGGCCGTACAGGTTCGTAGGCATGGCGCTTATGTAGCGGGTGCCGTGCTGCCGGTTGTACGCCTGGCACATCTTGATCCCGGCGATCTTCGCGATGGCGTACGCCTCGTTTGTCGGCTCCAGCGGCCCGGTGAGAAGCGCGTCCTCCCGGATCGGCTGGGGCGCCATGCGCGGGTAGATGCAGGTGCTGCCGAGGAAGAGGAGCTTTTTCACGCCGGTAAGAAAGGAGCTGTGAATGGTGTTGCTCTGGATCATCAGGTTGTCGTAGATGAAATCGGCCGGCTTCGTGTTGTTCGCCACGATCCCCCCGACCCGCGCCGCGGCGAGGAAGACGTAATCCGGGCGCTCCGCGGTGAAAAAGGAGAGGGTCTTTTCCTGGTCGCGCAGGTCGAGCTCCTGGCTCGTGCGCAGTAGGAGGTTCGTGAAACCCTCCTCCTCGAGGCGGCGTACGATCGCGGAGCCCACCAGTCCCCGGTGCCCCGCCACAAAGATCTTGGAAGATTTATCCATTGGCTTTCCGCTCCCTTTCCGCCAACTCCAGGTCGGCGTCGGTCATCATCTCCACCAATGCCTTGAAGCTTGTCTTCGGCTCCCACCCCAGCTCGCGGCGCGCCTTTGCGGCGTCACCGAGCAGGAGGTCGACCTCCGCGGGGCGGAAGTAGCGCGGGTCGATCTCCAGCGCCACCTTCCCGGTGGAGGCGATGATCCCCTTTTCGTGCACCCCTTCCCCCTGCCACACGAGCGGCATGTCGAGGCGCGCGAAGACGAGCTCGGCGAACTCGCGCACGCTGTGCGTTTCGCCGGTCGCCACCACGTAGTCGGAGGGCTCCGGTGCCTGCAGCATGCGCCACATCGCCTCCACGTAGTCCCCCGCAAAGCCCCAGTCCCTCTTCGCCTCCAGATTCCCGAGATAGAGGCGGTCCTGCAGGCCGAGCTTGATGCGCGCGGCCGCACGGGTGATCTTCCTCGTCACGAAGGTCTCGCCGCGGCGCGGGGACTCGTGGTTGAAGAGGATGCCGTTGCAGGCGAACATCCCGTAGCTTTCGCGGTAGTTCAGCGTTATGTAGAAGGAATACGCCTTCGCGCAGGCGTAGGGGGAACGGGGGTAAAAAGGGGTCGTCTCCTTCTGCGGGGTCTCCAGGACCTTCCCGTACAGTTCCGAGGAGGATGCCTGGTAGAAACGGGTATTGATCTCCGTCTCCCGGATCCCCTCGAGGATGCGGGTCGTGCCGAGGGCGTCGACCTCGCCGGTGTACTCCGGGATGTCGAAGGAGACGCGGACGTGGCTCTGGGCACCGAGATTGTAGATCTCGTCCGGGCGGATCTCCCGCAGGAGGCGGTTTATGGAGCTTGCGTCGTTCAGGTCGCCGTAGTGCAGAAGGAGGCGGTTCTCCGACTCGTGGGGGTCACGGTAGACATGGTCGATGCGGCCGGTATTGAAGGACGAGGAGCGGCGGATCATGCCGTGCACCTGGTACCCTTTTTTGAGGAGCAGCTCCGCCAGATACGAGCCGTCCTGCCCTGTTATGCCAGTTATAAGAGCCTTCTTCACGGGTCCTCCACGAAAATTGCAGCATGCAGAAGGGGACAAAATACATGAGGGCTTGCGCCTGTGCAAGATTTAATCCGAATCTTTAAAGGGGGCAGGCACCTTTCAACAAAGGAGCCACTCCCCGGAACACCGCTTCGTTAGCTGTAATTCTTCATGATTTTTTCGATGATGCGGGTGGTGGAGCGACCGGCAACGAACTGCACGAGCTCGATGCGCCCGCCGTACCCCTCGACGATCTCGTGTCCCACCACCCCTTCGCGGGTGTAGTCCCCCCCCTTCACCAGCACCATCGGTCGTATCGTCTCGATGAGCCGGATCGGGGTGTCTTCGTCGAAGATTACCACGAAGTCGACGCAGTCCAATGCTGCCAGTATGTGCGCGCGCTCCGCCTGGTCGATGAGGGGGCGGCTCTCCCCCTTAAGGCGACGCACGGAGTCGTCGCTGTTCAGTCCGACGATAAGCATATCTCCGAACTCGCGCGCTTTCTGCAGGTATTTTACATGACCCACGTGCAGGAGGTCGAAACAGCCGTTGGTGAAGACGATTCTCTTGCCGCGCGTTCTCTCCTGCGCCGCGATGCGGGCGACGACGTCGAGGTTCTTGATCTTCGAGTCGCTGTCCTTCTGGCCGTGGCCGACCTCCGCCACGATCTCGTCCGGGGAGACGGTGGAGGTGCCGAGTTTTCCGACGGCGATTCCCGCCGCCACGTTCGCCACCCAGGCCGCCTTCGCCAGCGGGAGACCGCAGGCGAGCCCGAGGGAGAGGACCGAAAGGACCGTATCGCCGGCGCCGGTGACGTCGAAGACCTCGCGGGCAACGGTCGGAATGTGGGTGGCGGCGCCGTCGTTGAAGAAGAGGGACATCCCCTGTTCGCTGCGGGTAATGAGGAGCGCGTCGAGCTCGAGCTCGGAGAGGAGGGTATCCGCCGCCGCCTCCAGCGAGGGGAGGTCGGTGATGGCGGTCCCGGAGGCAGCCTCCGCCTCCTTCCGGTTCGGCGTGAGGATGGTGGCGCCGCGGTACTTGCCGTAGTCCTTCCCCTTCGGGTCGACCACCACCGGGATGGAGAGCTCGCGGCCGGTCTGGCAGAGCGCGGCGAGGAGCGCGGGGGTGAGGACCCCCTTCAGGTAGTCGGAAACGAGGATCACGTTGAAGTGCTCAGCGTTTTCGGAGAGGTACTGGAGGAGGGCCGATTCGCAGGATGAAGAGATCGGCGCAGTCGTCTCGCGGTCGATGCGCACGATCTGCTGGTTGGCGGCGATGACGCGCGTCTTCTTGCTGGTGCGGCGCCCCGGCTCCTCCACGACGCCGGAGAGGTCGGCACCGATCTTTTCGAAGGCGCGGCGCAGGAGCGCGCCGTTGTCGTCGTCGCCGATGACGCTGCACACGGTGACGGAGCACCCGAGTGCCACAAGGTTGTTGACCACGTTACCCGCGCCGCCGAGACGCAGGTCTTCGCGGGAGACCTCCACGACCTGGACCGGGGCCTCCGGGGAGATGCGCTCCGTGCGCCCCCAGAGGTACTCGTCCAGCATGAGGTCGCCGATAACGAGCGCACGGACACCGGTAGCCTTCGCGAAAAACGATTCGACTTCTCTTCTTTCCAACAAAAACCTCCAAAGCGTTTTTTGTCCGCAGATTACGCAGATTTACGCAGATTTAAAACCGAAACCGAAACTACAAATCCAGAACAAAGCGGTCATGTTCCAGGCTTCTTGCTCCAAAGTTGAGAAGGAGGGCGCGTTTTGACCTCGTTGCCTTCAGGTAGTTGATCACCTGCCCGTGATCTTTGCCTGTCAACATTTCCAGCGCCTTAAGTTCCACGATGATGCTCTCATAGCAGATAAAGTCTGCTTTGTACGAAGTGCCGAGGCGAATGTCCTTGTAGAAGACCGGAAGCTCCACCTCGCGACAGAAGGGAATTCCCCTCGACGTCAGCTCATGTGCCAGAGCCTCCTGATACACCGCCTCCAGAAAGCCATGACCGAGAACTCTGTGCACCTCCATGGCAGCGCCGATAATAGCGTACGTCTCCTGATCCCGATTCATGCAGCCCCCCTATCAAAAAAACATGTCTGGAATGCCTTTGATTCAGGTTTTAAATCTGCGTAAATCTGCGTAATCTGCGGAGAAAAAGCCTCTAGATTTTACTCAGGATCCCCGCAGCCAGCAGGGGGATCATGATCTCGTGGTGCCCGGTCAGGGTGTACCCGTGGCTCTTCCCGGAGGTCGGGCGCTTCACCACGTTTTGCAGCGGACGGTAGTGCTGCTGCATGTCGAAGTTTGCGGTGGTGAAGTGGTCGACATGGTGCCCGAGGTTCTGCGCGATGGAGAGCGCCTTCAGGAATACCTCCGGCAGCAGTACCGCGCTCCCCACGTTGAGGTACACCCCCCCGTCCCCAAGCTGCGAGACGACGGAGGTGAAGGTCCTGAAGTCGGTATAGCTTGCGGCACCGATGACGGCGCCATCTGCGGTGGGGTGCTGATGGGTGATGTCGGTCCCTACCGCCACATGCACGGTGATGGGGATCCCCTTCGCCACGCACGTCGCAAGAAGGCTGTGCTCCCGGTACGGTAGCTCGTTGTCGAGGATGGCACGCCCGATCGACTCGCCGTGCCCGCGCCCTTCGGCTACACCTTTTTTCAGCGCGGCGTTGATGTGCGCGCCGGTCTCCTCAGCCATCCCGAAGGTGCCGGCGTGCAGCACCGCACCGACGTCTTCACTGGTGGCGCCGATGAGCGCGATTTCGTAGTCGTGGATCGAGCCGGAGCCGTTCAGCGCGACGGCGGTGATGATGTCCGCTTCGATGAGGGATTTCAGCACCGGCTGCAGCCCGCACTTGATCACGTGCCCCCCCATGGCGACCACGACCGGCTTCCCTTTCTGCCGGGCGACCACCACCGCGTCGATCACCGCGTTCAGAGACTGCGCTCCGAGTTGCGCCGGCATCGCCGCGAGGAGCTGCGACACGCTCATTCCGGGGGTAACCGGTGCAGCGAGATCCTTCTCCACGGTCATCTTGTTCTTGCGCTCTTTGATCGGATAGGTCTGTACCCCGGAAAAATCGAGTGGTGCGTGCTTCATCGGCTACTCCTGTCTGTTTGAATATATCTTGTACATCTGCCGGAAACGTTACATCTGCCGGAAACGCTGCGCTTATTCCGGCCTACATTGAGCCGTTCGCACCGCGTCCCCTCCCTTTCAAGGGGAGGGACAGGGTGGGGATGGGGTCCGGCGGCGGCCGCTACACCCCGTAATACTCCCGGTACCAGCCCACGAAGCGGCCGATCCCTTCCTCGATGGAGGTGGCGGGCTTGAAGCCGACGTCCGCCATCAGGTCGTCCACGTTCGCGTACGTCGCGGGGACGTCCCCCGCCTGGATCGGCAGGAGGTTCTTCTGGGCGGTCTTTCCGAGCGCCTTTTCCAGCACCTCGATGAAGTGCATGAGCTCGACCGGGTTGTGGTTACCGATGTTGTAGATCCGGTACGGAGCGTAACTCGTCCCGGGGTCCGGGTTGTCGCCGCTCCAGGCCGCATTCGGCTCCGGGATCTTCGCGGTCACCCGCAGCACCCCTTCCACGATGTCGTCGATGAAGGTGAAGTCCCGGCGCATCTTCCCGAAGTTGAAGACGTCGATCGGCTTCCCCTCAAGAATCGCTTTCGTGAAGAGAAAGAGCGCCATGTCCGGCCTCCCCCACGGTCCGTACACGGTGAAGAAGCGAAGCCCCGTGGTGGGGAGGTTGTACAGGCTCGAATAGGTGTGCGCCATGAGCTCGTTCGCCTTCTTCGTCGCGGCGTACAGGGAGACCGGGTGGTCGACGTTGTCGTGCACCGAGAAGGGCATCGCGGTGTTCGCGCCGTAGACGGAGCTGGAGGAAGCGTAGACGAGGTGCTTCACCCCGTTGTGGCGGCACCCCTCGAGAATGTTGATGAACCCCTGGATATTGCTGTCGATGTAGGCGTACGGATTGACGAGGGAGTAGCGCACCCCGGCCTGTGCGGCGAGGTTCACCACCCGCTCGAACTGCTCCGCCTCGAAGAGGCGGGCGATCCCCTCACGGTCGGCGAGATCCATCGTCACGAGGCGGAACCCGGGCCGCCCCTCCAGCTGCTTCAGTCGCGCCTGCTTCAGCGTCACATCGTAGTAGTCGTTCATGTTGTCGAGGCCAACCACCTCGACGCCGCTGTCGAGCAGCCTCTTGCTCAGGTGAAAACCGATAAAGCCGGCCGCGCCGGTCACCAGGATTTTTGCCACGGGTTGCCTCCTCTATTGGTAAATGGGGGAATGGAATGACACGCGCAGTGACCTCTCCCTTCTCCCTCAGCCTTCTCGCTGCGTCCGAGTCTGCTGCTGGAGCAATTCTTCGGCGTGCCTCACGATCGTCTCTTCCTCGATCTCCTGCATGGGGCGCCCGATCCCTCGCGGCGGCACGACGATCCTGCTGATCTCCGACGGGTAGGTGCACACCGGTGTCGGACCAAAGAGGGCGATGACCGGCACGTTATTGGCCCACGCGATGTGGGTCGGTCCCGTGTCGCCGCCGATGACGAGATCGGCGCGGCTTACCGCCGCCTTCAGCTGGTTCAGGTTCAGCCGGGGGAGTATCCGGGCCGAGGGGCAGCGCTTCTCGATGTAGCGCGCCGTTTCCAGCTCCTGATCCCCTCCGTGACAGATGAGGATGTTCGCCTGCAGCCGGTTGCAGATCGAGGCGAACCTGTCGGCCGGGTAATTCTTCAGCCCGAGGCTCGTCCCCGGAACGAGGAGCACGTTCTTCCCCTCCCCCTGGAAAAATCCCGCGGACGCCTCGGCGTCCCCCGCGCCATGGAAGAGGTAGGGAGACTTCTTCAGAAGCTCCTCCTCCGCAAAGGGAATCCCCAGCGACTGCGCCGCGAGAGTCGTATAGCGGGCGACCGGAGTTATCGACATCGGCGGCGCGAAGGTCCTGTCGTACAAGAAGGTCGCCAGCGGCTCCTTTGCCACGGTGCGGTGGAAGCCGCAACGGACCTCCCCCGCCTTCCTGGCGATGACCGCCGATTTTAGCATGCCGTGCAGATCGATGGCGACATCGAACTTTCCCGCTTCGACGACGCGACGGTACTCCCCCCTCACCTTTTCGAGGGAAAGATTCTTCTTCAGCCCCTTGAGCTTCACCTTCACCACCGCGTCGAGGTCGGGGTTGTGATCGAGGATGTCGGCGAACTTCGCATCGGCAAACCAGGTGATGGAGCTCTCCGGGAGGTGGCGCTTGATGAACTGCAAGGCGGCCATGCAGAAAATTATGTCACCGAGGGAGGTGAGCCTGACTATGGCGATCCTCAAGAGCAAGCCTCCTCACCCGGACGGTTATTCACAGTACGCATTCCGTCAAATCCTTTCACTACAGCCGCCACACCGCCAGCCCTGCATCGGCAAGGAGAGAAGGGTCGAAAATACCTTTGACGTCCGCCAGAACAGCACCCTCCTCCGCCAGCGCGCACAGGTCGGACGGAGCGAGGGCCCGGTACTCCTTGTGGGCAACGCCGACGATGAGCGCTGCGGCAGGTTCGAGACGGTCCAGTGGAGTGAGCTCCACGCCGTACTCGTGGAGCGCTTCTGCACGGTCGGCGAGCGGGTCGTGAACCTGCACCCGCAGGCCGTAGTCATTCAGCTCGGCGATGATATCCACCACCTTGGAGTTGCGGATGTCCGGGCAGTCCTCCTTGAAGGTGAGCCCGAGGACCGTCACAGTGGCGCCGACGACGCTGCGCCCCCCACGGATCATCTCCTTGATGGTGCGCTGGGCGATGAAGCGCCCCATTCCGTCGTTGATCCGCCTCCCCGCCAGGATGACCTGCGGGTGGTATCCCAGCTTCTCCGCCTTGTGGGTCAGGTAGTACGGGTCCACTCCGATGCAGTGCCCCCCGACCAGTCCGGGGGTGAATCTCAGGAAGTTCCACTTCGTCCCGGCGGCCTCGAGCACCTCTGCCGTGTCGATACCCATCCGGTCGAAGATGAGGGAAAGCTCGTTCATGAAGGCGATGTTTATATCTCGCTGGGTATTTTCGATGACCTTGGCCGCCTCGGCGACCTTTATGCTGGAGGCGCGGTGCACCCCCGCGGTCACGACCGACTCGTACACCGACGCGACGATCTCGAGGGTGGCGGCATCCTGCCCCGCGACGACCTTCTTGATCTTCGTGAAGGTGTGCTCCTTGTCCCCCGGGTTGATGCGCTCGGGGCTGTAGCCGACGGTGAAGTCCCTGCCGCACAGAAGCCCCGACTCCTGCTCCAGGATCGGCACGCACTCCTCTTCGGTGACACCGGGGTAGACGGTGGACTCGTACACCACAATCGCCCCCGGCTTCAGCGCCTTCCCGACCGTGCGCGACGCGCGCAGCACCGGGGTCAGATCCGGCTGGTTCGCACTGTCCACCGGAGTAGGGACAGCGACGATGTGGAAATCCGCGGCGCGCAGGTCCTCGACACTGTCGGTGAAGAGGATATCCGCCGCGGCGAGGTCGTCCGCCGTCACCTCCGCGGTGCGATCCTTGCCGGCTTTCAGCTCCGCGATGCGTGCGGCGTTGATGTCGAAGCCGACGGTCCTGCGCACCTTGCCGAACGCCACCGCCACAGGAAGTCCCACGTACCCCAACCCCACCACCGATACGATACGCTCTCTTGCACTCATAACATCTTCTGACCTTTCCTCAAACTGCATCACTTTCTTCCTGCACCCCCGGCCGTGCAATGCGGCATGACCTTCTCGATCACCGCCAGAGTCTGCCGGGTGTTCTCCTGCATGGTCAGCGCGGCAGCAGTGCGCGCGGCGGCAGCGGACATGCGCCTGCGGGTCTCACGGTCGGCGAGGCGGCGGATCGCCGAGGCAAGTTCCTCCGCATCGAGCGGATCCCGGACCACGACTCCCTCCTCACCGTCGCGGATGAGCTCGGAGACGCCGTTGTGAGGCGTCGTTACCACAGGAAGACCGCACACCATCGCCTCCAGCGTCGCGTTGCTGAAGGGGTCGTAGCGGGTCGGAAAGACGAAGAGGTCGCATCCGAGGTAAAAACGCTCGGGATCGCGCACCGGACCGGTGAAAACCACCCGCTCGGCAATCCCCAGGCTCTGGGCGCGCCGCTTAAGCTTTGCAGTGTGCCCCTTCCCCACCACGAAGATCTTGAAGGGGAAGTCCAGCTTCGCCGCAGCCTCCACGAGAGCTGGGACCCCTTTGCGGCTGAATCCGGAGCCGACGTAGAGGATGCGCACCTCGTCGCGCAGCCCGTATTCCTCCGCAAGCCGCTGCCGCAAAGTTTCCCGCTCCGAAAGGGGGAAGGCGGCTCCATCTATCCCGTTGTAGACCACGTGGATCTTCTCCGGGGGGACGCCGTAGAGGGAGACGATCTCCTCCTTGCCGATATGCGAATTGGCGATGATGGCGCGCAGCCGGGGATCGGTGAAGAGCTTGCGCTCCAGGCGCAGGTAGGTGAGCTGGAACGGGTTCAGATAGGTGCCAAGCCACCCCCACACGCCGCGGTCGAGGTTTTTCTGGCGCAGCCACATCCGGTGACACCCGTCCCCCGCACGGTACACATCCTGGCGCAGGGTGCGCTCCAGGCTGAACACCACGTCGAAGCGCTCGCGATCGATGATCCTGCGGCACCCGAGGGAAAAGGTGAGCGCCTTCAGCCATCCCGGAAACTTCACCACGGGGACCCGATGCACCGTCACCGCCGCCGAGCCCCCCGCCTCCCACTTCGCGGCGAGGACGTGCACCTCGTGCCCCGCGGCGCACAGACCATCCACGAGGCGCGCCATGTACCGCTCGGCGCCGCCGAAGGGGGTATATTTCTGCCTGATCAGGGCAATTTTCACCTACATCTCCACATGCTTCAGCGCTTCCCCTTCCGCTCCAGGAGATACTCGTAAAACTCCACCGTTTTCTGCGCCATGATGTCGTCGGTGTAGCCGCTCATGATATGCGCCTGCGCGGCCTTCCCCATCTTCCGGCGCAGCTCGTCATCGCGAAGGAGCGCCCCGATGCCACTGGCAAAGGATGCGGCATTGCCGGTCTCCGCCATGATCCCGGTGACGCCGTCCACCACGAGCTCCGGTATGCTCCCCACCGGCGCTGCCACGACAGGGCGCCCCATCGCCATCGCCTGGCTTATCGACTGCGGCACCCCCTCGAACTTATCGGAAGTGAGGACCGCTATGTCGGAGATAGAGAGGAGTTCCGGGACGTCGCTGCGATACCCTGTGAGGATGAAGAGATCCTCCACCCCCGCCTCCCGAATCAGCCCCTCTACCCAGCCGCGCCCCGGCCCCTCCCCTACGACGAGGAAGCGCAGGTCGGGAAAGGAGGGGCGCAGCAGCCGAGCCGCCTCCACCAGCAGGTCGTGCCGCTTCATGCCACGCAGCACCGCCACCATCGTCACCACCCGGCACCGCGCCGGAATACCGAGTTGTTCCTTCCCCCCCACCCCCTGGAGCCCCGCCGCCGAGAAGCGGTCAAGAGATACTCCGGTGGCGATGGAGATGATGCGCCCCGGGTCGATCCCGTTGTCGGCGATCATGGTGTTCCTGATCGCCTCGCCCGTGGTGACGATCCCGTCCGCCATGCGGTACACGAAGTTGAAGGGGTTGTTGGAAACCGGCATGGAGAGGTGCCGCGTGCGCACCAGGAGGTCAACTCCGCACACTTTTGCGGCAAACCCAGCGGACCAGCTGTCCTTGCCGCTGTGGGTGCTCACCACGTTGATGCGGTGCTTCCTTATTACCCGCGCCAGAGAGAGCACCGCGAGGGGATCGATGCTCCCGCGCATCACCACCTCTTCCACCGGGAGCTCCAACTCCCGCGCCTTCTTCAGGATTCCGCTGCCGGGCTGGCAGGCGATCACCACCTGGTGCCCAAGCTCCCGCATCTTGAGACATTCGAGGATGATGCGCTGCTCCTGCCCTCCCCACCCGTCGGACCATTCGGTGTGCAGGATGTTGTAGCGGGCGCGGGTCATGCCGTGGACACCTCGCTGACCGCCTCCCGCGTCGCCTCCAGAAACTTCCGGCCGTTGCGGGCATCCGGCTCGAGCTTGCACCCTTCGGCCCACTCGTTCCAGGCGTTTATGAAGACGAGCTGCTCCTCCGGGTGGAAGCGCTTCGTGCTGGCCAGCGCCTCCTTCAGCCACTCACCATAGAGAGCGGCGTCGTCGTTTTGCAGGATGCGGGCGCCGTCCCTTCTCCTGGCGCTGTTGTCCCACCCCGGGATGACAGTCGGGAAGACCTTCCCCTCCCGAGCGAGCCCGCGCACCGCCTTCGCCACGTACTTCCGGTAGTCGTACACGTCGCTCACGTAGAGGGGCTGCCGGAGGGGGTTCCCGGAAAGTCGCCCTACCAGGGCGTTCGTCTTCCGCTTCACCTTGTTCACGATCTTCTGCACCGGGCTGCGGTGCGGGAAGTACGCGCCGTTTGGTTGAAACTCCACGACGCCGTCGAAGCCGAGGTCGGTGAGGTCGCGGAAGGAGTTCTTCACGAAGTTGTTCTTCACCGCCACCAGGTAGAGGTCGGGGAATCCATGCTTCTTCGCGCCGCGGCGCCACATCTCGATCATCCTGGCTACGTGCGGTATCAGGTCGACACGGTAGATCAGGAGGAGGGGCTTTTTGTGCACCGTGATGTAGCGCTTGTCCTTGAAGACCTGCAACAGCCACTCGAGGTGGGCGAGGTCGTCCTCCTCGCTGTGGGTCTGCTCCAGGAGGACGTGCTTGTTCAGCCCTGTCCAATTGCGGGTCCACGATTCGTTCGCCCAGCAAAGGCAAAAGGGGAATTCGGGCCTGCCGCTGGAGAGCACCTCGTCGAAGGGACGCTGCAAGACGCGCTTTCCATTGAACCAGTAGTGGTAGTAGCAAAAGCCGGAGATGCCGTAGCTCTTGGCGAGCTCAGCCTGTGCAAGCCGGGTCTCCTCCAGGCGCAGGTCGTAGAAGCCGAGGTCGGCCGGAAGCTGCGGCTGGTGGTGCCCCTTGAACCGCGGCTTCGCCTTCGTGACGTTGGTCCACTCGGTAAAGCCCTTCCCCCACCACTCGTCGTTTTCCGACGTCGGGTGGAACTGCGGCAGATAGAAACAGATCGTCTTCATGCTAAGTCCTTTGCTCTTTTCTTTCCCACGCACGCGGGGGCTACAGTATCTCTCGTAGCGCAGCCGCGAGCTTCTCTCCCACCGCCTGGAGGGAAAATTCCCGCTCCACAAGGAGGCGGCCGCGGCCGCCGATTCCTGTGCAGAGCGCGGCGTCCTGCAAGAGGCGCCTAAGGGGCCCGGCGAACGCTTCACCATTTGCTGCGAGGAAGCCGTTGCTCCCGTGCGCAATGACGCTGCGGTTGAAACCCCAGTCGGTCGCCACCGCCGGGACCCCCGCCGCCATGTACTGCAGGAGCTTGTAGCTGCACTTCCCCTCGGTCCAGCGGTTCATCGGCATCGGCATGACCCCGATGTCGAACTTGGCAATCTCCGCTTCCTGCGTCTCCAGGCTCCACGGCACGTTTCGCACGGTGACCCCCTCAATCGCGAACTCCCTGTTGGACAGGACCCGCAGTTCGAGGTCGAACTCGCTGGCGACCTCCTGCAGCGCGGGGGATATCATGGCGAGGTGGTGCAGGTTCCCTCCTCCTCCGACCCACCCGATAACGCGCGGGTGCCCCGTCCCCCCCCACTCCTTCACCGGGACTCCGGCAACGGGGACCGCGGAAGGGACCACCGCAACGCGCCGGCCGAAATGGGAGGCGACGGCCGCAAGGGTTGGGTTCCCCGCCACCACCAGATCCGCGTGGCGCACGGTCCGGTTGAAGCGGCGCTCCCGAGTCCTGCTGATCGGGTCGGCATGGCTGTCGTCCCGCATATAGATCGCGTCGTCGAAGTCGAAGACGAGCTTGCGGGAGAGGTGGCGCAGGAGGGCGAACTCCCAAGACCTCAAAAGCTTCTTCTGGAGGAATACGACGTCGTACTGGGGCAGGGTGGTGAAGAGCCGCGCCCTCTCCTTCGCGGTGCGGGGGTACGCAGCGTTTTCCACCTGAAACCCGTGGGAGGCGAGTTCTGCCGCGAGGTTCAGGACCCGGACCCTGCTGGAAGGGAGTCGAGGGTCCTGGTACAGCATAAGGAGCTTCGTCATGCAGGCACCGTCGAGAGGAAGGACCGCGCCGTCTCGCGCAGCTCGGCGTCGCTGAAGTTCAGGCAGTCGCTCACCTTGCTCCCGTTGCAGCCGTCCCTGCGGCACGGCACGCACGCGCGCTCCGCCTGCAGGACGGTATGGCGGCTGGCGCGCTGCACCCCGTTCGGCGCGTGGTACGGGTTCCTCCCCATGGAGTTGTCCCAAGGCCCCCACTCCGGCACGGAAGTCGGGCCGAAGATCCCGAGCACCGGGACATCGAGGGCGGCCGCCATGTGCATCGGGGCGGAATCAACGCCGACGAAGAAGCGGGCGGCGGCGCTCAGGGCACCAAGCTCCTTCAGGCTGAGGGCGCCGCTGAGGTCGTGGTGCGGGGTGGAGAGAAGGGGAAGGAGCCCCGCCAGGTACGAGAGCTCCTTCACTTCCGGCGCGCAGGTAAGGACCGAGGGGAGACCGGAGAGACGGGATATCTCATCGATGAGGAAGGCGACCTTTGAAGGGGGGAGAGCCTTGAACATCCAGCGCGAGGTGACATGGGCGTGAAAAAATCCCTTCTCGGGGAGGGAGACGGCGGCGAGGCGGCGGGCCACGTTCTCACCATCGGCGGGGGAAAAGTAAAAGGAGACGGCGCGCTTCTCCGCGGTGAGGCCGAGGGCCGAGAGAGCCTGCAGGTTCTTCTCGACCGCGTGGTACTCAGCGCCAGGGCGCGGCACGAGCTCTGTGTAGATCAACCTTTTTCCCACCATCCCCTGGCTCATCGGGTCGACCCCAGCACGGACGCGGGCGCCGCTCACCAGCGACACGATCGCCCCGCGGTCCCCCTCGGTGAGGTTCAGCACCATGTCGAAGCGCTCGGCGCGCAGGCGGCGGTAGAAAGCAGCCTCTTCCCGAAGGCGCTTAAGGAAGGAGTTCTTCTTGATGTTGCGGTTGTAGACGATTACCTGGTGCACCGCCGGGTGCCCCTCCAGCATGGCCTCGGTCCCCGCGTTTACCAGCGCGCTGATTTTTGCTCCCGGAAAGGCGGCCTTGAGGTTGTCGAAAAGGGGGGCGCAGAGCAGCACATCCCCAATGTTGCGCAACTTGATCACCAGGATCCTGGATATGCCGGCCTTATCCACACACTTTCTCCGATTTGTTCAGTTCGATGGCCTTGCCGTACTTGTAAAAGGTGTAGTGGGAATAGAGCATGGAGAGGAGAAAGCCTGTGTACCCTTCCAGAAAGCCGAGTTTGAGGAGGTACATCTTCAAGAAGGTGAAGAGGGGCTTTCCCACAAGGTGCAGTACCCCCGGCTTCTTCCCTGCTTTTACCAGCTCGTTTGCCGCGAGGGTCGAATACTTGTCCATGCGCAGCAGGTAGTCGGATATGCCGGAATAGGTCATGTGCACCAGGTTCCCGGAGAGGATTTCTACCGGTCCTTCCGTCACCAGCGACTCGTGGACGCTGCGCTCGCTGAAGGAAGAGCGGCGTCTGTCGTAGAGGCGCATGTTGTAGTCGGGGTACCAGCCGCAGCGCCTGATCCAGCGTTCGCCGAAGTAGTTTTCCCGCGCCACCTTGTAGCAGGGGACGTCGCCGAGCGTTGCCGAGAGGATCGACTCCTTCAGCCTCGGGGAGACCCGCTCATCGGCGTCGATGTTGAAGATCCAGTCGTGGGAAGCGAGGGTGGCGGCGACGTTCTTCTGCCTGCCGTACCCCTCCCAGGAGTGGCGCACGAAGCGGACGCGCGGGTGAGCGCGGCAGATCTCCTCGGTGCGGTCGGTGCTGCCGGAGTCGACCACGACGATTTCGTCGGCGAAATCGAGGCTCGCGAGGCAAGAGCCGATGTTGGCCTCCTCGTTGAGAGCAATTATGGTCGCAGTAATCTTCAAAAACACCTCAAAGCGTTTCGTCCGCAGATTACGCAGATTAGCGCAGATTAAAACCCAAAAAGCTTTTCTGTTTTTGCTTTTGAAAATCTGCGTGAATCTGCGTAATCTGCGGACAGAAGCCTTTAAGCCGTTACCCCTGCCGCAGCAGTTTCACGATCCCCGCCAGCACAGCCTCTACCTTTATGGTGTCGCGGCAGTGGGCATCCTTGTCGCAGCGGGTACGGAAGCACTTGGTGCAATGAATCGGGGACTGGATCACCACGTGATTCTCTCCGCGCGGCCCGCTCGCCTTGCCGTCACTCGCACGGTAGAACGATACGGTAGGCGTGCCGACGGCGGCTGCCAGATGAATCGGTCCGGTGTCCCCGCCGACTACCAGGTCGACCTTCTTCATGAGCGCCGTCAGCCCCTTCAGGGAGTAGCGCTCCAGCACCCGCGCTCCGCGGCCGATCCCGGTGGCGATCCTCGTCACCGCTTCCCGCTCCATCTCGTTTCCCCAGGAAAAGAGGATGGAGGACTGCGGGAACTCCCCCAGCACTTCCTTCCCGAGCTTTATCCAGCTCGCCTCGCTCCAGAACTTCGTCTGCCAGGTCGTGCCGTAGTGAAAGAGGAAGACGAGGCCGTCGGACATGGTCGCCAGAAGCGCCTCGGCGTTGCTGTCCTCCTCCGGCGAGGTCGCGATGGAGGAGGAGAGGGTCATCTCCCGGAAGTCCTTCGCAAAGGGGACGCTCACCACCCGCAGGTACTTTTCCGTGACGTGGTAGTCCTGGCGCCGGAGAGGGACCTGGCGCGTGGTGAAGAGGAGGTTGATCCTCTCCTGCAGGTCTTCCTTTGCAAAGCCGATACGGTCCACCTCGCCGGCGAGCCAGCAGATCAGCCCGCTCTTCAGGTTCCCCTGGATGTCGAAGACGAGGTCGTACTTGCGCTCCCGGAGCGTCTCCTTCAGGGCGGCGATCTCGGCGCGGGTCTCAGCGGCAAAGGGACGCTTGCGCCAGACCTTCGTGCGCACCGTATGCAGTTGGCTCAAGAGCGGGTTCCCCTCCAGGATCTGGCGGAAAGGCTCCTCGACCACCCAGTCGATCTCTATCCCGGCGCACGCCTGCTTCAGGAAATCGAGAACCGGGAGGGAGTTGATGATATCGCCCAGGGCGGAAGCTTTAACTATGAGAACGCGCATAAAAATCTCGAAAGACATCTGGTCCGCAGATTACGCAAAAAACATTTTCGTCCGCAGATTACGCAGATTCACGCAGATTTTAAAAACTAAAGACGAAAACTCTGCCTAAAGAACTCGGGGTAAAAACAAAACGAAAGTTTTGGGTTCTTTAATCTGCGTAAATCTGCGTAATCTGCGGATAAAGCTACTTGTTTCTAAGCTTCTCCGCCGCTGCGACGACATCGTCGGCGGTTACTGCGGTCATGCAGCGGTGATCGGTCGGGCACTCGCGCAGCAGGCACGGGGCACACTCGGTGTCTTTCCGCACCACGACGCTGTTGTCTGAAAAAGGATAGGTGGTGCGATGGTCGGTGGAGCCGAAGATCGCCACCAGCGGTGTGCCGAAGGCGGCGGCTATGTGCATCGGACCGGAGTCATTGGTGATGAAGAAGTTGCACCGCTTGATGAGGGGCAAAAGCTCCCGCACCTTCGTCTTTCCCGCCACGTTCAGACACGCTCCGCCGAGAGCTTTCTCGATGTCGGCGGCTATAGCCACCTCGCCGGGCCCGCCCAGGACTATCAGCTTTGCCTGCCACCTCTGCGCCAGTATCCCCGCTACCTCCGCAAAGCGCTCCGGATACCACCGCTTCGCAGAGCCGTAGGCGGCTCCGGGATTGATCCCGATAACGAAGTCGTCCGGCCCGATCCCCGCGCCCTTCAACAACTGGTCGGCCCGTCCCTTTTCCTCTTCGCTCACGCAAAGAAGCTGGCGTCTCTCCGTCCCCGTGATCCCGAATGCGCCGAGCATGGTGAGATAGTTGTCCACGTGGTGCAGGCTCTCCCCCAGCGGCCGGTGGTCAAAGCCGTGGGTCAGCAGAAAGCCGCGGCCGTCGCTCGTGTTCCCCATGCGGCGCGGGATCCCCGCAAGCCAGGCGACCAGCGCGGCGTCGAAGGCGTTCTGCAGCAGTATCGCCAGATCGAAGCGCTGCGCCCGCAGCTCCCGCGCGAGTTTCAGCTTCCCACCAAAACCGGCGTGGCGCCCCTTCTTGTCGTAGACGATGACTTCGTCCACCCAGTCGTGAGGAGAGAAAAGCTCGGCTATCAGGGGGTTGGCGAGAACGGCTATATGAGCATTTGGGAAGGTGTGGCGGATCGCTGCCAGAGCCGGAGTGTTCATGACCGCGTCCCCGATCCAGTTGGTGACGCGTACAACGATGCGGTTTATCTTCCCCTTGTCCAGGGTCTTGCCCATTCGTGAAACCTTCCTTCTTAGTTCGCGCCGCTGCCCCAACCCTGCTCTTGTCGATAGGCTCATCCCGGGAATTCCGGAGAAGCCGTAGTACGTTTCAACGAAGCGCCACACGACGCCTCGCGTTCCCCCCTTTGCGAAGGGGGGACAGGGGGGATTTGGCTATGGGCCGCCCGCGCAAAGTGCGCGAGCAGATGACAGGCGGTTAGCGGTAAAGCAATTTTCTGTATTACAGTTTGAACCCTGTGTCGTTGATCTTTAGACTGCCGCAGCACTGCGGTTCGACGGCCCAGATGTACTGTTAAACGGGCTGTGGTTCTGGAGGAGACTTGAAGATCAAATCCCCCCTGCCACCCCTTCGCAAAGGCTCATCCGAGAATTCCGGGGAAGCCGTAGTATGTTCCAATGAAGGGCCGCCCGAGGCCTTGCGTCCCCCCCTTTGCGAAGGGGGGACAGGGGGGATTTGGCTTGGCCAGTACCCTCCTGCAAAGTGCGCAACTGCTGTGGTCTCAAGCAATTTCTTTAACTCCAGTTTGCATGCAACTGGTGCGGTTCTATGTCGTTGATCTTTAGACTGCCGCAGCACTGCGGTTCGACGACCGAAATGTACTGTTAAACGAGCTGTAGTTCTGGAGGAGACTTGAAGATCAAATCCCCCCTGCCACTCCTTCGCAAAGGGGGGAACGTTAGGCCTTCTGCAGTGCTTCGTGGCAATGTACCGACGCTCCCCCCGGAATCCCGATGAACGGAGGGGAGGCGGCAAGACGTCGTATTCTGCCACAGAGCAACGCTGTATTAAAGCATTTTTTCCAATGTGTCCCGAAAATGGGCATCGTCGATGCATTCGATCTCGAGCTGCGCCGCGTAGCACGGCGCCAGTTCCTCCCGATAGGGAGCGAGCTTCACCGCATCCTTCTCGGTGGTTACGAGAATCGAGGCGCCGCTCTCCTCCTTCATCTTCCGGATAGCGGCAACCTCCCCTTCCCCGTACCGGGCATGATCGGGAAAGGCGAGGGTCGCGGCGGGGGTGATGCCGCTTCCCTGCAGGAGCTCGAAAAAGGCGTCGGGGTTGGCGATTCCGGAGAAGGCGGCCACTTTTTTCCCCCGTGCGGGCTCAAAGCCTTCCGCGACTTTTCCACCGAGCGGGACCATGCCACCGAGAGCATGGCGCGCCCAAAAGCTCGGCTTCCCGGGGAAGAGGTGCGGAGCCCCTCGCTGCGCCGCCCTGGTGTAGAGGACGAGATCCGCCCGCTGCGCAGCTCCCGCCGGCTCCCTCAGGAACCCTCCCGGCACGGTACAGCCGTTGGAGAAGGGGCGCGCGGCATCGAGAAGAAGAATGTTGAGGTCGCGTTTCAGCCGCAGGTGCTGAAAGCCGTCGTCCAGGATGAAGAGGTCGGGATTGAGCTTTTCCATGGCGAAGAGCCCCGCGCGGTAGCGGTCCCCCCCGATCACCACCATCAGCCCGGGAACCTTGCTCGCAAGGAGGTACGGCTCGTCCCCCGCCTCTGACGCGCCGAGAAAAATGCGGGAGCCGTCGGAGACAAGGGAGATCTTCCCCTTCGACGAGCCGCCGTACCCTCGGGAAAGGACGCAGACGCGCCGTCCCCGCTCCAGGAAGTGCCGCGCCACCTGCATCGTCACCGGCGTCTTCCCCGTTCCTCCGAGGACGATATTGCCGACGGAGATCACCGGCACCGGCAGCCGGTGGGAACGCAGGAGTCCGTGCTGGTAGGCTGCGGCGCGCAGGCGCAAAACCGCGGCGTACGGAAAGGAGGCTCCCTTCAGAAAGGCCAGAAGCGCCCGGGCCGCCAGCCCCGTCTCCTTTCCGCTCACCATATCCTGAAAAAATCTCTCCAGCTCAGCCATGCTTCCCCTGGTTTAAACGTGCACCGCTGCTGCGGGCGCCACACCGCCCTCTCATCGTTCAGCGACGAATGAAGCTTTCCACCACATCGAGGTGGCGCTCGGTGGCGCCCGCGTTGTCGATCAGCACCCTTCCCCCCGCCTCACCCATCTCCCTTCGCGTCCCGGGATCGTCGAGCAACTCCTCCAGCGCTTCCTTCAGCGCCGCGACATCCGGCACCTGCCTTGCCGCCTGGTACTTCAGGAAAAGGGCGGCGATCTCGCGGAAGTTCTCCATGTGCGGACCAAAGAGCACCGAAACGGAGCAGGAAGCGGGCTCCAGCGGGTTGTGCCCCCCGGTCGGCACGAGGCTCCCCCCCACGAAGACGAGATCGGATGCCTCATAGAGGGAAGCGAGTTCGCCGACCGTATCGAGCAGAAGCACCCCTCCCTCTCCCGGGAGCGCCGCGCCCTCCCCCAGCGCGCTGCGCAGCACGAAGGGGAGCCCGGCGCCGGAAAGAAGCTGCGCCACACCGGCCGCACGTTCCGGGTGGCGGGGAGCGAGGATCATGAAGCACTTCCTCCCCGTCTTCAGCGCACCCTGGTACGCCTCCACGACCTGCGCCTCTTCCCCCTCATGGGTGCTCGCGGCGGTGAAGACGATGCAGTCGGCAGGGATACCGTATTTCTCCTTCAGGGAGTTAACGCGCTCAGGATCTCTCGGATGCAGCGGCCTGTCGTACTTCAGATTCCCCGCGGCGCGTACCGCTTGGTTATTCGCGCCTATGGCAACGATGCGGGAGGCGTCGTCGGAGCTCTGCATGCACAGGGCGGAGAGCTGCTGCAGTACCGGGCGGAAGAACCAGGAAAACTTGAGGTAGCGGGAGAGGGAGCGGTCCGAGATGCGGCCGTTGGCGAGGACGACGGGGATCCCCATGGAGCGGGCGGCGCCGATGAAGTTCGGCCAGATCTCCGTCTCCATGATGATCACAACCGAGGGGTTCAGCGCTCCGAGGACGGAACGGACGGCAAAGGGGTAATCAAAGGGAAAGTAGATGCACAGATCGGCGAGCCCGCTTTTCAGCGCAACGCTGCGCCCGGTCTCGGTGACGTTGGAGAGGACGATTTTCTTCCCCGGAAAGCGCCGGCGCAGACCCTTGAGGAGGGGGATCGCCGCATTCGTCTCGCCGACGGAGACGGCGTGAACGAGGATGCACCCGCTCCCCTGCAGCGTTGCGAGGTCGGCGGGAGAAATCCTGCCGAAGCGCTCCAGCAGGGCACTGCGGCGCCCCCTGCTGAGGGAGCGGTAGCAGTGATAGGCCACCACCAGCGGCAGGGAGATAAAGAGCAAGAGGTTGTAGACAATAGAAATCATGGCTGCACCGCCGTCGCAAGGTAAGATCCACCGTTTCCCGCTACGTCCTCTTCCACCTCTTGTGGATCCAGTACCACTCCGCCGGATGCTCCACCACGTACCGCTCGATACAGGCGGTAAGGCGGGCGGTGTCGATGGAGCCGTCCGGGTCGTCGGTGGAGGGAACGATCTCCGGGTACGCCGTCACGACGTGGCGTCCCCCCTCCCGATGGATGAAGATCGGTATCATCGGCACCTTCGTCTTGCGCGCCAGAAGGGGGAGGAGGTTCGTGGTCCAGGCGGGCCGGCCGAGAAAGTCCACAAGCACGCCGTCGTTCGGGTGCACCGCCTGGTCGATGAGGAGCCCCACTATCCCGTTTTTCCTGAAGCTCGCGTACATGGCGCGCAGCGCCCCTTCCCGGTAGATGAGGGCGTTGCCGTACCCGTGACGGATCCTCTCCAGCACCGCGTTGAGATAGGGGTTGTCCTGCTCTCGCGCCACAACAGACAGGCTCTCGTAGCGCGCCCCGAAGGAGAGGGCCATGAGCTCCCAGTTGCCGCAGTGCCCCGTGACGAAGGCAATCCCCTTGCCGCGGGCCTTTGCCTGCTCGAAATGCTCGATGCCGCGGAATTCCACTGCGTCGATGAGAGACTTGCCGCGGCCGTGGTAAATCTTGCAGTCTTCGACGACGGAGCGACCGAGGTTCTCGAAAACGGCCCGTGCGATATCGAGGGGGGTGCCCCCACCCCACCCGGGCTGGAGACGCAGATAGGGGAGGGACTCCTCGATGTTGGCGACCGCTATCTCCCTGCGGCGGCGCAGCAGGAGAAAGAAGAGCCGCCCCAGCCGGGTTCCGGCTGCCAGAGCGGCTCTGTCCGGGAGGAGGGCCACTGCAAAGGAGACTGCCAGAAAGCCCCACGTCTCCAGATGCCAGCGCAGCTTTTTGAGCACGTGCCTCTCCTCGTCCTACGCGGCGCCGGCCGCCGCGATCGCCAGATCCCTGAACTGCATGCCGTGCAGCTTGCTGTACACACCACCGGCCCCCAGGAGCGCCGCGTGAGTCCCGCTCTCAACGATCTCCCCCTTCTCCAGGACGACGATGCGGTCGGCATGGGTGATGGTGGAGAGGCGGTGGGCGATGACAAAGGTGGTGCGGTTCTGCATCAGGTTGTTCAGCGCTCGCTGCACCATCTGCTCGCTCTCGGTGTCCAGTGCGCTCGTCGCCTCGTCGAGGATGAGGATCGGCGCGTCTTTCAGGATGGCTCTCGCGATGCAGATCCTCTGGCGCTGGCCGCCGGAGAGGCGCACGCCGCGGTCACCGATCCCCGTCTGGTACCCCTCGGGGAGGTCCTTGATGAAGTCGTGCGCGTAGGCCGCGCGCGCCGCGCGCTCCACCTCGGCATCGGTGGCGTCGGTCTTTCCGTAGCGGATGTTGTTAGCGATGGTGTCGTTGAAGAGGATCGTTTCCTGGTCCACCAGCGCGATCTGGTTCATGAGGCTCTTCAGAGTCACCGTGCGGATATCCTTGCCGTCGATGAGGACCGCACCCTCGGTCGGGTCGTAGAAGCGGCTGATGAGCGATACCAGGGTCGTCTTCCCGCCGCCGGACGGTCCCACCAGAGCCACGACCTCACCTTTGTGCGCGGAGAGGTTCACATTGCGCAGCACGTAGTCGTCCTCGTAGCGGAAGGTGACGTCTTTGAGCTCCACCTCTCCCGATACCCGCGGCAGCTCCACAGCCCCCGGCATGTCTACGATCTCCGGCTGCTCGTCGATGATCTCGAAGACCCGCTCCGCCGCGCCGACGGAGCGCTGCAGGATGTTGTAGGAGTTGATGAGCCTCTTTATCGGGGTGTACACCAGCACCATCGCGGCGATGAAGGAGAATAGCTCCGACGGGGACATGTGCCCTTTCATGACGCTCATCCCGCCGACCCAGATGACGGCGGCGATGCCAAGCGAGGTGATGAGCTCCATGATCGGTGTGGAGATCCCGTCGTACTTGATGCTCTTGCGGATGTAGAAGTAGAACTCGCGATTGGTCCGGAAGAACTTTTCCACCTCCCGGTCCTCCAGCCCGAAGGCCTTGATGACCTTGATCCCCGAGAAGCTCTCCTGCAGGATCGAGGTGATGTCCCCCATCTTCCCCTGCCCCATCTTGGAGAGGCTCTTGATCTTCTTGCCGATCCTCTGCGCCGGGTACACGGTCAGGGGGATCACCACGAAGGTGATGAAGGCGAGCTTCCAGTTGCGGTAGAAGATGACGCTCAAAAGGGAGACCGCCGAGAAGCCGTCACGGAAGAGCCCGGTGATGATGTTCGCCACCCCTTCCTGCATGATGGTGACGTCGTTGGTGATGCGGGACATGAGGACGCCGGTGGTGCTGCGGCCGAAGAAACCGAGCCCGAGCCGCATGTTGCGCTGGTAGATATCGTTTCTGACGTCCTGCACCGCGAGCTGCCCGGCGGTGCGGATAAAGTAGTCGTTGGTGAAGCGGCATATCCCCTTCACCAGGAAGAGCCCGATGATCCCCAGCGGCAAAAGGGTGAAGATCAGCATGTCCTTTCCGGAAAAGATCTTCTTGAGGACCGGTTCCACGAGGTAGGCGAAGGCGCCGTCCATGGAGCCGACCGCTATCGACGCGAACGCCGCGATCATGATCCGCCACCAGTAGGGGCGGCTGTATTTGAGCAAACGCTTGAATTCGTTCATCTAGTCTTTCATCTCCAGGGCGAGTTCCGCCAGGCGTGAGAGCGCGCCGCCGCTCCCCAGCTTCTCCCGCACGGTGGCAAGCCCCGCGCGGATCTTCTCTGCATAAGCCTCATCTTTGATGATCTTCTCTATCTCCGCGCTGATCGCCGCAGGCTCCGCGTCGTGCTGGATCAGCTCCTTCACGACCCGCTCCCCCGCCACGATGTTGCAGATGCCGATGTGGTCCACCTTGATCACCCTCTTCCCGATTTCATAGGTCAGAGGGGAGACCTTGTAGATGATTACCATCGGCGTGCCGATGAGGGCAAGTTCCATCGTCACAGTTCCGGAAACAGAGATCACCGCGTCGCAGGCGGACATGACGTCGTGGTTGCGCCCGGGGACGACCTTTATCTCCAGCGGGAAGGGGTCGAGGTACGGCGCCAGGTGCTCGGGGCGAAGCGAAGAGGCGAGAGGCAGGACGAACTGCACCTCGGGGATCTTCTCCCTGATGAGACGCGCCGACTCGAGGATCGCGGGAAGAAGCATCTCGATCTCGCTCCTGCGGCTGCCGGGGAAAAGCCCCACCGTCGGCTTCCCCCTCTCGAGCCCGAGAGAGGCGACCGCGTCCTCGCGGGAGAGGGTGCGGTGCACCATGTCCACCAGCGGGTGCCCGACGAAGCTCACCGGGATCGATTCCCTCTCGTAGTAGGGGACCTCGAAAGGAAAAAGGACCGCCATCCGGTCCACGACCTTGCCGATCCCTTTGACGCGCCCGCTTCTCCAGGCCCACACCTGGGGGCTCACGAAGTAGAGGACCTTCACCCCCGCCCTTTTCGCCACCTTCGCGAGGCGCAGGTTGAAGTCGGGGTAGTCGATGAGGACGAGAAGCCGGGGCGGATCCTTCTCGAGCCTGCGCTGCAGGAGCTTGAAGCCGCGGTAGATGACCGGGAAGTGCGCCAGCACCTCCACGAGCCCCATGACCGCCATGGTGTTGGCGTCGACGAGGGTCTCCACGCCGGCCTCGCGCATCCGGTCCCCCCCCATCCCGCAGATGGCGGTGCCGGGAGCGGCGTCGAGGATGCGGGTGGCGAGTTCCGCGCCGTACATGTCCCCGGAGGCCTCTCCGGCGACGATCATCACTGATGCTGACTTCCTTTGCAACAGGCCTCCGAAATGGCCGCCACAGCCTGCGCCGGCACTCCCCTTCCCGCGCGCTCCCCGGAAGGGAAGTCGGGGGACCGGGGAGGGGGGGACGGGGTTGCGGACGGCTTCACCCACCCGCCGCGCCTCCCCTCGAAGGGGGGGCAGGGCGAGCCTCAACTCCTCGCAAGGGAGAGGCAGGGTGGGATGGGGTGGAGGAGGGGTCCGCCTAGCGGCAGATCCCCCTCTTGGAGCTTTCGATGAAGGAGATGAAGTGGACGACCTCGGGGGATTGGGGGACTTCGGTCTTGATGCGCTCCACCGCTTCGGCGAGCTTCAGCCCGGAGAGCGACAGGATCTTGTACGCCTTCTTCAACTCGGAAATGGTCTCGTCGCTGAAGCCGCGCCGCTTCAGCCCGACCAGGTTGAGGCCGCGCAGGCGCGCTTCCCTGCGGTCGCCGGTGACGATGGTGTACGGCGGTACGTCGAGGGTGATGGAGGTGGCGCCGCCGATCATGACGTGCGCGCCGATCCTCGTGAACTGGAGGATCGCGCAGAGCCCGCCGAGGATGGCGTGATCCTCCACGGTGACGTGTCCGGCAAGGGTGGCTGCATTGGCCATCACCACGCCGTTTCCGATGTGGCAGTCGTGAGCGACATGGGAGTAGGCCATGAAGAGGTTGCCGTCGCCGACGGTCGTCTCGCCGTCGCCGGTGACCGTGCCGAGATGCAGGCTGGCAAACTCCCTGATGGTGTTGCCGTTGCCGATCTTCAGGTAGGTCTCCTCCCCCTGGTACTTCAGGTCCTGCGGGACGGCTCCCACGGAAGCCATATGGAAGATGGTATTGTTCTCCCCGATCTCGGTCCAGCCGTCGATGACCGCATGGGGACCGATCTTCGTCCCCCTGCCGATCTTCACGTGCGGGCCTATGACCGCATACGGGCCGATCTCGACTCCGTCCGCGACCTGGGCACCGGGGTTGATGATTGCGGTGCTGTGAATCATATTTTCTCCAGAAGCAGCCTCACGGCGAAGGTTTCTTCCCTTCCCGGCAAAGGCTGATCTTTTTGTGCAGGTGGTGCGGCGACGGAGGTTATTCTCCCGCCTCCGGCCCCCCTACTTGTCCGCCAACGTCGCCTTCAGCTCGGCTTCGGTGACGAGGGTCTCTCCGACGTACGTCTTTCCTGCGACACTCCAGATGCCGCGCTTGTGGAAGATCGTCTCCACCACGATGCGCAGCTGGTCACCCGGCTTCACCGGCTTGCGGAAGCGGGCGTTCTCGATGGCCATGAAGTAGCTCACCTTGTTGTTCGCCTCTTCCCCGGAGGCGAGGTACGCCATGATCGCCGCTACCTGGGCCATCGCCTCAATGATCAGGACCCCCGGCATGACCGGGTGCCCGGGGAAGTGCCCCTGAAAAAAGGGCTCGTTTATGGTCACATTCTTCAGCGCGACAATCCTCTTGCCGTCCTCCACCTCGAGAACCCTGTCCACCAGCAGGAAGGGATAGCGGTGAGGGAGTATGCGCGCGATTTCGGTTACGTCCAGCATGCAGGCCTCCTGTATAAAAATACAATCAAATCTTCAATGGCGATGTGGCGCCGGGGCCGTGGAGCTGCGCCCCTACCCCTTCTCCGCGAGCTTCGCCTCGAGCTCCTGCACCCTCTTCTCCAGCGCCCCGAGGGTCTTGCGGTACTCCGGCAGCTTCGGGAAGATCCCGGAGGCCTTCAGCCACTCGCGGTGCGGGATGGCGGGGCTGCCGCTCACCACCTGGTTCGCCGGGACATTCCCCGGGACGCCGGACTGCGCGCCGACCATGGTGTTGTCGCCGACCTGGATGTGGCCGGCAAGGCCGACCTGGCCGCCGAGGACGACGTGGTTGCCGAGCTTCGTGCTCCCGGAGATCCCGACCTGGGAGACGATCATGCAGTTCTCACCGGTGATGACGTTGTGGGCGATCTGCACGAGGTTGTCGAGCTTCGTGCCGCGGCCGATGCGGGTCACCTCCAGGGCGGCGCGGTCGATGGTGCAGTTTGCGCCGATCTCCACGTCGTCCTCCACCACGACGATCCCGATCTGGGGAATCTTGTACCAGGAGGGGCCGTCCGGCGCGTAGCCGAAGCCGTCGCTGCCGATGACCGTGCCGTTGTGGATGGTGACCCGGTTGCCGATGCGGCACCCTTCCCTGACGCTGACGTTGGAGTGCAGCGTGACGTCGTCGCCGATCCGCACACCGGGGTAGAGTGCCACCCCCGGGTAGAGCGTCACCCGCGCGCCGAGGACGACTCCGGCTGCCACGCTGGCCCCGGGATAGACGGTGACCCCTTCGCCGCAGGTGACCCCTTCGGCCACGAAGGCCCCGGGCATCACGCCGCGCGGCTCGGCGGGGCGGACGTAAAAGAGGGTGAGGAGTTTCGCGAAGGCGAGGTACGGGTTTGCCACAGTCACGGCGTTGCGGCCGCAGTTATCCGCTCCGGGGGGGAGGATGACCGCGGAGGCGCGGGTCGTCGCCACCTTGCTGGCGTACTTCGGGTTCGCGAGGAAGGTGACCTGCCCTTCCCCTGCGTCGTCGAGGGTCGCGAGCCCTGCAATGAGGGTTTCGGGGTCACCGGTGACGGTCCCCCCCAGGTACTCCGCTATCTCTTTCAACGTCTTTTGCATCATGCCTCACCTCACAGCGTGGTTGAAAATGCCCTCACTACCTCTTCGGGCGGATCCGACGGTCTTACTTCTTGCGCGCCGCGTTGAAAGCCTTCAGCACCTCGTCGGTGACGTCCGCCTTCTCGTCGAGGTACACCATCATCTCGTTCTTCACGAAGATGGCGGTGTAGCCGTTCCTGCGGCCGTACTCCTGGGTGATCTTCACGATCTCTTCCACCAGCTTCCCGGTGAACTCGTCGTTTTTCGCCTGCAGCTCTTCCTGCGCGTCCTTCAGGAAACGCTGGTACTCTTTCAGGCGCTGCTGGTAATCCCTTTCCTTGTTGGCGCGGGCGCTCTCGGAAAGGACGCTCCCCTGCTTCTCCAGCTCGGCCTTCAGCTTCTTGAGCTCCTCTTCCTTGGCACCCTTGTCCGCCTCCAGCTTCCCGGCGCGGGCGCTCAGCTGGTCCTTTGCTTCCTTCCCGGCGTCGGAGGAAAGGAGTACCTTCTGCACGTCCACGGACCCGAACTTCGAGCCGTCAGCCGCAACTGCAGCGAACGGGAGAGAGAGTAGGAGGAATGCCGCGATGATGAATCTTTTCATGATCTGCTCCTTTAACCTGCCTTATTAGAAGAAGTTTCCGATGGAGAATTCCAGCCGCCCGGAGGTCTTGTCGATCCCGGGGCGCGGGTTGATGGGAATGCCGTACTCGAGGCGCAGCGGACCGACCGGGGAGAACCAGCGGATGCCGAAGCCGTAGCTCATGAGGAACTTGGAGAACACAGCGTTGATGGTGTTGTCCGCGTTGCCGGCGTCCATGAAGACGACCCCCTTCAGGTTCGCCTCCTTCAGAAGAGGGAACTGCCACTCCAGGTTCACCACCGCCTCGGCATTGGCGCCGAGGTACACCTTCGTGTCGCTGACCCTGTTCCTCGCGTCAACGTCCTCGCCAGGGACGCCGCCGGGGCGGACAGGACAGACCGTTCTCGACTCGTAGCCGCGCAGGGTGCTGATGCCGCCGAGGTAGAAGCGCTCGTCGATCGGCACGTCCTTCCCGATCCCCTGGATGTAGCCGAGGCTCGTCTTGATAGAGCCAACGGTGCCAAAACCGACGGGGAAGAAGAGGGTGTTGTCGGTCACATAGCGCGCAAAGCGGCTGGAGCCGCCAAGCCCCGCGACCTCGATGTTCAGGCTGTTCACCCACCCGCGCGAGGGATCGACATGGTAGTCGGTCGTGTTGCTGGTGAGACTCGCCGTGATGGAGCTCGTGCTGCCGGAGGTCTCGAACTGCTCGATGACGCCACGGGTGATGTTGTCCTGAAGCGGCTGCGAGAGGTCGAAGATGTCCTTCTTCTCGTACTTGTACATCCAGAAGGTGCTCAGGGTATCGCTCAGCGGGTACCCCGCCTTGATGTCGGCACCGGTGGCACGCCGGGTGTAGTCGAGGTAGTCGCGCTCGGTGCGGTAGATGTCGCCGCCGAGGGTCCACTTCGTATCGAGGAAGTACGGGTCGGTAAGCCCCACGTTGTACGTCTGGGACTTCGAGCCGATGGAGCCGGCGAGTGTAGCCTTCAGCCCGAGGCCGAGGAAGTTCGCCTGGGAGACGGAGCCCTGGCCGATGAGGCCGTCGAGCGAGCTGTACCCCGCGCCGATGCTGAAGGTGCCGGTGGCCTTCTCCTTCACGTCCACGTTCAGGTCGAGCTTGTTGTCCGCGCTGCCGCGGGCGTTGGCGATGTTCGCCTCCTCGAAGAATCCGAGGTTCATGAGGCTCTGCTTGCTGCGCTTCAGGGCGCTGGAGCTGTACAGGTCCCCTTCGGCAAGCTTCATCTCGCGACGGACTACCTTGTCGCGGGTCTTGCTGTTGCCGGTGACGTTGATCCGGTCGATGTACACTTTCTCACCCTTCTCCATCTCGAAGGTGATGTCGATGGTGTGCTTCTCCGGGTTCAGCTTCGTCGCGGGGGAGACGTTGGCGAAGGCGAACCCCTTGTCGGCATAGACGTCGGTAAGGGCGAAGATGTCGGTGCGGAGGTTGGCGCGGCTGAAGACTTGCCCGGGCTTTTCGGTGACGACTTTTTCCAGTTCTTTCCGGTCGGTGACGTCGCCGCCGAAATCGATGGCACCGATCCGGTACCGCTCACCCTCGGTGATGCCGATGGTGACCTTGAGCCCGCTCTTGTCCGGGAGGAGTTCCACCTTCGGCTCCCCGACCTTCACGTTCACGAAGCCGTTGTTGAGGTACAGGTCGGAGATCAGCGCGGCGTCGTTTTTCAGCTGCTCCTCTTTGTAGGTGCCGGCGCTGGTGAGCCAGGAGAGGAACCACTTCTCCGAGGTCTCCATCGTCTTTTTGAGCTTCTTTGCCGGAAAGGCCTTGTTACCCTCGAATTCGATCTTCGTGATGAGGATCTTCTGCCCTTCCGTGATCTTGAAGACGAGGTCGAGCTCCGTTTCGGAGCGCTTCTCCTGCACGGCGTTTATCTCGGCGAGGTAGTACCCCTCGTCCATGTACAGCTTCTTCACCTTCTGGATGCTCTTGGTGAGATCCTTCTGGCTGAAGATGGTGTTGGCCTTTATCTCCAGGGCGTCGCGCACCTTCTCGGTGCTGAGCTCCTTCGCCCCCTCGATGCGGATGCCGCGCACGACCGGTTTTTCCTGCACGACGTAGTTCAGCGTCACCCCTGCGTCGCTGCGGTCGACCTCCGCCTTCACGTCTCGGAAGTGCCCGAGGCGATAGATGGCGCGGATGTCGGCGTCAACCGTCTCCACGTCGAGCTGGTCACCCGCCTTCTCGCGCACCACCTGCAGGATTGCCGCAGCCTCGATACGCCTGTTGCCGGTCACCTTCACCGCCGTGATCTTTTCGTTTTCGGCCATGGCGCGCGAGGAGAGGCCGACGAGCTGCATGAACACCACTGCTGATAAAATTTTGCGCCGCAAGATTCCCCCGAAAAATGTCACATGTTAATGCAGAAAAACGGTCCCTTCTACTGCGTGTAGATCTTCGGCTCGATCTTGCCGTCGACGATCTGGACGATCCGTCCCATCCCGGCGGCGAGCTTGTCGTTGTGCGTCACGATCACCAGCGCGACGCCGGTGCGCTTCTGGATACCGTCCAGAAGGTCGTGGATCTCCTCGCTCGTCCTCATGTCCAGGTTTCCAGTCGGCTCGTCCGCGAGAAGAATCCGCGGCCCGTGCACCAGGGCGCGCGCGATCGCCACGCGCTGCTGCTCCCCGCCGGAGAGCTCCCCCGGGCGGTGCGTGACGCGGTGGGCGAGACCGACGTCGGCGAGAATCTCCCTCGCCTGCCCCTCGATCGCCCCCCTCTTTTGCCCCGCGATCAAAAGGGGCATCATCACGTTCTCCAGCGCCGAGAACTCCGGCAGGAGATGGTGAAACTGGAAAACAAAGCCGATCGACTTGTTGCGGAAGGTGGCAAGGGGCTGGTCCCCGAGCGCGAAGATGTCTTCGCCGTCGAAGAGGACCTCGCCGGTGGTCGGCCTGTCGATCGTCCCCATGACGTGGAGAAGGGTGCTCTTCCCTGCGCCGGAGGGGCCGACGAGGGCGATGGTCTCCCCTGCATCCACAGTCAGGTCGATCCCCTTCAGGACCTCCACCTTGGCGACCCCGTTGCCGTAGCTCTTGAAAAGCCCCTTTACCTCCAGAAGCCTACTCATAGCGCAGCGCCTCCGCGGGGAGCATGCGCGAGGCGGCCCAGGCAGGGTACAGCGTCGCGGCAAAGGAGATAAGGACCGCCGTCACGCTGATCAAAAGCACGTCGGAGGGGACCACGAGGGAGGGGAAGCGGTCCAGGTAGTAGATGTCCTTGCTGAAGAGCTCGAACCCGGTCACCAGTTTCACGAAGTCGACGATCGGCTCCAGGTTGAGGGCCACCACGAGCCCGCCGAGCACGCCGATGACGGTCCCTACCACCCCGATGATGACCCCCTCGAAGACGAAGATGCGCATGATGGAGCGGTTGGTGGCCCCCATCGACTTCAGGATGGCGATATCCCGCGTCTTCTCCATGACCACCATGAAGAGGGTGGAGGCGATCCCGAAGGCGGCGACCAGCACGATGAGGGTGAGGATGATGAACATGACGCTCTTCTCCGTCTTCAGGGCGAAGAGGATGTTCTTGTTCATCTGCATCCAGTCGCGGGCGTGGTACGGCAGCCCGAGCGTCTCGTTCACCTTCTCAGCAAGTTCCCCCGTGTGATAGATGTTCCGCACCTTCAGCTGGATCCCGGTGACCTCGTCGTCTATCCCCAGGAACTCCTGTGCCTCCTTCAGGGAGACGTAGGCGAGCGTGGAATCGTACTCGAACATCCCGGTGTTGAAGACCCCGACGATCTGGAAGCGGCGCAGCTTCGGCATCATGCCGAGCGGGGTGATATTCCCCAGCGGGGAAATGACGTCCACCTTGTCCCCGAGGTAGAGCCCGAGGTTCTTCGCGAGCTCCTTCCCGATAACGAGCCCCGGTTGCTCCGGGGTCGCCTTCTCCAGCGCGGAGAGACTCCCTTCCCGCATCGACTTGTGCAGGTTCGTGACCTGCTCGTCGCTCTTCACGTCGATCCCGCGCAGGACGACGCCGGAGACGTTCTTCCCGGAAGAGATCATGACCTGGTTGTAGATGAAGGGGGTGACGGCGACGACGCCGTCGATCTTTTGCACCTTCTCCATGACCGTGCGGTAGTCGCGCATCGGCCCCGCGGCGTTCAGGACGACGATGTGTGCGTTCGTCCCCAGGATCTTTTCCTTCAGGTCCTCCTCAAAGCCGGTCATCACCGCGAGGACGATGATGAGCGCCATAACCCCCAATGCTACGCCGGCCACCGATATGAGGGTGATCAGCGAGATAAAGGTCGACTTGCGCTTTGCCTTCAGGTAGCGCAGTCCTATGAGGAGCTCGAAGGGCATCTACTTCGCCTCTTTTCTCAGCTGGGGGAAGAGGATGACGTCGCGGATCGAGGGGGAGTCGGTCAGGAGCATGACCAGCCGGTCGATGCCGATACCTTCGCCTGCGGTCGGGGGGAGCCCGTACTCCAGGGCGCGGATGTAGTCCTCGTCCATGTAGTGCGCCTCCTCGTCACCCTTTGCCTTCGCGGCGACCTGGGCGAGGAAGCGCTCCTTCTGGTCGCGGGGGTCGTTGAGCTCGGAGAACGCGTTCGCCATCTCGCGACCGGCGCAGAAGAACTCGAAGCGGTCGACATAGTCGGGATCGTGGTCGTTCTTGCGCGAGAGGGGGGAGACCTCGGTGGGGTACTCGGTGATGAAGGTCGGCTGGATCAGCTTCGTCTCGGCGACTTCCTCGAAAATCTCGGTGATGAGGCGGCCGTAGCCGACGTCGTCGGAGAGCTCGAGGCCGAGCCGGTGCGCGTATGCCAGCGCCAGGTCGCGGTCGTCGAGGCTCTTCGCGTCGATCTCGCCGTACTTGAGGATCGCCTCCTTCACGGTGAGACGCTGCCAGGGGCGCTGGAAGGAGATCGCCTCACCCTGATAGGTGAAGTCGAGCGTCCCCAGTACCTCCTGGGCCACGTGGCACAGCAGCTCCTCGGTGAAGTCCATCAGGTCCTCGAATGTCGCGTACGCCTGGTAGAACTCCATCATGGTGAACTCGGGGTTGTGGCGCACCGAGATCCCTTCGTTTCTGAAGTTCCTGTTGATCTCGAAGACGCGGTCCAGCCCGCCTACCACCAGGCGCTTCAGATAGAGCTCCGGTGCTATGCGCAGGAAGAGGTCCATGTCCAGCGCGTTGTGGTGGGTGATGAACGGCTTTGCCGTGGCGCCGCCGGGGATCGGCTGCATCATCGGGGTCTCCACCTCGAGGAAGTCCTTCGAGGTCATGAACTCGCGGATGAGGGAGACGATGCGGGAGCGCTTGAAAAAGGTCTCGCGCACCTCGGGGCTCACGATCAGGTCGACGTAGCGCTGGCGGTAGCGGGTCTCCACGTCGGTAAGCCCGTGGAACTTCTCCGGAAGCGGCAGGAGCGACTTCGTGAGGAGGCGCACCTCGGTCACGTTCAGGGAGAGCTCGCCGGTCTTCGTGCGGAAGGGGTGCCCGACGGCGCCGATGATGTCGCCGATGTCGTAGTCCTCAAAGGCTGCGAAGAGCTCCTCCCCCAGCACGTCCTTTTTCATGTACAGCTGCAGGCGCCCCTTGCGGTCCTGCAACTGGACGAAGGCGGCCTTGCCGAAAGAACGACGCGCCAGGATGCGCCCTGCCACCACAAAGCTCTGCGGGTTCTCCTCGATCGTCTCCACGTCGCCGTAGGCGGCGCGCACGTCGGCGGAGGTGTGCTGGGGGCGGAAATCGTTGGGGTACGGGTTGATCCCCGCCTCCCACAGTGCATCCACCTTGCGTCTTCTCTGCAGCAATAGCTCGCTTAACTCTTCCATCCTGTGCTCATCCTTTCTGTCCCTGCCGGGCTTTTCAACAATCCGTCAAATTAGCCCAACTGCTTGCGCCAAGTCAAGGAAAAAGGGGGGCTCGCGCCCCCCTGTAAACCGCCGCCAAACCCGCATCCAGACAGGGGATACGGGTCGGCGTCTCTTTGTTTTCGACCCCGGCTGCGGCGCCCTTTGCGCCGGCAGTCAAAGCTTCCTTATTCACCCAGAGGGCCGGTCAGAACCCCGGGACCGGGGCCGGGTTTTCCTGCATCCCGCTCTTTGACGGATCGGAGAAGCCGAGCTGCCCGTAGAGGTTGGAGCCCCAGGCTACCAGCTTCCCGTTGGCAACTGCGAAGGAGGAGTGGCCGTAGGCGTAGACCTCAGTGACGCCGGTAAGGAACACGGAAGAGGTCGGCTGCCCCGCGGTCCCCCCTGTCGCCCTCACCTGGAGCGGGTTGCTGCTGTAGTAAAGGATGTTCAGCCCGTCCTCGTGGGAGGTGGCGTTCCTGTCGTTGTTGCCGAGCTGGCCGTAATAGTTGAGCCCCCAGGCGTACACCGTCCCCTGCGGGGTCAGCACGAGCACGTGATCGGAGCCCGCCGCGAGGACGCGCTGGTTGGCCACATCTGCGGGAAGCGCCGCGGCCTTGAGGTCCGTACGGCTCCCGTTCGATCCGAGGATGGTGATCTGGTGCGGAGTGAGGACGTACTCCTTCGTGTTACCCTTGGAGTCCTTACCCAGCGTCGCCGCGTCCGTCGGGTCGATCCCTATCTGCCCCCAGCCGTCATACCCCCAGGCCCAGACGGTGTCGTCATCCTTCTTGATTACCACCGCGTAGCTGCCGCGGGCGGAGATCGCCTTCACGGGGAAGGGAAGGGAGAGAAGGTGCGCCTTGTTGGCGTAGTTAATCGGTGCCTCGTCCGGCTTGTTTATCAGGAGCTGGCCGTCGACGTTGTTCCCCCACCCCCAAACCTGGCCGTTGCTGTTCATGGCGTACGAACACGTTCCCCCTGCCGCGACGAGTACGATGTCGGAAAGGGGCGCATTGGTGCTCTCATCAATTACCTGGACGGCGCGGGTCTTCTGGCTGAAGCCGTTGTCACCGTTGCCGAGCTGCCCGGCGCCGTTATCCCCCCAGGCCCAGACATTGCCGCCGGAGATCGCCAGGGAATGGTACCCGCCGGCAGCGACGCCGGTTACGCCGGTGAGGATCGAGCCGTCGTTCTCTTTCAGGACGTTCACCGGAGTCTTCGAGGAGGCGCTGCTTCCGGTTGTGACATCCCCTCCGAGCTGGCCGTACTGGTTCGAGCCCCATGCCTGGACCGTGCTGTAACGCTGGAAGGCGAGGGTGTGGGCGCCGCCCGCCGCGAAGCCGTCGACCCGATTCAGGGAAAGGCCCGACACCTTGTTGAAGGATGACTGGTTCTTGAGGTCACCGGTGCCGAGCTGGCCGAAGGCGTTGTACCCCGAAAGCACCGTCGTGTTGTTCTTGAACACTGCGGTGTGGGCATAGAAGGTGCTGACCGTCTGAGGCACAGTGTCGTTGCTGGAAGATCCGCCGCATCCTGCAAGAAAAGCAACGGAAAGCGCGCAAAGCCATAGCCTGGAGGATTGCAACAGATTCATAAGAGAAAGTCCCTCGCTTCAATAAATTTAAGACAGCGGATTTAACTATACATGCGTAAGAAAGTCAAGGACGACTCCGCAGTTGACACAGCGCTCTCCTTGCATGTAAAAATGAGAAATTACTACACCTATTGCGGAGGCAGCGACAAGAAATGGCGATTGAACCGAACAAGGTTATCTACTCCATGATCGGAGTGAGCAAGTTTTACGACAAGAAGCCTGTCCTCAAAGACATCTACCTCTCCTACTTCTACGGCGCGAAGATCGGCGTGCTCGGTCTGAACGGCTCCGGGAAGAGTTCGCTCCTGCGCATCCTCGCCGGAGTGGACAAGGAGTACAACGGCAAGACCGTCCTCTCCCCCGGCCACACCGTCGGCTTTCTCGAGCAGGAGCCGCAGCTTGACCCCTCGAAGACGGTGCGCCAGTGCGTCGAGGAGGGTGTGCAGGAAGTTGTCGACCTCGTGAACGAGTTCAACGAGATCAACATGCGCTTTGGCGAGGAAATGTCCGACGCCGAGATGGAAAAGCTGTGCGACCGCCAAGCCGCGGTGCAGGAGAAACTGGACCACCTCGACGCCTGGGATCTGGACAGCCGCCTCGAGCTGGCGATGGACGCGCTGCGCTGCCCCCCGCCCGAAACGAACGTCGCCAACCTCTCCGGTGGTGAAAAGAGGCGCGTGGCGCTTTGCCGACTCCTTTTGCAGAAGCCGGACATCCTCCTTCTGGACGAGCCGACAAACCACCTTGACGCAGAGTCCGTCGCCTGGCTGGAGCAGCACCTGCAGCGCTACGCCGGGACCGTCATCGCCGTGACCCACGACCGCTACTTCCTCGACAACGTTGCCGGCTGGATCCTGGAGCTCGACCGCGGCCAGGGGATCCCGTGGCAGGGGAACTACTCCTCCTGGCTGGAGCAGAAGGAGAAGCGCCTGGCGCAGGAGGAGAAGACCGAGAGCGAGCGGCAAAAGACCCTGAAGCGCGAACTGGAGTGGATCAACATGTCTCCGAAGGGGCGCCACGCGAAGGGGAAGGCGCGCATCACCTCCTACGAGGATATGCTCAACACCGAAAGCGAAAGAAGGGCGCGCGACCTGGAGATCTACATCCCACCCGGGCCGCGTCTCGGCGGGGTCGTTGTGGAAGCCAGCGGCGTCAACAAGGCGTACGGCGACAAGCTCCTCATAGAGGGGATGGAATTCCGCCTGCCGCCGGGTGGCATCGTCGGGGTCATCGGTCCGAACGGCGCAGGGAAGACGACCCTTTTCCGCATGATTACCGGCGAGGAGAAGCCCGATGCCGGCAGCTTCAAGATCGGCGACACCGTGAAACTCGCCTATGTGGACCAGAGCAGGGACGCACTCGACCCGGAGCAGACGATCTGGGAGGTGATTACCGGCGGGCAGGAGCAGCTGCAGCTCGGGAAGCAGCTGGTGAACTCCCGTGCCTACGTGGCGAGGTTCAACTTCTCCGGGAGCGACCAGCAAAAGAAGGTCGGCATGCTTTCCGGCGGCGAGAGGAACCGCGTGCACCTCGCGAAGATGCTGAAGGACGGCGGGAACGTCATCCTGCTGGATGAGCCGACCAACGATCTCGACGTCAACACCATGCGCGCACTGGAAGAAGCGCTGGAGAACTTCGCCGGCTGCGCCGTAGTGATCTCCCACGACCGCTGGTTCCTGGACCGCATCGCCACGCACATCCTCGCCTTCGAGGGTGACAGCAAGGTGTTCTGGTTCGAGGGGAACTACTCCGAGTACGAAGAGGACCGCCACGCCCGTCTCGGCACCGCAGCGGACCAGCCGCACCGCATCAGGTACCGCCAGCTCACCAGGGCCTAAAAAGAAAAAGGCGCCTCCGCACAGGGGGCGCCTTTTTTGATGTCTTTCAGGTTCTCAGGAAATTTCTGCAACGCAGCGATCTTCCAGGAACCACCGCACGCGACCTCACGTCCCCCCCTTTGCGAAGGGGGGACAGGGGGGATTTTGCCTTTTGCTGAACATGCCACCCACGCAGGCTACCTACCTCTTCCACCCCAGCCCATAGAGCACCTCATACGTCGCCGGAATCCCCTTCGGCCCACCATGCTCCCTGCGGTATATCTCCATCATCTCCAGCATCACTCGCCGCTCCGATAGCCCCTTGCGCACGACAGGCGCGACCGTCTTCGCCCCGATCTCCTTCAGCGAGCGCAGAAGCTCCGGCACATCAGCGTGATACTCCCTCTCCAGCTCGGACTCCACCTGGCACTCCTCAAATCCGGTCCTGTCGAGGGCCGCGAGCACCTCAAGGCATGAGAAGAAAGCGAGGCTCCTCTTGCTGCCGCCGTCCGCCCGGTCGTAGGACTCGCGCAGCTCGAAAAGGGTGTCCTCGCCGAAGAGCGCAAAGCAGAAGAGCCCGCCGGGCTGCAGGACGCGGTACGCCTCAGCGAAAGCGTTATCCAGTGTCGTGAGCCACTGGAAGGTGGAGGTGGAAAGAACCAGATCAAAGGAGTCTGCCGGAAAAGGCAGATGCTCGGCATCCGCATTTAGCACCTCTATTCCGGTGCCGCGCAGCGACGCCGCTGCGCTCTCGCACATCCCCGGCGCGAGGTCGACTCCGCTTGCGGCGGCCTCAGGGTACGCAAGATGAAGCGCCGCGAGGAGCCGTCCGGTCCCTGCCCCCACATCGAGAAGCCGCCGGGGGCGCACCCCTGTCCTCTCCAGACGCTCCAACAGCTGATCCACAACCGCGCGCTGCACTACTGCATGTCTATCGTATTGGTGCGCCTGCCTGTGAAAAGCATTCCGCACCTTCTCCCTATCCAAATGGTCTCTCCTCAAATCACGTCCCCCCTCCCTTGACGGGAGGGGGACAGGGGGTGGGTGAAGCTGCCATCAGCTCATTGGCGGCACCATCCCCCCACCCTGGCCCTCCCCCGCAAGGGGGGAGGGGATGGTTCTAGCCTGAGGCTGCACTCGCAAATACAGGCACTCACCGCCCCAGCCCCTCCAGAAACTCCGCGAGAATCTCGTTGAACTCCTCCGGTCTCGTCATGAACGGCGCGTGGCCGCAGCCGTGCATGAGGCGAAGGTCGCCATGCGGAAGTCGGTGTGCCGCATATTGCGCCGCCGAAGCGGGGCAGATAGTGTCGCTGTCGCCATGGACCAGGAGGACCGGACATCCAATCTCCGGCAGCAGTTCCCGCAGATCCGCCGTGTCGAGGATCTGCAGCGACTTCAGTACCGCCTCGCGGTCGGGGGAATGCCCTCCCATGATGATCTGGTGCACGATGCGTTGATACTGCTCGGGAGGCATCTCATCAGGCACGAACATCCCCTTGAAAAAGTCCCCCATCGCCCGCTGGTAATCCCTGCGCAGCCGCAGCCCCAGCCCCTTCACCTCTGCCTGCGGCTTCCCGTGCTCGTAGTCAGGTGCGATGGTAAAGCGCGGTGTCACCCCCACCAGGACGAGTGCCGCGACGCGGGAGCGGACCCTCGAGTAGCTCTGCAGCGCCACCTGCGTCCCCATCGACCACCCCACGACGATCGCGTCATGCACGTCCAGACGCTGGAGTAACTTCTCAAGATCCGCGGAGTACGCCTCCAAGGTGTACTCATCTGCCGTCGCAGACTGCCCGTGTCCCCGAAAGTCGGGGAAGATAAGCCGGTTCTTCTCGGCGAAGTCGCGCTGGAAATGCCAGACGCGCCCGGACATACCCCAGCCGTGGAGGAAGACGATCGGCCTGCCGCTCCCCGTCTCCTCGAAATGCAACCTCACCCCATCCAGATCAACAAAAGGCATCGTTACCCCATTTCCCCAGATTTGCGCCGCTCCATCCGCCTGCCGCAGACGCGTGCAATCTTCTCCGCGGCATCAATGAGCTCCGCCTCGGCATGTGTCGCCATGACGGTACAGCGCAGCCTGCAGCTGCCGGCAGGCACCGTCGGTGGGCGGATTCCCTGCACAAAGAGACCTTCCTCCAAAAGCTCCCGGCTGATCTGCATCGTCTCCTCCGCACCTCCCACAAATACCGGCACGATCTGCGTCTCGCTCCCCATGGTGTCGAGCCCCGCCTCGGCCAGGCGGGCCTTGAAAAGAGAGACGTTTGCCGCCAGCCTTTCCCTCAAGCGCGCCCCTTCCGGCGAGTCGACGAGCTCGACCGCTGCCAGCGAGGCGGCCAGCACCGCGGGAGGAAGCGAGGTCGAGAAAATGAAGGAGCGCGCCCGGTTGACGAGGTATTCGCACATCTCTGCCGACGCAGCCACGTACGCGCCGTAGCTCCCGAAACCTTTCCCCAGAGTCCCCATCTGGAGATGTACCCTCTCCAGAACGCCGCAGATCTCCGCGGAACCTCGCCCGCTCTCGCCGATCACCCCGCAGCCATGGGCATCGTCCACCATCACCAGCGCACCGTGCTCCTCCGCGAGGTTCACGATCTCTTTCAGCGGCGCGATGTCGCCGTCCATGCTGAAGACGCCGTCGGTCACGATAAGGCAGCGACCGTTGCCGCGCTTCTCCCTCAGGAGCCTCCCGAGCGCCTCCATGTCCCGGTGCGGGTACCTGAAAAAATTCGCCCGGGAGAGAAGGGCGCCGTCGACTATGCTCGCGTGGTTCAGCCGGTCGGAAAGGATGACGTCGCCGCGGCCGACTACCGCCGAGATGATGCCGGTATTGGCGGCGTACCCGCTGTTGAAGAGAAGCGCCCGCTCTGTCCCCTTGAAAGCCGCCAGCCGCGCCTCCAGCTTTTCATGGAGCTCCATCGTCCCCGACACCAGCCGGGAAGCTCCGCTCCCGGTGCCGAGGGCAGCAGCCTCCGAAGCAGCCTCTTTCAGTGCGGGGTGATCGGCCAGTCCCAGGTAGTTGTTGGAGCACAAAAGGAGCGCGCGTTTCCCTTCAACCTCCACCCAGCTCCGCTGCCCGCCTCCGACCGTCCGCAGGGTGCGGTACAGCCCCTCGGCACGCAGCTCATCAAGCTCCTCTGCAAATGAACGCACATCTCCTCCAAGCAAAATGTCTCCACACCGGGCCAAACGGTGAACTGCCAGTTTGTAGCACACCGGGGCGAGCCTCGTCAACCAAGGAGGTACGGGTAGGGTTGACAACTACCCCTCTTGCGGGACGATATCGACGATGGTGATTTCGGGGGGAGCGAGGACCCGCATGGGGGGCCCCCATGTCCCGGTTCCCCTGCTCACATAGAGGTGCGAGCCGGGGCCTGCGCTGGAGAGACCCATCGGGGCGGGGTAAAAGAGGTGAGTGAGGAGGTTGAAGGGAAAGATCTGCCCCTTGTGGACATGCCCGGAGAGTTGCAGGTCAAAGAGCCCTCTCGAGTCGGGGTGGACGGCGGGGCGGTGTTTGAGGAGCAGGATGAACTTTTCCCGCGGGAGCGCCTTCAGTAGCGCCGGCTCCGAGATCGGCGACGAGCTGTGGATGAAGGGGTCGTCCACACCGGTAACGGTGAGGGCGCCTGCCATATGCGCCGCGTCACCACGCAAGAGGGTAAATCCGCTGCGCCTGATGAACCCGACTGAGGGGGCGATCCCGGCGATCGCCTCGTGATTGCCGGTGACCGCAAACTTGCCGAGCGGCGGTTTTACCTGCTGCAGGACTTCGTCCAGCCCCTGCAGACCGTCGACCTGCCCGTCGATGAGGTCCCCGGTGCAAACGAGGAGGTCCGGCTGCGCGGCGATTACTTCCTGCAGGATCTGGAGGAGGCGTTCCCGCCCCACCACTAGCCCCAGGTGCACGTCGGAAAGCTGGACGACCCGCACCCGCTTCGGCAGCTTTTGCGTCTTCACCGTGACGTGCTCCACGCGCAGCTTTCGGGCATCGAAGAATCCGTATGTGGCGGCCGCGACCGCGAGCACCAGGGATACTGACAGTGCCGCTGCTGAGGGGATCTGGAAGATTTCGCGGCCGAGCAACTTGGCGCCCGTCCAGAGGACGCCGCGCAGAAGGTCGATGGCGACGGAGGCGCTGAAGAAAAGGAAAATGCACCCCATCCAGGTATAGCCGACATAAGCGACGGCACGCGCAGCGCCCTCAGCATCGTGACGCTGCAGCAGCCGCACAATGATCGGTGCGGCGACCATGAAAGCGCAGAGCACCCCGAGAAGCGGGGACCACGGAGGGTGCAGATCGAAGGCGCGCACGGTCCTGAACCAGAGGTAGAGATGGATGCCGCCGTAAATGGTCAGGTAGGCTGCGAGGAAGAGGGACATGGTGGCCTTTCCGTGGGAACGGGGAAGATGCCGGGGGGTCGAATTTGGACGTGTCACCCGCCGCGACACATCTTCATGAGCTTATCATCCGCTGCGAAGGCTCGTCAACGTTCACCGGTTTGGTTTGTGCAAGTACTGCGGAATCCTCGTCGCGGAAGGTCCAGAGAACCGTGAAACGGCAGGATACGGATGAGCATTACCGCCACCCGTCACAACGCTGCACTCTTTTTCAGCACAACTCAGGAAGGAGCGGAGAAAATGGATGCACCAGCAGGAAGCAGAATAACGGTTCACTACATCGGCACCCTCGATAACGGCCGCATCTTTGCCAGCACTACGGAGGAGGAACCGTTGGTCTTTACTGCCGGTGAGGGGGAGCTTTTCCCGAGGCTAGAGGAGGAGATCGCCGGCATGGAAGTCGGCGAGGTCAGAAACATCCTCATCCCCTGTGCCGACGCCTTCGGCCCCCGACTGCAGAAAAATATCATCAAGGTGCACCGCTCGACCTTCCCGCACGGAAAGGTCATCGCCCCGGGAGACAAAGTTGCTGTGGAGTTCGGCGGCAAGGGTGAGCGTGTAATGGTGGTCGCTGCCGTCGACGCTGACGGCATCACTCTGGACGGGAATCATCCGCTGGCGGGACAGGACCTCACGTTCGCCCTCAAGGTTGTGGCGGTGAGCCGGGAGCTGGCGGAGCAGCACGCTCCCCCTCTCTCTTCCTGAACATGCGCCAGTCCCTGCCAAGGATCAGCCTCGCCCCTCGCTTGAAGGTCGTATAGGACCACGCCCACTGCAGCACGACGGCGAAGCGGTTGGCGAATCCGGTGAGGTAGTAGATGTGCACGAAGAGCCAGACGAGCCAGGCAATCCCCCCCCTGAACTTTATGCGCCGGAACTGCCCCACCGCCTCGTTTCTGCCGATGGTGGCGAGCATCCCCTTGTCGATGTAGCGAAAGGGGGTGCGCTCCTTCCCCTTCACATCGCGCACGATATTTCTCGCGGCCTTTCGACCCTGTTGCAGCGCGACCGGCGCAAGCCCCGGCAGCGGATTGCCGTCGGCACCGTCAAAGTGGGCGAGATCTCCAGCCACGAAGAGATAGGGGAACTCCTTGATGCTCAGATCGGGCTGCACGATGACCCGCCCCTGACGGTCGAGAGGCACCCCCATTCCCTGTGCCAGATCAGACGACTTCACACCCGCCGCCCACAGGATAGTAGCGGACGGAATGAACTCGTCCCCAGCAGTGACCCCATGATGGTCAACCGATTCCACCCTCACGCCCGTGCGCACCTGCACGTGGAACTTCTTCAGTATCTCCGTGGCGAAGTCGGAAAGCTCCTGGGGAAATGCCGCGAGTATGCGAGGCCCGGCCTCGATGAGGATCACCCTGCTGCGCCGGGAGTCGATCTTTCTGAAGTCCCTGACCAGGGTAAAGTGGCACATCTCGGAGATTGCGCCGGCAAGCTCGACCCCGGTCGGCCCGCCTCCGATAACGACAAAGGTGAGGAGCTTGTCCTGGGTGGCGCGGTCCGAGGTCATTTCCGCCTCTTCAAACGCCGTCAGGATGCGGCGCCGGATCTCCGTGGCCTGCTCCACGGTTTTCAATCCCGGGGCATGGAGCTCCCAGTCGTCGTGGCCGAAGTAACTGCTCGTTGCCCCCGACGCGAGGATGAGGTAATCGAAAGAGACCGGCAACTGGCCGGACAGGAAAACCTGGCGCCGGGAAGGATCGATGGACGTCACCTCCGCCATCAGGACGCGGATGTTCTTGTAACGAACCAGCACGTTTCGAATCGGCGCTGCTATGTCCGAGGGATTGAGTCCCGCTGTGGCGACCTGGTACAGAAGAGGCTGGAAAAGATGGTAGTTCCTGGCGTCGATGATGGTAACCGAGATGCCTGGCACATTACCGAGGACCTTCGCGGCATTCAGCCCCGCAAATCCCCCTCCCACGATCGCCACGTGCTTCTCTTGCTGGTTCATACACGTGTCCTCCGGATTCATCGTCCACTTTCAAGTGTACCTTTTTCTCCAGCTATGCGCCGAGCGCCCGGCGGCAGGAACACCTCCCGGAATTGGAGAGGACCCGATGGTGTAATGTTGTAATGTAGGCCGGGATAAGCCGGAGGCGTTCCCGGCATCGCCCCGGGACAAGCTGCACAAGAGCTGCCGGAAACGCTCCGCTTATTCCGGCCTACATTACTATGCCCCCCTCGTCGCCTATACCATTGATTACATCTAACGATATAGTAGACTTCACCCTGAACCCGAAGCCCCGCCTTTTCCGCCAGTAGCGATGCCCCGACCGAAGATAATCAAAAACCCACAGGAGGAAGCGCCATGTCTGACGAATTCAGGGATCGCGAGTTATCTGCCATTGTGGAGATCCAGGTACGAGCAGCGAATCTGAGGGTAGCAAAGGTCAAGGCCGAGAAGGAGTTCATAGAGCTGCAGGGGAAGGAAGTCACCCCGGAGGAGAAGGCGGCGATCGAGAAAAAGCACCGCATGATCCTTTACCAGCTCGAACTGGAGGGCGCGGAGATCGAGCGCGATTTCGTGGAAAAGTACCGCTCCAAGATCGCAGGGCTGTCGGTGAGATACCCCGGCCTCAGCATCGACGGCGTCAGCGGCTGCCCGTTCTGCACCACGTGCATCACGAGCTGCCTCCAATGCGTGACGAACTGCACCGCCTGCGTCGCCTGCTCAAACGACGTCTTCTAGATGCCCCTTAGCCTTTCGGGCGACCGCGGTCTACTTTCACCGCTCCCCCTTCTTTACCTTTCCTGCAGGAGGGAAGAAAGATTATGCGACTGGATTGCACTGTACTCGGCAGGGATCATGAGATCACCGATGCCACGGTACCTGTCATATCACCGTACTGGCGCCTGAAGCGCTCCGGCGAGTGGTCGCTGCTGCAAAAGTACGAGCCGGAGCAGATCGCCTATTCCATCCTATCGCCGCTCATGGCTGCGACCCTCTCACTCATGGACGGCAAGCTCAATTTCCGCCACCTCTCGATGGTCGTTCAATACGCCCACGCGATGGAGTCCCTCGAGAAGTCGCAGCAGTTCCTTACTGAGGTAATCTCCTCTGCCAACAAGGAAAATGACGCAGTGGTGGAAATGAGCGACGAACTCGCCCCATATGTAAAGAAGTACGACCCGTTCGCCTTCCTTGAGGCGCCGGTCGACGGAGCTTCCCAGAAAAGGCCCCCCGCGCCATTGTCGCTCAACCTGATGTTTTCCAACGACTGCGAGACCAGCTGTCTGTACTGTTATGCCCATCGGCGCAGGGTGCCGCAGTCGGAGCACCTTTCCACCGAGCGGTGGCTCGAGATATTTCAGGAGGCACGCGATCTCGGCATGGATATGGTGACCCTTTCGGGGGGGGACCCCCTCTTTCGTAAAGATGCCCTGATCCTCCTCGAAGAGCTCATAAGGCACAGGATGCTCTTTCTTCTTTCCACCAAGTGCCACGTAACCCGTGCAATGGCGGGCGCTTTGGTGGATATCGGCATGGCTGAGCCGGTGAACCAGTATGTCCGGGAGATCCAGCTCAGTATGGACGGTCCCGACGCACAGACCGCAGACACTATGGCAGGGAGTCCCGGCTTCTTCGAAAGGGCAATGGACAGCGTCCGAAACCTCTCAGGCAGAGGACTCAACCTCCGGGTCAAATCTGTGGTCACGCCGCTGAATGCGCCCCGGGTGTACGACTGGATCGAGCTTCTCTACGATATGGGGGTGCAGCAACTGTCGGTTGCTGCCTACAACAGGACGTGGCACAGGCATGACGACGGCCTTTTCCTCACCAGGGAAGACAGGCACAGCATAGCCGAGCAGTGTGCGCGGGCGCGGCAGGATTTCCCGGGACTTGAGTTGAGAATGACCGGACTGGAAGAGGCGCCTGCAGACGGCGAAGAGCCATCTGCCGCAGCCTTCCCCGGCGCCGAGGCATCGTTCGCTCCCGAAGTATTGAAGTCGAAAGCGGAGGCATGGCTGATAAGGTCGCACTGCTCGGGAGGACGCAGCAGCATGACCATTACTCCCGATGGAAAGGTTGTCCTTTGCGATACAATTCCCCAGGAGGGAGTATTTATAGTCGGGGATGTGCGCGACCGCTCGGTGCTGGAGGTATGGAACAGCGAGGAGCTCCTGGAATTTGCCTATCCGGCGCAAGAGAAGTTCAGCGGCTCCGCCTGCCACGACTGCGGAGAGTTCGAGACCTGCCAGGCAGCGGCCGGGTACTGCTTCAGGGACAGCTATTTCAATTATGGCTCAGCTTTCGCGCCTCCCCCGAAGTGCCCGCACGCCCCGGACGACGGCTTGCGGATGGAGTAGGAAAACCCGGAGGAGCGCATGCACGATGTGCTGATAGCTGGTGGTGGCATAGCAGGACTGAGCGCCGCGCTGATCCTCGGACGGTGCCGCAGAGACGTCGTGGTCTACGACTCCGGGAAGCCGAGGAACTTCGTATCGAAGGCGCTGCACGGCTTTATCAGCCGGGACGGGATAAACCCCATCGAACTGAGGGATCTGGCGCGGAAGGAGTTGGCGAACTATCCTTCAGTGCGGTACGTGGAAGGGGAAATAGTCGACGCACAGGAAATAGAAGACGGCTACGAAGTGGAGCTCAGCAACGGCGCCTTTGACCGCGGCAAGTTCCTCCTGATAGCCACCGGCGTAGTTGACGTCCTCCCCGAAGTGCCGGGGCTGGAAAGGTTCTACGGGCACAACGTCTTTCATTGCCCCTATTGCGACGGGTGGGAGATGCGGGACCAGCCACTTGCGGTATATGGGGCAGGGGAAACGGGGTATGAGTACGCGCTTGAGCTCATCGGATGGAGCAAAGACGTCATCTTGTGCACTGACGGCGGAGAACCTCTGAGCGCCGAGCAGACAGCGCACCTCGGAAAGCACGGGATAGCAGTGATAACAGAGAAGATAATGGAAATGAGGGGAGAAGAAGGAAAGGAGATCAGGCTCATGTACCGGGAACGCCCCCCTCTGTCACGAAAGGCGCTTTTCTTCAACCCGGCGCAGTACCAGGCGTCGCCGCTGGCGGAAAAGCTCGGATGTCATGTGACGGGAGGTGGCGTAGTGGAGGCCGGCAAGTTCCAGCAGACCAAGGCGCGCCTCTTCGTGGCCGGCGATGCCGCCCGCTCGGTACAACTCGCCATAGTCGCCGCTTCGGAAGGGGTAGAAGCAGCGTTTGCGCTGAACACCGCTCTGCAAAAAGAAGCGACGGAGAAATAGCGATATCCCCCGGCAGCGCCCGACCCGCCGTGCAGCAGCAAGTGCCGGAAACGCTGTCGCTTATTCCGGCCTACAACGTCCACAACGTCCGTCGATCCGCGCCAGCGCAAGCCATGAAGCACCAGACGCAGAAAAGCCCCACCTCTTTCGGGGTGGGGCTTTTCAATTAAATTCCCTGCGGCGACCTACTCTCCCACACAGCTTCCCGTGCAGTACCATCGGCCCAGAGAGGCTTAACTTCCGTGTTCGGGATGGGAACGGGTGTGACCCTCTCGGCATTGCCACAGAGAAACTTTTCGCTTTCGACCTTTCGGCCTTCAGCACTTCGTTTCTCCAATCGCATAGTCATCTGATCTGTCGGCAGTCGCAGCATATAATCGGGGGGTGGAGGTCCACCCCCCTTCAATAATTTTTTATGGTCAAGCCTCACGGCCGATTAGTACCGGTAAGCTGAGTACATTACTGTACTTACACACCCGGCCTATCAACGTTGTGGTCTACAACGGGCCTTCAGGGGATTGCTCCCGGGGATACCTAATCTTGAAGGAGGCTTCCCGCTTAGATGCTTTCAGCGGTTATCCTTTCCGTACATAGCTACCCAGCGACTGCTCCTGGCGGAACAACTGGCACACCAGAGGTACGTTCAACCCGGTCCTCTCGTACTAAGGTCAACTCTTCTCAAGTATCCTACGCCCACGGTAGATAGGGACCAAACTGTCTCACGACGTTTTAAACCCAGCTCGCGTACCGCTTTAATTGGCGAACAGCCAAACCCTTGGGACCTACTTCAGCCCCAGGATGCGATGAGCCGACATCGAGGTGCCAAACCTCCCCGTCGATGTGAACTCTTGGGGGAGATCAGCCTGTTATCCCCGGCGTACCTTTTATCCGTTGAGCGACGGCCCTTCCATACAGAACCGCCGGATCACTAAGACCTACTTTCGTACCTGCTCGACTTGTGGGTCTCGCAGTCAAGCTCCCTTATGCCTTTACACTCTACGGCTGGTTTCCAATCAGCCTGAGGGAACCTTCGCGCGCCTCCGTTACTCTTTGGGAGGCGACCGCCCCAGTCAAACTACCCATCAGACAGTGTCCCCGATCCGGATGACGGACCTGGGTTAGACACCCAAACCAACCAGGGTGGTATTTCAAGGATGGCTCCACCGAAACTGGCGTCCCGGATTCACAGCCTCCCACCTATCCTACACAAGCTAATTCGAATGTCACTGTCAAACTGTAGTAAAGGTGCACGGGGTCTTTCCGTCTTACCGCGGGTACTCGGCATCTTCACCGAGAATTCAATTTCGCTGAGCCACTGGTTGAGACAGCGCGGAAATCGTTACGCCATTCGTGCAGGTCGGAACTTACCCGACAAGGAATTTCGCTACCTTAGGACCGTTATAGTTACGGCCGCCGTTTACCGGGGCTTCGGTTCAAAGCTTCACCTTGCGGCTAACAAATCCCCTTAACCTTCCGGCACCGGGCAGGCGTCAGACCCTATACGTCGTCTTGCGACTTTGCAGAGTCCTATGTTTTTAGTAAACAGTCGCTACCGCCATTTCTCTGCGACCCTCCTCAGCTAGGCGAGCGAATCGCTTTCACCAAAAAGGGCATACCTTCTCCCGAAGTTACGGTATCATTTTGCCGAGTTCCTTAACCAGTGTTCTCTCAAGCACCTTAGGACATTTATCCTCACCCACCTGAGTCGGTTTACGGTACGGTCACCTGCTGTCTGAAGCTTAGAGGCTTTTCTTGGAAGCATGGGATCGACGACTTTACGGGGATACCCCCTCGTCATCAGCTCTCAGCGTTGAATAGAGAAAGGGATTTGCCTCCTTCTCCCGCCTACAGCCTTAAACCAGGACAACCAGCGCCTGGATCGCCTACCCTTCTCCGTCCCCCCATCGCAACAACAGGTGGTACAGGAATATTAACCTGTTTCCCATCAACTACGCCTTTCGGCCTCGCCTTAGGGACCGACTAACCCTACGCAGATTACCTTTACGTAGGAAACCTTGGGTTTTCGGTGACAAGGTTTCTCACCTTGTTTTTCGCTACTCATGTCAGCATAATCTCTTGTGATACCTCCAGCCGTCCTCGCGGTCGACCTTCACAGGCTTACACAATGCTCCCCTACCACTCGCTCCTTAAGAAGCGAATCCGCAGCTTCGGTACTACGCTTGAGCCCCGTTACATTTTCCGCGCAGACCCACTCGACCAGTGAGCTATTACGCTTTCTTTAAAGGATGGCTGCTTCTAAGCCAACCTCCTGGTTGTCTGGGCATTTCCACATCGTTTTCCACTTAGCGTAGATTTTGGGACCTTAGCTGGCGGTCTGGGCTGTTTCCCTTTCGACCGCGGATCTTATCACCCGCGGTCTGACTCCCACAGTAACAGTTAACGGTATTCGGAGTTTGGTTAGGTTTGGTAATCCGGTAAGACCCCTAGCCCATCCAGTGCTCTACCCCCGTTACTTACTCTGTGAGGCTATACCTAAATATATTTCGGGGAGAACCAGCTATCTCCGAGTTTGATTAGCCTTTCACTCCTATCCACACCTCATCCCCTGGCTTTTCAACGCCAGTGGGTTCGGGCCTCCACGAAGTGTTACCTTCCTTTCACCCTGGACATGGATAGATCACCCGGTTTCGGGTCTACTCCCAGCAACTATGGCGCCCTGTTCAGACTCGCTTTCGCTGCGGCTCCGTTCTATGAACTTAACCTCGCTGCTGAGAGTAACTCGCTGACTCATTATGCAAAAGGCACGCGGTCACACTGGATTGCTCCATAGTGCTCCCACTGCTTGTAGGCATACGGTTTCAGGTTCTATTTCACCCTCCTCATTGGAGTACTTTTCACCTTTCCCTCACGGTACTAGTGCACTATCG